>JBAUZB010000161.1:0-16205 GCA_049585095.1 Candidatus Tumulicola sp.
CCGCAGGACTCCGCGATCGCCGAGATGAGCACGCTGATCGCCTCGCTGGGAGCGCTCGAATCCCAGGCCCAAGGCTACCCGTCGCTTCCGGCACCGGCTCAGCCGGCGCAGCCGCCCCAATACCAGCAACACGTTACGGACTACGGCGGACTGCTCGCCGGCGACGACGACAACTGATTTGCCCCACCCAGTTAAGGAGAGACAACGATGGCTTTTTTGCTTCCAATCCTCGAAGGGGCCGGCTCCGGACTTCTCGGTAGCGCGCTCGGGGGAGCCCTCGGCGGCGGCGTCGGGGGCGTCGAAAACGGGGCGATGAATGCGCTTAACGCTCAAGACGAAACGTTCCAGCTCGGCATCTACGCTTCCGAGGTTCAAAATCAAGAGCAGATGCAGATGCAATCCGAGGTCTTCGACCAGATGATGAATGAGCGAAGCGAAAACATGCGCGAAATCGATACGCTGCGCAACGTCGACATGGCGCAGCGCAAAGCCGACGACAGCATCACCAAGAAGTTCATCCAATCGATCACTGAATGATCGCGCCCCTGGTCCCCGTCCGTTCCGATCGCGGTGCCGCGGCGCCGCGATCGGTCATTCCGGTTTCGCGCGGTGCCGCTCAAGCCGACAACGACCTCACCGACGATCAGAAGGCACAACTCGCCGCCCAGCACGCCGCCTTCGATTTCGAAATCGCCGAACGCGCCGAACTCCTACGCGAGCACGAAGCGCTCCAGGCCCTCCTCATGGAGCAGCTCAAGAACGAGGACGAGATCATGAAGAAGTGGATCGCGCTAATCTAGTCGCTCGGCATATACACCGCGGAGCTAAAAGGAACGGTAAACTGCGGATTGGTGACCTTCTTCCAACGATTGTTGGAGACCTGGCCGATATCGAGCCATCCCCTGGACGTACCGTCGCCGACAACCATGAGCTTGTCCGTACTATTAAAACCAAACCCGTGCGGATCGCATCCTTCAACGCACGGCGTTATCGTATTGAACGGTGAGTTGCCGAACTTCACCGGCAGTGTGTATTGGTAGATCTTATGGCTGGAATCTCCCACGTTGAGCACCGTTCCGGCGTTGCTGATAGAGAAGCCCGCGATGTCGCCATGGCTTATCGTGAAGGTGTCGAGCGGCAAGCCTTGACTCATGCCCGGATTGGAAGTCGGATTGGTTATTTCCGCGACGCCATAACCGCCTGACCCATAGTCCCGAAGCCAGAGGTTCCCGGAACTATCCTCAGCGCCCGCGTCGTAGAAGCAGATCGCCGAACAATCACTGCTCAAAAGCACGGCGACGGGTGTCGCCGAAGGATTTCCCTTAGGCCAGTACTCGTACCCGGAGCCGCTGATGGTCTCGTTTCCGAGCTGGTACTGGATTTGTCTCATGATCGCGAAAACGTGGCTTTTGTCTACGACGGTGTCGCTCAGCGAACCCGTAAAATTCGAACAATGGGAAGCCGGGCATCCAGGTGAGTAGGCGCGAACGAAGAGCCCGTCCTTGTACTCCTGTATGACGCCGGCTTTGCCTCCGCTGAGGTCGGTCACAAATAAGTCTTTCCCGTCGGCTTTGAGCGTCAAGGGATTGCCGCCTTTAACCGCCTGACCCTCGGTGGAAATAACTTTGAGTACGAGCTTTGCCCCCCGCGATAGGGCGAATAGCTCGCTGGTTTGGTCTGCCGCCGCCCAGATCTTAATGCCGTCCGTGTTGTCATTCGATCTCGTGAAATGGGACGAGCTTACCGGGATCGCCGGTGACGTAGTACCACCGCTGCACCCGGCAAGAAGCGATGCGACGGAGACAAGACTCACCGCGAGGAGCGCGCGATACTCGAAAGCGTTCATGGCAGTGCCTCCTTTAGGCATAAGGGGTTTCCAGACGGCGCGCTCGCGTTCATTTCTAGCGGCGCGACGGCGGTTCCGGTAGGAGTGCGACAACTCCACGTGCTATAACCCTGGCTTCGCCCGGGCCATTAGCTCAGCTGGTTAGAGCGCATGCTTGATAAGCATGAGGTCCCTGGTTCGATCCCAGGATGGCCCAGTATCGTAAGACTCTGATTCCGTCAGAGTTTTTTCTTTGTCGAACAGCTCACCGCGGCCGTCGATGAGTCTCTGCTCGCGAACCTTCCCCATCCTCGCTAGAGTCAAGGGCTTTCCGATCGGCGGTGGTCTGCATCTGCGCGTAAATAATCGTGAGCACGGCGATCACTCCAAAGGTCGCTAGAATGGCGGGGGTGCTCGGCTTCGTACCCAGCAGAAGCCCACCCGCAACCAAAAAGCCTGCCAGATAGACGACGAACTGCGGGATCGAGAACGACCTCTTCATTTACGTTTCATTGCTTGAACTCGAAAACGGTGCCGCAGCCCTTGATCCTCGTAAATACGCACGATCCAGTTCCGCCGTATTGCGTCGTTCCGTAAAGTAGGCCTCCGGCTCCGAATACGAGGTTCGTAGCCGGATATGTGGCGCCGTGTCGCACGGCACGGAAACTAAACAGAACCGCATCGCTCCATGCCCCTCCGAGGATCGCCGGAGGAATGAGCCTGAAGATAGTGCCTTGGAACCCCGTCCCACCCTCCTCGCTGGTCGCGTAAAGGTTGCCGGCGCGGTCGAAAATGAATCCGGCTTTCGGATTCCCGGCATCGCTGCTCGACTCTGGAAAGCGGTAGAGAACGTTTTCCGTCCACGTCTCTCCGTGATTCGACGGGATCAACTCAAAGGCGGTGCCGCCTCCGGCCCCTTGATTGATGAACGTCGTTCCGTAGACGTTGCCGGCGTTATCAAGAACGACTGGGTCGTACGGCAGCGCTCCATCGCCCGGAACGCCCCCGGCAAACCGATTAATAGTAGCGTACGTCCATTGACCGCCTGATGACGACGGCGGCGTAAGCTCAAAAACCGAGCCGCAACCGCCTTGGCAGTATTGAGAGTAATGCCCGCCGTACTGGGTCGTTCCAAAAAGACGGCCGGCTCGATCGATAGCAAGGCCCGCAATCGGTATAAGACCGTCGCCACCACCGCCGAATGTGTGCAGGATGGTTTCCGTCCAAAGTCCGCCTTGAGCTGCGGGTGATAGTTCGTAAACGACACCACAGCCACCAGTGCAGCCCAGGGCTCCACCACCAGAAGTCGTGCCGTAGAGATTGCCGTTTTCGTCCGCTACCAGGCCACCGTGAGGGTTCCTTCCATCCTTGCCGGCGCCAAAACGATGAAGTACTTTTTCAGTCCAACGCGATCCTGATGGCTTCAACTGAAAAACTACTCCGGCGCCGAACTTTGTATGCCCTCCACCGACGTTTGCGGTCCCATACAGGCTACCGCCAGGTCCAAAGATGACGTTGCCATTCGGAAGCCCTCCGTCTGCACCGCCGGTGAAGGCGTGGAGACTGCTAAACTTCCACGCTGTACGCGGCTTAATTGGTGGCGACAGTTCGAAAACGACGCCACAGTGAATATTGCATGAGCCGACTCCACCTACATTTGTGGCCGTCCCGTACAAGTTACCGCCGCCGTCGGCAATCAAGCCCGCCATTGGCACCGCACCATCGGCACCGTTCTTGAAGCTGTAGATCACTTTCTCGGATCCGGCTGCCGGCCGGACCGCGTAGGTGACGGCACTGGGGATGGTGGCCGCGTCGTCGAGCGTTCGATCGGCTTGGCAAGATGCGCAGAAAAGTGCGATGGAAGCGCAGATTAAGGGGCGATAACGAGATATCGATGACATGTTTTACACCTGCTTCTCCCGCTGTACGGACCGTTTGCGAATCGCGTTGCCGCTTCTTCCGCACTCTCATCCGCACTCTTTCCCGCCTCTAAGCAGCGGAACGCAAGAACTATTATCCACGAGGGCAGATGGATCTAATGGAAGCCTCTGCTTCCGGTTCCGGTGGCCCTGACCGAGGGTAATAGTACCAGACAACCGCGCGCGTCCCATGGTTTTGCATCTTCACGCCATCGGCAGCCATCACTGACGAAAAGGGCTCGCGCAACTGCACAAGCAACGCCGTTCTACCGTGACAAACGATGATTTCCTTAACGGCCTTCTGGAATGGCCAAAGTGGCCCCGGCGTGCCGCGCGTGCCCCCGACAATCTGCAGCGATATCATTTGCTTCGAATCAGGCGACTCCCAACGCCGATCCTGAAGACGAGGGAACAGGCTGAATAGGCCCCTTGGAGTGGCCGTGTGCCATCCTCTCGGGGCCTGAAAGGTCCATTCTGACCAAGATGCAGTTGCGCTATCTCGTGCGCACCCGCTTCCCGTCAGGACGAGAGCGAGCGAAGAGATGACACAACTCAGGAACTCGCGCCCCCACTTTTTACGAACGAGTTTGCGCCTTCATCGATCTCGCTCCGCTTGTTCTTAGGTTGCTAGCTAGGGTCGCGAAGAGTCACTCTTGTTACGCGCCCACTGTGTCGGCTGAATCGGGCCGCGGAGTCTCCGAACGATGTTGTACACGAACAGACCGAAAAGAACTGCCGCGTCTGTCAGAAGGAACCATCGTGGAAACAAGGGATGAGCCGACGGAAGGACCGACCACGAAATCAGGATGAATAGCGCCGCGGCTGCACCGACGGCATTGACGGCGATCCACGTTGGCTTGTCCCGTATCATGCCCGGCGATTCGACGGGCGGCAATGCGTATCCGCCGAGCCGATCGCGCTGACGATGACGCGCCCGAGTGCAGACCGTTTCAGCAATTTTTCACATTTCCCGCGTATTTTTGTCGCCCGAGAGGTACGACATGAACGCTCGCTCCGTTGCATTCTTCGCAATCACTTCGCTCTCTTGGCTCGCTTTAAGCGGCTGCCAAGGCAGTAACACCGGAGGCGCACTTCCCTCTGCAGGCGGACGCAATGCGGCCGTTTCGGGTGGCAAAATCGTGAACTGGCCCGAGTTCCGCTTCGACGATCACCACACCGGCGTCAATCCCTTCGAGAATATCCTGACCAAGAAGAACGCGCCGATGCTGCAGCTTGCCTGGCAAGACCAGCTGGGCGAACTCGTCGACTACTCCTCACCGGCCGTCGTCAACGGCGTCGCGTACATCGGATCGACCGACGGCCGGCTCTGGGCGTACGACGCGAACGGGTGCGGCCAAAGTTTGTGCAGCACGCCGCGGTGGTCATCGACGTCACTGGCGCAGATCATGGATTCGCCGACGGTTGCCAATGGGTTCGTCTACATCGGCTCCCAAACGTCGTTCAACTCCAACGACGGAAAGCTCGACGTTTTTTCGGCGGCCGGCTGCGGCCAAGACGTTTGCCCGCCGCTCTGGCAAGGCTTGGCGGGGACGGACTCGATCTTGCAATCTTCGCCGACGGTCGCCGCAGGCACCGTCTTCATCGGATCGTACGCCGGAAAGCTCTACGCGTTCGACGCAAACGGTTGCGGCGCGCCGACCTGTTCGCCGCTGTGGACCGCGGCGACCGGCGGGTCGATTGAATCGACGGCGACCGTCGCCGACAAGATCGTGTACATCGGTTCCGACGACGGTTACATGTACGCATTCAAGGCGCGCGGCTGCGGTTCGGCGACCTGCACGCCCCTGTGGAGAGGAACGCTCGGGTATTCGATATTCGATTCGTCACCCGCCGTCGTCGGTGGGACGGTCTATATCGGTTCGCAGCACGGGGTTGCGGCGTTTTCGGCTCAGGGATGCGGCCAAAGCACGTGCAAGCCGCTTTGGCAGGCAGCCAACAGCAGCGACTTTTTCAACGGATCGCCGGCGGTGGCGGGCAAACACGTCTACATCGGCGTCGAAGACGGTCTCGACGTCTACGCCGCGGGCGGCTGCGATGCGGCCCAGTGCAAGCCGCTGTGGAGCGATTTCGGGAGCGGTTTCCAGGCCGCCGTCGTGTCGTCGCCGACGGTCGCCCACGGCGTCGTCTATGCCGGCCGCAACACCGGCGAAGTCCTCGCGTGGCCCGAGGGCCGGTGTGGCTCGTCCCAGTGCACCAACATCTGGAGCGGCGCGACCAATGACGAGATCGTCAGTTCGTCGCCGACCGTCGTCAACGGGCGGCTCTACATCGGCAGCGCCGACAAATTCTACCCCTCGGATGCTCAAGGTAGGCTGTACGTCTTCGCCCTGCCACACGGGAAAGAGACGCCAGCGAGATAATACAGCGAGGGAGGTTATTGGAATGGAATCATCCTTTGGCCGCGTCACGACCAACGCGATCTTGCTTGTCGCAATGCTCACGCTTGCCGCTTGCGGCGGCGGTTCACCCGCCGTCGGTCCAGGAGTTGTTCAGCAGTCCATCGCTCATGCGCAGTCCGTAGCGGCGACTTCGTCGTGCCTTTCTTCAGCGTGCATTTACGTGGCAGCCTCGACCGGGTCGGGGACGAGGTCCAGCGTGGACCTCTTTGCGCTCGATGCAAACGGCGACGTCCCGCCGGTCGAGCGGATCATCGGGAAGAAAACGCTGCTTGGCTTCTCCCAGGGCATCGCCGTGGATGCTAAACACAGGGTGTACGCAACGACCGTTACGAGTTACACCGACGAAACCGTGACGGTCTACGCCGCAGGCGCCTATGGCAATACCGAGCCGATCCAGACCATCGCCGGCCCGAATACCGGTCTGGACAATCCGCAGAAAATCGCCGTAGACGCGAGACGTAACGTTTACGTAGCTAACACGGCGAACGACGGGAGTCCCAGCGGTAATAACCCCAGCGTGACCGTATACGCAGCAGGTGCGAATGGGAATGCGACGCCAATCCGGACCATCGCCGGGCCGAACACGGGATTAACGGTCCCGTTCGGTATCGCCCTCGACGACCGGAGGAACATTTACGTTACGAATTACAGCCCCTACTCCGTGCTGGTCTTCGCTGCGGGCGCAAACGGAAATGCTACGCCGGTACGGACGATTAGCGGCTCGAATACGGGACTTTCCGGCCCTAACGGCATCGCCGTAGACGGCAGCAAGAATATCTACGTTGCAAACTACGACGCGCTCGACGTAACCGTCTATGCCGCGGGCTCGAACGGCAACGTTAGCCCGGTCCGAACCATTGGCGGCAGAAAGACAAAACTGATCGAGCCGTCCGGCATCGCCGTGGACGCGAACGGCAATATGTACGTCAGTGACCTGGCTTTCTGGAGCTGGATAACCGTTTACGCCGCGGGGGCAAATGGGAACGTTGCGCCGATCCAGATGATCAAAGGGCGTGACACCGAGCTCCAAAACAACTATGCTTACGACATTGCCGTTCGGTAGCTTCCGCGTCTTGAAGCGCCTACTTGATTTCCGCCAAAACGTCGGATTGCGGGGCGTCGCGGACGAAGGTTGAGGACTGCAGCAGCTGTTTGAGCGCCTTAGCCCGCGCAACCAGCCCCGCGTTCCCTTCCTTCGATGGATCGGCCGCCAGCGCTGGTCCGAGATCGGCGATCGCCATCCGACGCTGATCGGACGAAAGCTTGCCCCGTTGCAGTTTCGCATACGCTAGTGAAACTCGGGCACGGCAGAGCGCTGCAATCTCTTTGGAACTCGAATCGCCGTAACTCTCGAACTCGTCGGCGAGCGGAGCGCACGAAACGACGACGGAGGGCCAATCCGTCCCGAGCCATGCGCGATCGCAGTCGGCTTTCACGCTTTCGATGGTCTGCGCGCCGGCCTTCGCGCCGGCCAGCAGTGCGAGCAACAAAGCGGAGCAGAGCGTCAGTTTCATTTTCACGATGCGTCAGTAATCGTCGGCCGGCGTGTCATCGGGGTGTTTTATGAAGTCTTCGGCTTTGAGTTTCGTCGGAATCTCCTGAAAATGGAGCGGATTTTGCGAGTAGTCGAACATATCGTCGAACGCGTCGGCGCGCGTATCTGCTAGACCCAGGTTGCCCAGCCCGAAGATAAATTCAATGTAGTGCACGGTACTCGCTATCTCATGCTGCGCGTGCGAAATGTAGCCTGCTTTCGCGTATGGTGAAACGACGATCAACGGCACGCGGAAGCCCAGCCCCTCGCGGGCATGCGTCACCGGGTCGGGATACTGCGGCGGATGAACGTGATCGTACCAGCCGCCCCATTCGTCCCACATGATGATGATCGCGGTGCTGTTCCAGTATTTGCTTTCCCCGATTGCGTTGACGATCGAGGCCACCCAATCGGGGCCATTCGCACCCGAGTCGCGGCCGGCGTGGTCCGACTTCTTACCGCTCGGCATCACCCACGAGACCTGTTGGAGCTGGCCAGCTTGGATGTCGTCGAGGACTTTCGTGTCGGGACGCACCACGTTGGCCCAGTCGGGGCCGTGAAAGACTTGCGAAATTGCTTCGAAAGCCGAAAGGTTCGAGCCCGAATTCGGCGGCGGTTCGACGTAGTAGCGCCAGGTGATGCCGGCACCGTCGAGCAGCCCCGCGATCGTCGGGTACGTAAAGCACGGAAATGGTCCCGGCACCTCGTAACCGGTGGCTTTCGAGAAAACCGGTGGATTCGCTTGGCCGTACTTCAGCACTTCGACGTAAACCGACGGATCCGCATCGCAGCCCCACGGTTGTCCCTTAGGAACTTCGGACGAGTGGCCCGATTGTGCGGCGATCAGGTATTGGTGCGAAACGAAGCTTGGCCCGCTGTTCGACGAAAACGTGTGGTCCCCGAGAGCGTATTGGGTCGCCATCGTCCAGTACGGCTGAACTTTCGACTGCTCCACGTAGGAATACGCCATCGTCTTGAACCGCTGAGTGTTGTAGATCGCCCAGCACGCCGGATGGTTGATCGGGTCGCTGCAACCGGGACCGCTCTTGAACTTCGAAATTTGAGCGTCGAAACCGTCATCCTTGCCTTGGTCGTAATCTTCCAAAAACTGCGTATGATCGTGCCGCAAGTCCCACGTCCATGTCAGCGGCACCTGCTGCAACACGTACTTCGTGCCATGCCCCGGCCCCGAGGTTGCGGTGTCGGCGCCGGGAAAGCCGTGAAACAAATTATCGAAGCTGCGGTTCTCTTGCATGATCACGACGACGTGTTGGATCGGCGTCGAACCGCCGCGCGAATGTGCGGCGCCCGAGAGAATGCCCGGCGTGAGCGCGTTCTGCGTCGCCGGGGAGCTGCACGCCGTCAGGGATGCGGCAATAAGTAAGGCCGCGAGTTGCCTCATGGTCACTCCTCGACTCGGTTGGGTCTCCAGGCGATGCGTTAAGCCCTTCCGCGGTTGGAGTGAATCCCCTCCGCGATGGTACGCCATGTCGCACTGGTTCTTAAAAATGATTGCAATCACCGAACACGTGCGAGTTTTCAACCAAAGCCGCCGCCCGCGGAAGCGCGCAAGCAAGCGCGCACGGCGCTTCTCTTTCCCGGCCGCACGATCCAAGCGACGACGCTCGCGTTCCGTGGGAATGATTGCGTGCTGCCCCGTATTGAACGACGAATAGAGCACGTTACGGAAGGGTGTGCAATGCCAAAGAAGCATTTTGTCATGACGACCATCCTGGAGTGGCACACCCGTCTGGTCGCCGGCTCGACACGACGGAGGCCTCATGGCGATTAGTTGGGCCCTTTTCAATCGCCTGGGTATTTTGAACGGATCCGTGGGCAGTACCGCGTGGACCGCCGGGCACACCAACGACGCCATCGAAATCGACACGTCGAACCTGCTGGTGGCATCTGACACGGGCGGCGTGTGGCTCCTGAGCGCCGGCGGCATCGGTTTGCCGTTGAGCATGAACTGGCCCGACAGCGATATAGCGTCGCTGGCGTACCTGCCGGAGTCGCACCAGCGCTACTTCGCCGCGGGTTCGTCGGCGCAAACAAGCGGCGCCGCGCTCTATCAAACGGATATCTCGCAGGAGGCGCCGCTCTGGGCGCCGTGGCTTCAAGTTGCTTTACCCGCCGGGATCGGTGCGGTGCACAAAGTGGTTCTCGAACCTTCGCAGTACGCGATCTTGCTTGCGACGACGACCGGTCTGTGGTGGTCGCGGTTGCCGTTCACCGTTCCCGGCAGCTACGACTGGCAGCAGGCGTCTGGTCCGATCGCGGGCCTCAACGTCCGGTCGGTTGACGTGTCCGCCGACGGCACGGTGATTGCCGCCGCACCAAATGCGCTGTTTTACGGCTCGTGGTCGGTGTCCACCGGCATCCTGACGATGCAGGCCGCGACGATGCCGAATCCTCTTCCGAACGAATTCGCCTTTCTCTGTCTCGCCTGCGCGCCATCGTCCCAACTGCGTGCCTATGCTGGGGCGTCACACTTTGACCCTAACGATTCTGCGGCGGGCCCATCGCCGGTCACAGCGATCCTACGCACCGACGATGGTGGCCGCACGTGGCAGCGGCGCCCGGCAACGAACGTTGCCACCGGTGGATTCATCGTGGACCACAGTCAGAACGGCTACACCGGGGCGATCGTCGTCCACCCTGGAAACGCCGACGTTGTTTGTTTCGGCTGGACCTTGGGACCCTGGCTGTCCGTCGACGGGGCCGCGACGTTCCAATTATTCGGAGGCAACCATGACGACAAGCACGGCTACCGCTTCGGCCAATCCGGCACGCTTTACGAAGCGAGCGACGGCGGCGTCGCGCATGCGAGTTTTTCAAATCTTTCCAGTTGGGACGGCGAGTTCAATCGCGGCCTGGCGAATTTGCAGTTCTACTCGTCGTCCGGCCGGTATATTACGTGGGGAAATTTCGGCGTTAGTTCGACGGTGCCCGGACTCGTCGGCGGAGGGCTCCAGGACAACGCCAACGTTTCTTCGCGCCGCTTTTCAAACGGTTCGTCGAGCCCGTGGAGGGTCGTTTCTCCACTGACCCTGACCGACGGGCAGGCGATGGTCTTCCCGGGTGGATCGAACACAGCGCTTACCACTTTTGGCGCGAGTTACGGATCGACGTGGGACGACGCTCGGGCCACCTTCAACGTCGATTCGTCCGCCCTCGCCATCGGAACGGCGCACGCGGGCGTCGCAACGGCGGGCGCTACGCTGATTGCGGGACCATATGCCCCGATCGCGCAGCCGCAGTACTCGAACGCATCCGGTGAGAGACTTTTGGCTCTGGCAGCGTATTTCGACATGACCCTGCAGGGCAATGGGGCCGGCGATATCTATGGTCTGTTCGCATCCGAATCGTTCGAAAGTCCGCACTGGGACTACCTCGCGAACGCTCCGCTCCCGAGCGGATCCGTGGTTAGTGCGCTCGCGTCCGTCGACGGCCGACGCATCTATGTGGGCGCGCGTGGCACGTCGCACGTCTGGCGGATCGACACGTCCGATGCTACCGTGACGCCCCCGACGGGCTTCCCTGATGGCAGCGATTTCGCGCGATACGTCGCCGGTATCGGCATTCTGAGCGATGGAACGCAGACCGGCGTGTACGCCGCGGTCACGCAGGGCGACAGCAGCGCGTCGATATTCACGTCGCCCGATGGTCAGGGCTGGACTGAACTCGATGTTGCGGGCGGCCCGTCAGACGCGATCGTGGCGCTGGTTGCGACCGGCACGCCGAGCGCCGCGAAACTGTTTTGCGCGTCCGTATCGAGCGTCTGGATGCTCGACGTGCAGGCGCGCACCTGGACGCAAGTAAACGACGGCCTACCGCGCAACGCTCATTGTTCCGGGTTGGAGTTGGACGTTCGTAACTCCGGTGAGACGTATCTGCACTTGGCAACCTACGGGTGGTCCACGTGGATCGCGCAGATCGCCGGCGGCCAAAACATCATGATGCGC
Source organism: Candidatus Tumulicola sp. (assembly GCA_049585095.1). Lineage (GTDB taxonomy): Bacteria > Vulcanimicrobiota > Vulcanimicrobiia > Vulcanimicrobiales > Vulcanimicrobiaceae > Tumulicola. The sequence continues at coordinate 11,664 of JBAUZB010000161.1, forward strand.
GACGACGTAATTCACTGGCTCGGCGTCCTGGGCCACCGGGATCGGGCGACATGGGCGCTGGAGAACTTGCCCGAATCGTTCGACCCCGCTGATTTCAGCCGGGAACTCGATTTCCTCGGAGTGCCGTCGACCGCCCTCGCCAAGAAAGCGTCGTCGGCCGGTAAGCCGTCTGCGCTACCGCCTTAACCGGACTTATCCGGGCTGACGGCCGAACCGATCGGCTCTATGTACGAGGCCGGGTAGGTCAGAATCGGCGGGCCGCCTGCCGGGAAAGCGAATCGGGCGGCACCCTCGGAAGCGACATCCGGTCCGACGAGGCCCGGGCCCTTGATAGTGGCCTGGGCGATGTCGCACAAGTTGGACTGTTGCGTGCACTGCAGCACGGTCGAGCCGGTGATGACGCCGGTATCGGAAACCTGGTAAAACGTCGATGTGCCCTGATCTCCGACCACCATCGACTTCACCTTACCCGACCACATAACGGCGCCGGGGAAGTCGATGGATCCGCCGGTAATCGGCACCGGCGTGAACGAGCCGCCGCTGAAGGAATCGTATTGGAAGACGCCCGACGAATCCGAGCCGTCCAACCACAACGTGCCCGTGCCGCCTTCATAGCCGAGGAAGTAGACGCGGCTCATGTTTGGCGGGTAGTAGGTGTTCTGCAGCACGCCGCCGCTAAAGATCGAGATGCTGCCGGGACCTTCGCTGGTGTCGATGAGGTTGGAAACGGCGAGCTTGCCGCTCGAACGATCGAACGAACAGCCGACCGGGTATTGTCCCTCGTCGGAGATCGTGGCAATGTAGGTCCCGCTGTGCGAGTACTCGTCGATGGTTGACGCGGCCGTATTGGCAATGTAGAAGTCGCCGGCGTTATCCGAGCAGGCGCCTTGCGGTTCAAAGAATCCTTCGGGAGGTGCCGGCAGCGCTCCGAGCGCTGCGGCGGTATTATAGTCGAACGCGTAAACGGCGCCGCTAAAGGTGGAACCGCCGAACGAGTCGGTTACGATCAGAGTCTTCTGGAGCGCGCAGCAGTTCGGCTCGATCTGCTTCGCGTTCTTGATCTCACGCTGAAGGTTCGGCCTCACGCCACGGGGCGTAACCAGCGTTAGCGAGAGGTCGACCTTGTGGTTGCCGGCCATTTTTTGATGAGCGGCGTTCGGCGCAGCCGCGCCGCCCGTTGGAGCAAGTTGCGACCCGCCCCCATTCGTACAGCCGGCGAAAAGAGCAACGGCCGCCGATATCATGATAACGTATTTGGCCGAGTAGGAAATTTTCATGAATGAATCCGCCTCGCTTTCATGCCACGCACTGATGCACCGTCGGGCAAACTCGCACGACGCTCAGCGCAGTTTCTCGTTCGGCCATAGTGCATGCGAGTCTACTCTGGTGGAGATGGTCGGATTCGAACCGGCGACCCTCTGCTTGCAAAGCAGATGCTCTACCAACTGAGCTACATCCCCGCGCGGCTCGGCCTTCCGTCCGCTCAAATGAGAACCCTACTCGAAGCGCTGGTGCGGGAGCGCAAACCGGAGGAGTCGAGTGTGAGGGCGTGAATACGGGCGGGTCGCGGGGGCATAGCTCAGCTGGTAGAGCATCACGCTGGCAGCGTGAGGGTCAGGAGTTCGAGTCTCCTTGCCTCCACCATGAAGCCCTGTATTACGGCGCTTTTTTTTGGGGACTCGCGCGTCCCTAGTACTGACCCGTTGGACGCGTCGTGACGCCGACGGTCCCGCTTACGCCGTTGTAGGTAGACACGGCACCGCCGAACGTTGGAGCGTCCAAAACTGCACTAGCGCCGTAGTCGGCTATATCCGTAGTCGGCTATATGAAAGAAGGCCGGTGGAGCCTTTGGCCGGCGCGAGCTGGTAGACGGCGTCAGTTGTCGACGGGTAGCTCGTCAGCGTGTACGGCGCCAGGGACGTGAACGTGAGCGGTCCGCAAGCCCCTCCCGTTACCTTCCCGAAGGCGGAGTTCACGAGTGCCTGGCCGGGCGAGTTGACGAAGCATCGCGCGAGATATGCGATCTGCTCCCCGCCGGCTTGAGTGCTAAACGCCGTACCGTCGACGAAGAAATCGCCCTTCTTGTCGAAGGCGCAAAATTGATCGCTTTGTAAAATGCCGGTAGCGTAGCCGGTCGCGCTGCCGTTATCGGCAGTGCCGACGCTAAAAAATTCCACGTTTCCGGGAGTCCCGTTGTTACTCCCCACGGCTGGTGCGCGACCCCGCCGAGGTCCGTGGTCCACGCCTTGACAAAGACGCCGTGATACGTGAATAGGGTCCGATCGTTGTTCAGATCGGCGACGTAGAGCCATTGTGGCTACTTGCTGAGCGCCAACGCGATCGGCGCGTTCATGGACAGCGAGTTATATACGCCGCTAAGGGTGATGCACGGTGTACTACTCGGTGCGGTAGTGCCTCCCTCCATGCAAAGTAGGCAACCGAAGGGATGCCTTGCCTACTTATGGCGTACCGATTGTAAACCTCTCATTAAGAACCATAGTGAGTCCCGGCTGGTCGTCATTGCTCCGAAGCGACCGTCGCGGCGGGCCGATAGCCGTTCCGCGACTGTGGTATAGTGACGCGGGGAGCGTGCTTGATGGCCGCGCCTGCAAGGGTGAGGAAAGTCCGGGCTTCACGGGGCAGGGTGCAGGATAACGTCCTGTCGGGGTGACTCGAAGGAAAGTGCCACAGAAACACACCGCCCCTCGTTTCGGCGAGGAGTAAGGGTGAAATCGTGAGGTAAGAGCTCACGGAGCGCCGCGGTGACGCGGGCTCGGGTAAACCCCACTCGAAGCAAGACCGCTCGATCCTCGAAGGAGGCGGACCGCCCGTCCGAACGAGCAACGTCGCACCGAGGTGTGCGGTAACGCACACCCCAGATAGATGGCCATCCTCGGCGATCCGTCGCCGAGACAGAATCCGGCTTACCGGCGCGCCTCCCCAGCGCCTTTCCCACGCGCGTGCAACTCGATGGGGCCACCAAGCCATTATGGCGAAGAGGAGACTCGTACCCGACCGTGAGCAACCAGCACTTTACTCCAGAAATGACCGTCGACGAGGCGTTTCGGCTACACGCCGGAGCGCGCCGCGTTTTTGCGCGCTTTCATCTCGGCGGCTGCTCCAACTGCGCCATCAGCGAAACGCATACGATCGGCGCGGTCAGCGAAGACTATGGTATCCCCTTGCCGATGCTGCTCGAAAATTTGAACGGCCTGTTTGATCAGGGAACGCTCGCGATCGGCGACCGGGTGAAGATTCCCGATGAGATTCGAGCCAAGATTCCGCAACTCACCGAGGTTCCGGAGATCGGTGAAATCACCGGCATCGAGAGCGGTGCCTACACGGCGGAGTTCGGCGAAGTTCGATTGCAGGGGCTCGCCGAGGACTTCGTTCCGGTTGAGGCGAGCGCTTCAGTCGGTTAAGAGGATTACTCCGGCAACAGCTTACGCGCGGAAAAACCCTCCTCGGTGCCGTGCCAATAAGCGACCGATGGCTCCCCCGCCTTCCAGCAGAGGTAGATGGACTCCCCGGCGCGGCTCGACGGGAAGTCGATGAGTCCGAGGTCGATGTCCTTCACCACGCATCCGAGCGACTCGATGCGATGGATCAGGCGGTGGATTTCAAGCTTCAGCTCGCCAAACCGCGGCGGAGGAAAGGGCGAACGCACGCCCGCCAATCGCGGGGTGTGGGGTTGCTCGGCATGCTGGTGCAGAGCTGGGTCGGACTCGAGCAGTTTGATCGCCAATTCGCGGCGTTTTGCCAGCAACTCGTCGAGCAACGGCGTGAGTTTGGGGATCAGCGCGTTCGCGCGCTCGGGTGAGAAAAACTTCATATGAATCCGCCACGTATCGTTTTCGTTGCCGGTCCATCCGGTGCGGGCCAGAGCCAAACCATGAAATCGTTCGAGGACTTGGGCTTTTACTGCATCGAGCACCTTCCTCCCGTGCTGCTCGACGCAGCCATCGCCTCACTGGCGGAGGCCGGCATCCACGACGTCGCGATTGCGCTCGACGTGCGTGCCGGCGGCAACCTCGGCGATCCGTTTGCGGCGATCGACGACGGTATTCGCAATCACAACGCGCGGTTGCTTTTTCTCGACTCGCAGGACGCAGTTCTGGTCCGCCGTTTCAGCACGACGCGGCGACGCCATCCTTTCTATGAGGCGGGTTCGATGCGCGAAGCCATCGCCGCCGATCGCCGGAGGCTCGCGCCGTTACGCGAGCTCGCCAGCGTGGTGATCGACACGAGTTCGCTGACGCATGCCGCCCTCAAAGAGCGCATCGCCGCTGCCTTTGCTTCCGACCGCCCGGTGCGTCTGTCGGTGGTCGTCGTGGCCTTCGGCTTTAAATTCGGATTGCCGGCCGATCTCGACGTGCTCTTCGACGTGCGCTTTCTCAGAAATCCGAACTACGTCACCGAGCTTGCGCCCTTGACGGGGGACGACCCAGCCGTCGCCGCATTTATCGAAGGTGATCCCGCGCTCGAGCCGTTCCTGGCCAAATCCGGCGACTTGCTCGCCTTTCTCTTTCCGCACTATGTGGC
>JBAUZB010000162.1:0-12142 GCA_049585095.1 Candidatus Tumulicola sp.
CGTACGGACGGCGGCGATACCCGACGTGTTCGGCCAAAGCGTCGAACAGCTCGCTTACTGCCTCCAAATTCCGGACGTGGACGTCGACGTGGTGAAGCACCGTTAGGCCACTAGTGTTTGGTGCAGATGGAGTGCGAGCTGCTCATAACGCCCTTTGCGTTCGGCGTTACGGACTGCATGGTGTAACTGGTGCTCGTGGGCATTTGAAACGTCGCCGTGCCGTGGTCGTTCGGATAGGCATCGTACCATTTCGAGCCATCGAACTTGGGCCACTTACTGTAGCTGGTGAAGTAGCTGTCGTCGGTACCAACGCCGGTTGCGATCCAGTGCCCGTGCTTGCCGTCGTAGCCGACGAAGGTGGTGGCTGTTCCCGCCGGCGCGCCGTTTTGCGCCGGATAGTCGGATTCGATTTTCAGCCAGTTGCCGTACATGCTGTCGACGTCGGTTTCGCGATAGGTCTTATTGTCGTTGCCGTGCGTAATGCACGTCCAGGTTCCGACGAAGCTTTGCAGCGTAGCTTGCTGAGGCGACGCCCCGGCTGGTGCCGCGGCGATGGCAACGGCCAGGGTGCACGCACCAATCGAAATCGCCGCTATGCGGCGAAGCGATGAAAGCATATTAGAAACCTCCTCCGCGGACGGGCCGCTCTCTCCAAAAACGCCGCGTCGTCGAGACGCAGCGAACGGTACGGGGTTTCGATGCCGCTTTCGCTCACCCTGGGAACGGCCGGGGCACTAGTCGCGTCGGGAGCACCCCGCGGGAGCAACGACGAAATGCCCTGGAGTTTCTGGTTGAAGTATCTGCTTTCGCTGGCCACGGTGACGCTTGCGCTCGGGGCGCTCTACGCGCTGACGCGGCGATTGGCACGGCACCGCGGCTCGCACGGTGGGAGCGGCCGCATCGCCGACGTTCTCGAGTCGACGATGCTCTCGCAGCACGCCAGCATCCACGTAGTGAAAATCGGCTCGCGCCGGGTTCTCATCGGCGCCGGCAACGCCGCCGTTTCAACGCTGGCAGAAATCGGCGATGAGGCCGGCGCGCCCTAGCTTCTTTAGAAGTACTTGAACTGGCCGAGGTGATCGTCGCCCGGTTCCGTGAAGTAAATTTGCGAATCGGGGCCGAGCGTCAACGCCGTGGGCTGGGCATTCGCCGTCGGAATCCCGTAGAACGAAACCTTTTGGTTCTTGTAGAGGAAGCGCCCGATTTGATTGCCGAGGGTATCGGTGAAATAGAAGTTTCCGTCGATACCCTGGATGATTGCGTCGGGTGTCTTCGCGCCGGGGAGCGGATATTCGGTGAACTGACCGGTGAGTGCGATCCGGCCCAACTTGCGCGAGTTTCGTTCGGTGAACCAGAGGGCGTTGTCGGTGCCGGCCGCGATTCCCGCGGGTCCGGCGTTGGCGGTGGGAATTTTGAACTCGGCGAGCGCCGAGCACAGCTTCGATACCGGCAGACGGCCGATGCTGTTGGTGCCCGGTTCGGTGAACCACAAAGCGCCGTCGGGGCCGTTGGTGATGCCGAGCGGCTGTGCGTTGCCGCCCAACTTACACGACGCGGCGACGCCCTTTTGATTGATTCTCCAAATCGCATTGATGCCTTGATCGGTAATCCACATGTCGCCGTCGGAGCCGAGCGTGATACCGACGGGACGGGCGGCCGGATTGGGCAGAAGAAAGTCGTTGAACGTCGGGGTCGTGCCGAGCGTGATCTGACCGATCTTCCAAACGTTGGTTTCGGTGAACCATACGAGGTTGTTGGGGCCCGAGGCGATGCCGTTGGGGCCGGCACTGGCGGTCGGGGTGACGGTCTCGGTGAATTTTGCCAGGGTGTTGAGTTGACCGATCTTACTGGCGCCGAATTCGGTAAACCAGAGATTGAAGTCGGAACCCAGGGCGATTCCGGCCGGCTGGCTCGATGCCGTGGGGATGGCGTATTCGCTCGTGACTTTGGGCACGAACGGCGGCGGAGGGGTGGCGGTTCCGCTGGTCAGCGGCGTGCCCTTGCCGCAGGCCGCCATCAGCGCGGCAAAAATCATCGCGGTGCAGAGGCGCACCGTCATCCGCATTCTCATCATCAGCCACCCCTTATTGGCAGGCGGTTCTCGCATTCCCGCAGGCCCCCATGAGAAACGCGGGAGACGTCTCCTAAGAATTTAGTTGACAGCCGGTAGGGTTTGCGCTAGACTTGCAACTAACTTATTAAGAGATCCCTGTTCGGAGGCACCAACCGTGGCTCGTACCCGTTCGAAAACGCTCACCGAAGCGGAGCTGCGGCTCATGGAAGTGCTCTGGGAAAAAGGGCAGGCCACCGTCGCCGAAGTGACCGCGGCGCTGCCGCCGCCCCCGATTGCCTATAACAGCGTGCTCACGACGATGCGCATTCTGGAGCAGAAGGGTTACGTGGCGCACGAGGAAGCCGGCAGGGCGTTCGTTTATCGCCCGCTGCTGGCGCGCGAGGCCGCCGCGCAAACCGCGGTCGGGCATCTGCTTTCACGATTCTTTGAAAACAGTTCGAGTTCGCTGGCATTACGATTGATCGAGAACGAACGCCCGTCGAACGACGAACTGATGCGCTTGAAAGCGCTGATCGAACAATACGAGGAGGGCGCCCCGTGAGCGCGTCGATGGTTCAAGCCCTCGCAACCGCCGCGAGCGGGGTCACCGCAGTTGCCATCAATTCCCTATGGGAAGACGCGCTGCTCGTCGTGTGCGTCTGGCTGCTGCTTCGCGCGTGGCCCGGCCTCAATGCCGCGACGCGATACATCGTGTGGAGCGCAACGCTGGTCGCAACGGTGGTGGTACCGATTGCGACGACGCTGCCGTTCCTCACGCCGTCATCGTCCTCACCGGCGATGACCGCGACGGCGGTGAGAGTCCCCATTCCCATGGTGACGCAGGCTCTCACCGCCGTTCCATCCGGCCGAACGCACGCGGTTCATCCGCGCTCGCCGGTTCCCGCCGCACATTCCGCCGCGAGTTCCGTCGAACCGGCTGCCGCGCCGCCGCGGTTCCCGGAACGCTTCCGCATGACGCTCCCGCTTCCCGTCGCCCTGGCAATCTTGGGCATTTGGCTGGTGCTGGCGGGCTTGGCGCTGACGCGTTTGGCCATCGGTCTCTTCCGTCTGGAGCAGCTCAAGCGCGACGCGCTTCCGCTGCCGGTCGAATACCGCGACGCCATGGCCCGCTGGACCCGCGCGAATAAAGGTTCGCGCGAGGTGCGGCTGTGCGTGAGCGACGACATCGACGTGCCGGTTGCGGTGGGGCTCTTCGATTCGATGATCTTGATTCCGCGCGCGTTGCTCGAGCGGCTTTCGGAGAACGAAGTCGACCAGATCAGCCTGCACGAGCTGGCTCATTTGCGCCGTGCCGACGACTGGACCAACGGATTGCAACGCATCGCGATCGCGCTGTTCGCGTGGAACCCGGGCGTGCAGTTCGTCGGGCAGCAACTCGATCTCGAGCGAGAAGTGGCCTGCGACGATTGGGTGCTCGCCTCAACCGGCATGGTGCGCCCGTATGCGGTGTGCCTCGCGAAGATGGCGGAGACGGCTTCGTGGCCGCATCGCCCGATGCCGGCACCGGGCGTTTTTGCAACGCGTAAACACATCTCTTTACGCATCGAGCGTCTTCTCGGCGCCGGCCGCAACGCAGCGACGAGCCTATCGCTCGGACCGGCTGCCGCCACGATCGCGATCGTCGGCGCACTGGCGTTTGCGATGCAGCTCGTCGCACCTTCGGTCGCCGCATCGATTCAATCCGCGGCGCCGGAAACCAAAGCCGTCGCAACGACGCCGAGCCAACCGGCCAAGACTAAGGAAGTAATCAAGTACGAGCGCTTGGTCGCGACCAACGAAACCACGGCGACGCAGCAGTCCGCAGCGACGCCGCTGCCCTCACCGAGCGTCCACGTCGCGCCGGTGCAGGTGCACGTTGCGCCGATGCACGTCCAGGTTCCGGCAACGCACGTCGAGATGCCGGCGACGCACGTGCACGTTCCGCCGACCCACGTACACGTGCCGGCGGTCGACGTCGAGATTCCCGGGACCGACGTGCTGGTGCCTGCGACCAGCGTTCACGTACCGGCAACCAGCGTTCACGTGTCCTCGACCAGCGTGCAGGTGGCGGGCCGGTCGATTTCCATCCCGCAAATCGATATCGGCATCCCCGCCATCGCCCAAGCGGCGGCCTTAAAGGCGGCCGAGGCGAGAAGCGTCGCGGATGCGAGTTCGATTCGCACCTGCAACGGTTGCGACTTGCAAGGCGTAAACTGGTCCGGGCGCGATATGCGCGGCGCAAATCTTACCGGCAGCGACCTGAGCCGGGCCAACCTGCAAGGAACGAACTTCGGCGGCGGCACGTTTAACGGCGTCGACTTTACGAACGCGAATCTGCACGGCGCCTCCTTCCGCAACGCGCACTTGACCGGATGCGACTTCACGCGTGCGAATCTCACCGGTGCGGACTTCACCGGGGCGACCATGAGCGGTTGTCAATTCACTCGCGCGGAGCTCGGATCTTCCGAACTGCGCTCGATTCTCAACACCTGCACCGGATGCGATTTTTCCCATGCCAACTTGAGCGGTCTCGATCTCACCCACGTTCACGTCAACGGCGTCGACTTTTCAGGAGCGAACCTGAGCGGCGCCAACCTCAGCGATTCGGTGTTTACCGGCGTGGATTTCGGCGATGCGCACATGAACGGCACCGTTCTGGTGAACACACTGTTCAACGGATGCGATCTGGGGGACGTCGATTTGAGCCACGTCGACCTTTCGAGAGCAAAATTCGTCGGCACCGACCTTTCGTCGCGTGCAAGCCCGCACCCATGACCCGCTAAGCATCTAAGGCCGAGCCGCACCGCTGGTTCAATCCCAAGAAAGGCCTCACGGCACGAGGCTCTGGTTCGCCGCGCTCGCGTTACGCGCAAAGGAGATCGTTCGTCAATGAAAATAGCGCTCGCCGCCGCCATTCTGCTGCTCGGCGTGACGACCGGAATGCCGTCGTCGTGCGTCGGCTGCTCCTTCGCCGGCCGCCAACTGCAAGGCGCGGACCTCTCGGGCGTGTCGTACGTCGGCGCCGATTTCGCCCGTGCGGACCTGCGGAATGCCAAACTGCAGCGCGCCAATTTGACGGGCGCAGATTTTCATAATGCGGATTTGCGCGGCGCCGACTTTACCGGATCGAAACTCGCCGGCATCGATTTGCAAGGCGCCCGGATCGCCGGCGCCCGTTTCGACGGAGCGTCGATGGCGGGCATCGACTTGCGCGGCACCCTCGACGGAGTCAGCGACGCCGACGCGCGCAGCGTGCTGCACGCCTGCGTCGGGTGCGACCTGCGCGGCGCGACGCTCGCGGGACGCGACTTGCACGGCATCGCGATCGTGGGCGCCGATTTGCGCGACGCGAAGGCGAGCAACGTGCGTCTGCAGGGCGCCGATCTCCAAGGCGTCGATTTCAACGATGCGGACCTGCGCAACGCCAACCTTCGCGGCGCTAGGGTGTGTTCGCGCAACACCGGAAGCTGGTCGAACGGCGGCGAGAGTATCGGATGCGCGTCGTTTAGCGGCGCCGACGTGCGCGGGACCGATTTGCGCGGCACGCTCCTCTGCAGCGGGCGCGAACCGCACACCTGCACGCCGCTGGATGCGACGACCCTCCGCGCCCACGCGCGCTCCGATCTCAGCGGAGCTATTTTGCCGTGAACCGGATCGTCGTGACGATCGCGTGCATCTTGGCCTTGACGGCCGAGCCGGCGCGTGCGCTCAGTGGCTATCCGCATATTGCGGTGCCGGCGTTTACGCCGCCGATCGACCCGTCGTCGCCGGTCGCGGCGTGGGAGAAGGCCGCCGGCGTAAAACTCGGATGGAACGTGCTGGCAGAGCGCCCGGCAAGCGAGGTCACCGCGGCGTCGATTTCGACCGACGGAAAAGCGCTGTTCGTGCGTTTCGATGCGCAGCAGCACGAAGCAATCGCGTCGGCGCAACACACCAACAACGTGGGACAGGGCAACGACGACGCGGTGTGGATCGATCTCTGGCCCAACGGGACCAGCGGCTACTTCTACCAGTTTCAGGCCACGCCCAACGGGACGCACTATCAAACCTCGTCGGAAAATACGAGCTATACGCCGACGTGGGAATCCTTCGGAGCGACGCACGCCGGCGGCTACACGGTGACGATGCGAATCCCGCTCGAAATCATGCGCGGCATCAGCTCGTCGCACCCGTGGAAGGTGCAGTTCGTGCGCTACGTGCACGCTACCGGCGAACAACAAGTGTGGTCGTACGACGCGACCCAAAACAATCCCGACGACGTAGCGCGCGCCGGTACGATGACGATGCCGCTGGTCAACGTGCGGCCGTCGCGGCCCAAACCGCGGCTCGCGACGTACGCGCTCGTGGAGGCAGCGTCGAAGACCATCGGCGGCTCGACCAGCCGCGTCGGTGCCGATCTCTCGATTCCGATCACCCCGACCGCCGCCTTCGTCGCGACGTTTCATCCGGATTACTCGAACGTCGAACTCGACCAGCAGTCGATTTCGCCGACGGTCTACGCGCGCTACTACAATGAGGTCCGGCCCTTCTTTACGCAGGGAGCGAATTTTTACGGTCAGTTCAACTGCGATGCGTGTCCGAACATTCAAGAACTCTACACCCCGGCGATTCCGACGCCGCGCGAAGGCTACGCGGTGGAAGGGAAGCAAGGCCCGTTTTCGTTTGCGACCTTCGATGCGCTGGGCGACGATGGCCGCAGCGACATCGCCAGCGCGTTGAACTATTCGTCGCCGGATCAGCACTGGTATCTGAGCTCGCAACGCGTGTCGGTGAACACCGACGCCTTCGTCGACGACGTTTTCACCACCGGCATCGCGTATAGCGATCTCAAGCACCTCTCGGCGTACTTCAACTACGGCAGCGATTCGGGAACCAACGTGCTGGTGCCGGATCAAGCCCAGCGCTACGATTTCGGGGGCGGCTGGGCGAATCAAAGCTTCGGGTTTTTCGGCTCGATTCGCAAGCTCGGCGAGTACTACAATCCAGCCGACGGCTTCATCTCGCATCCGGGCATCGCCGGATACGCGCTTTACAGCGCCAAAATCTGGACCTTCGCGCCGTCGAGCTTTCTCGATGCGGTCGGGGTTGCCGGATTCGTCGACCGCTATCAAGGCCCGACGCAGGGCGTCGCTCAGAGCGACAACTCGCTGCTGCTGGATATCCTCACCAAGAGCGCGCTCGACCTGCAGTTGTTTTCCGGCTCGAACTACTGGCGCTTCAACGACCCGATGACCGGCTTGGGACTGCTCACGCCAGTCTCCCAGAACGCCGGATTTTCGTTCACCTATCACAGCGGGCTGCAAACGAACAATCCGGGCAACTTTCCATATCACGGCACGTCGTCGACGCCGACCAACTTTGCTTACAACACCGGACACTACGGAAACGGCACGCTCGATACGTGGTATCGCTCGTCGACCATTCGCGTGGGCAACCGCGGAGCGCTGACCCTGGTGCTCGACGACACGGCGCAGTGGCTTCCCCACGCGTCGCCCAACATTCAATGGTTCGAAAACGTCAGCTACGCCTACCAAATATCGTCGAATTCGTCGTTCGGCATCGGCGTGCGCCGGGTCGTCGGCTATCCGCCGGATCCTAACGGAGGCGGCGACTGCGTGGGCACGTGCTCGAACATTACGGTTGCCTACCACCTGCTGACGCGTCACGCCGAATTCTATCTCGCGTACGGAAATCCGAACGCGCTCATCACCGTGCCTCAGGCAATTTTCAAAGTTATTTTCTACGCCGGTGCCGAGAAGGGAACGTAAACGTGTCAATACGTTGGCACATGAAACTCCGTGCATTTGCGCCGCGTACATTGCGTCAGACTCGACTATGCGTGTGCCATGGGAAAGTCACTCGAAGTCAATAAGGAGATCACATCTAACGTGAAACGGATTATCATCGCTGCGACCGCCGCATTGCTTGCGGCCGGTGCGCTCCCCGCATTGGCGGCTTCTGCCATCGACGTCCCAACCGCGAGCACCGCACCGTCGGTCGACCCTCGCGCCGACGATACGGCGTTCGATCCCTCAGCAATCGCCCAGCTTTCGTGGAACAGCACCCAAACGCGCGACGCCGACGAGTCGACGACCGCGCGCGTAACGACCGACGGCAAGTATCTCTACGTGCGCTTCGACGCGGCGCAAAAAGAACGCATCGTTTCGGCGCAACCCGTCGACGGCAAGAGCGACGGCGATCTCGTTTGGATCGACTTGCAACCCAGCGGAACGAGCGGGCCGCTCTACCGCTTCGTCTCAAGCCCCGACGGCTCGAGCGGCGCAACCGCGTCTAGCGGAACCGCGCCGGCCTTCCAGGCCTCGGGCGCGACCTATGACGGCGGCTATACCGTCACCATGAAAATCCCGCTTGCAAGCCTGCGCGGCATGTCGAGCGCCGGATCGTGGAACGCGCAGTTCGCTCGCTCGGTTCACGCCAGCGGGCAGGAGTACGTTTGGTCGCACGACGGCAACGTGGCACAAGCCGGCACGATGACCATGCCTGCGGCGGTGGGCGCCACGGGAGGTTCTTCACCGTAACAGGCAGGCGTGGACGGGCGTTGGGGGAGTAGTATGGGCCTAATGCACAAAGCAATCCCCGCGGTGTTGATCCTGGCGCTGGCCGCGATCGCACCGGCTTCCCCAACCTCGGCCGTCGCCAACGCCGCGACGCCGGCGCCGAAAAATGCGACGCCGCCGCCGGAAATCTATCACATCATCACGCGGCCGCTCTGCTCGGAGCTGCACAAGCACATTGCGCCCGCGATTGCGATGATGCTGCAGAACGATCAGAATATCAAGAAGGGTCCGGATCTCTTCTTTCGCTACAACCGCGACGCACTCAACGGCGCCGACAATAGCGTCAGCAATTCGGCCGGACCCAACGGCGGCGTAACGATGTCGGGCGATTCGGCCAACGGCACGATGACGGCGTCGCAAAACATGGCGCTACTCGGGATGGAAAATCTCGTCAGCCCGATCGCCAACAACATCATCGCGACGCAGAAGATGCTCGACTCGCCGGCGCTGACCCAAGGCACCGGCAACGTCGAAGACGACAAGCAACTGCAAGAGATTCGTGCCAAGCTGCTCAAAGCGCTGGCGACGCAAAACGCCGCGCTCGACATCATCGGCGGTTTCGTCGCGACCCAACAGATGGGCGACCTGCAGCACTCCGGCGAAGAGTACATCAGCGCGGTCAATCAAACCGACCAAATGAACTCGCGGAGCGGCAGCGGCTCGACGCCTTCGCCGAATCCACTCATGGTCGATCCCAATCAAGCGGGACTTCCGGCCAATCCCTACGATCTCAATCTCGCCGCCATTCCCGGATTGGCGCTGGGCTACAATCCGGTGACGCGGCTGCTCGAGGCCTTGCACTGGACGATCCAGGAAACCGCCTCGCGCGAAAACGACGCCGCCAAAACGGTGATGAACAGCGCCGCCGAGTGCGCCGCCGAAGTGCCGAAACCGGCGACGACGTCCAAACCCTAGATTAGGCCGCTAACCCCAGTTGGTGTAGTTCAAGGCGTCGAGCGTGAAGCACGTTTCGCCGGCGGGATGCTTCCAGAACGTCGAATCCGTCGAGCCGCCGCCGCTGGCATCGAAAACGGCGCAGAGCTTGAATCGCGTCGGTCCGAGTGGAACGTACGCGTAGGGTTTGAGCGTTTCGGGATCGAGCTTCGAGCTCTCGATCGGCGGAAGAACTTTCGGCAGCCGGTGGGCGGCACGGTACGTCTCGGCGATGCCGCCGGCAATCGCGCGCAGATCGTTGACGCGTTGCTCGTCGAGTTGCAGCGAACGCCCGTGCCGCGGCGTCCCGATGCCGGTGAATCCCAGAACCACGGCGACGATCACGGCGCCGGCCGCGACCCATCCAAAGATCGAATCCCGCGCGGCCGCCGTATCGGATGATGCGCGCACCGTGCCCAGATAGTACCAGAGCACCCCGCCGGCGGTGAGAAAGAGCACCAGCGATTTCAATACGAAGCGCAGCGTCAAGTCGCCCAGCAAAAACTGCTGCAAGAACCAGACGCCGTCGCCGACTAACGCGAGCGTCGTGATGACGAGTGCGAGATAGGTCAACCATTTGCGAACGCCGGATTCGAGCGATTCGGGGCGCCGGCGCGTCTCGAGCACGATCGCGCGGCTGACGAAAATGAAAATGGGAAAGGCGACGATCAGGCTCGCCAGCTGTCCGGCGGCGCCGGAGCGGAACGATTCGGCAGCGTACTCGAAGTCGAGCGCGCTCGGGAACGCGCGATCGATCAGCACGTTCCCGAGCCACACGAATGCAACCGCCCAGATGCCTAGCGTGACGAAGGCCAGCAAATAGAAGAACGCGTCGCGCGCGTCCTCGGAGCGGCTTCCTCGCGCCGGCACCGCCAGGCCGGTCGCGTCTTGGTAATACGCCGCAAACGCCGAAAAGATCCGGCGGTCGGACCACCCGTTCTGACGGAGTAACGCGGCCAAAAACTGATCGTCGGCGTTGTGGGCTTTCGCCGAACGAATGAAATCGAGCAGTTTTTGACCGTCGGCCGAAACACTCACGAGTGCGTCACGCGCACGTGCCCGCTACGTGCTCTGACTAACGACCGCGCCGAACGGCAGCGAGATCGACGTGGTCAACTTCGAGAAGAGGCTGCCGTCGGAAAGATCGTAGATGCGCACGATGTTCCCGGTGTGATCCGGAACGATCACCCGGCCGGCGCGCCGCCAAAATCCATACATTTGCTGCGTTCCGCTGAAGGTGAGCGTGGCGACCACCGTGGCGGTCGAGCCGGAAATGAAGAGCTTGTACGCCCCCGACGTTCCTTTGTTTTCAAAGTTTTGATCGCCGAGCAGCAGGGTCGGCTTAATCCAGTTGATTGCCGCCGGCGCGTAGAGCGCTCCGCCGTCGATCGTCATGGTCGTCAGCTCGTTGGCCCCTTTGGCGAGTTCAAAAAGCTGCGCCGACGGTTGGTACAGCTCCTGACCGTCGACGAAGAGATTGCTCTTGTTGTCGTACGCCAAGAAGTCGACCGAACGAAAACCGTAGGGCGGGAAGTAGGTGGTTCCGCGTTTCGAGCCTTTGGGATAGACTTTGACGTTTCCATACGAATAGCGCCCGTTGGGCAGTTGGTTGGCAACCGCGAGATTGCCGGTGCTCGAATCGATCGCGCAATCGTACGGACGCCCGTTCTGTTGCGTGATCGTCGCGATCGGCGAGGTGCCGCCATGCGCGTATTCGTAGATCTTGCCGGCGCTGTAGTCGGGAATCCAAATGTGACCGGCCCTGTCGGTGCACATGCCGGTCGGCAACGAAAAGCCGGTAAGCGTGCCGACCAAAAGCAAGCCGCTCCCGTTGAGATACGTATAGACGGTTACGTCGGCGGTGCCCGAGTTGGAGATGTAGAGCAGGCTGGGCTGTTTTTGAGCGCCCGGAAGCATCCACGATTTTCCACGGTTCGGGTGCAGCGCGGGCGCCGCATTGAAAGTGATGGCCGACGCGTTTGCGGCGACCGGACTGAGCGGTTGCGATCCACCGCCGCAGCCCGCGAGGATCGCCAAGGCGGCAACGGCGGCCAATGCGGCTCGAGATGACTTCAAAAAAATCATGAAAACGCTCCTCTTCGATGCCTTGCAGCACGCAGCGGCAAGCATCCCTTTCGCCACTCTCCCGCGGCACTCTGCGCCGCGCTCCAGCCGGCGCGGAAGGCCCATTGACATACGAACATACGTTCGATTAAACTGGGGCTCCAATGGCGCCGCTCGCATCGATTTTCGCGCCTTCAGCCCGCCGGGAAGCCTTCACGGCTCTCAAATCCGGGCTGAGCGCCGGCGAGATCGCGGCGCCGCGGTCGCTTCCGCCCGATACCGTGATTCCGACCGCCATTCCGGCGTTGGACCGGATGCTCGGCGGCGGATTTCCCCGCGGCGCGCTGGTGACGCTCGAGGGAAACGCCGGCCGATGGAGCCTGGCCGCGCGGCTGGCCGCGCAGGTGACGCGCCACGCACTGACGGCCATCATCGACGGCGGCGAACTTTACCCGCCGAGTTTAGTTCGCGCCGGCGCACGTCTCGACCGAGTGCTGATCGCGCCCGCCCGCAC
>JBAUZB010000163.1:0-23426 GCA_049585095.1 Candidatus Tumulicola sp.
ACTCGCACCGGATCGAAATCGAGAAAAAGACGCCGGTAGTTGTCGCGCTTGCCCAGGATGGTTTCCCAGCTCAAGCCCGCCTGCGCGCCTTCGAGCACTAAGAATTCGAACAAACGGCGGTCGTCGTGAACCGGGCGCCCCCATTCCTCGTCGTGATAGCGAATCGAGGCTTCCGTCGTCGCCCACGAACAGCGCGTCGCTGCGGCCGCGCGCGAAACCGAAGAAATGCGAGGCATCCAGCCCAGGTTCGCGGAAATCGTGCCGGCACTTCCTTGTAGAGGGTCTGTTCGAGTGAAACTCTTGGCACTGATCTGTGCCGTTTGGTGCCTTTCATCGACTGTCGCCGTTGCTGCGGGTTCCGCCGACAAGCTCACGGCGGACCGAATTCTGGCGCGTTTCCGAAAAGCGTGGGGTGGAACGCCTCAAAACAGTCAGACGTCGGCGCTGGAAGCTTCGATTACGAGCTTCGGTCTCGCTCAAACGGTTCGCATTTTTACGAAAGCGCCGAATAGGGTATTTTACCAGCGCTTCGTTCCGCGGTTGCACGTCGTCGTGCAAGGCGGTTACGATGGAAGGGTTGCGTGGAGCCAGGTCAACCTAGGCGGTGCGGGGCCTTCCGGGCCGTCCGAAACGCGATTCGTAATGACGCAAGCGGCTACCAACAATGCTGCGGAGCTGCTTCCGGGCCGCTGGCCGATGAAATCCTACCGCGTTCCTGACGAAACGATTCGCGGCAAGCGCTACCTTCGGGTTTACGTCGAACCTCGCGGTGGAAACGGCAGCACGCTCCTGATCGATCCAAAGACGTACCAGTTCGGCGGACGCCAATACGCGCCGGATCGATACGATATTTGCGTCGAGTACGTGCGCACGGGCACCGTAACCAACTGCCGAAAGCAAGACATCTATCAACGCGACCGTTTGGTAGGCACCGCCGTCGCGCACGAGATTTCGACCGGACCAATCGACGACGCGCTCTTCGAGATGCCCGACATGCCGTCCGATTGGACGACGCGCTGGATACTCGAGCGGTACGAACGCGCGCTGCGCGAGCCGCCCGGCGCGAGCGGCATGTCGCTCGTCGGCCTCGTATATTTTCGCTCGTATCTACGCGACCTTCCGTATTCATGGTCGATGCTGCGGCTGCGTACGATGCCTCCGGCGGCGTTTTCGTACTCTCTGGCGGCCGGCACGAGAACGTTCTTCCGCTCGGGATACGACGGTACCAAGGGATTCGTGGAACACAACGGCCGCAGCGTGAGCGGAATAGACAACTTGCCCACGTGGGGCATGCTCTACAACCACTGCGAGCTGCATTCCGCAGCGTGCAATGTGCGCGTGGTGCGTCAACCGAACGTGTCGCTGGCTGGGCGACAGTACTACGCGTTGACCGTAGTTTCGATTTCGGATCGGTCGCAGTGGTATACCGTGCTGTTGGACGAGCAAAGCTACCTTCCAGCGGCGATTTGGTCCGGCGACCTGCTTGCATACCTGAACGACTATAGGGCGCTGCAATCCGGTGAAATGCTCGCGCGGCAGTGGACGTTCGCGCGGTTTTCGCAGCAAGAGATCATCACGAACGTTGCGCCCGCCGAATCGCAGCTTTCTCCGTGAGTGCGCTCGTTCTTCCGGAGCGTAAGCCGGCACAAAGCTACGGCGATGGCCTCGAACGCGCGCGTGCCATCATGGCGCTCGATGGTGCCGACGTTTTGCCGGCGGCGCACAGCGCGCTGTTGGAGCACGGACGTCGCACGCCGCTTGCGGTCGTGCTCTTGCACGGCTACACGAACAATCCGGCGCAATACGCGGCATTCGCGCCGCAACTGTTTCAACGCGGCGTCAACGTGTTCGTTCCGCGCATGCCCGAGCACGGCGATCGTGACCGTCTGACCGCTCGAATTGCGGGCCTTACGGCCGGCGCGCTGGTGCGCGGCGTTGCCGAAGCGCTCGATGCCGCATCCGGTTTGGGCGAACGCGTCGGCGTGCTCGGGATTTCCATGGGCGGCAGCCTTGCCGCTTACGTCGCGCAGCATTGGGAGGTGGCGGTCGCGGTCCCGGTTGCGCCCGATTTCGCGCTGCTCGAACTTCCGTATTCGGTAAGCCGTTTTGCCGGGCGCGTGCTGTCGGTATTGCCGAATCTCTTCATGTGGTGGGATCCGCGCGAGCGCGCCCGGCATCAGCCGCTCACGGCCTATCCGCGCTTCTCGACGCGCGCGCTGGCGCAAACGTTGCTTATCGGCGACGACGTCCATGCGGCGGCGCGCCTCGAACCGCCGCGTGCCGTGCGCATCGTTACCATCGTGAACCGGTGCGATCCGGCGGTGAACAACGAGGTAACGCAACAGATTTCGCTCGAGTGGACCGGGTGGCGTCCGCGCGGCGTGGAGTACGTCGAGTTACGGGGTCTCCCGGAGAACCACGACATCGTCGACCCCCAGAATCCACTGGCCCGTACCGATCGCGTCTATCCAATGCTGTTGAAGGCCCTCGGGGCCGACGGTCAAAAACCTTAGCCGACCGTGGCGACATCCGATTCTACGCGCCGCGCTCTAGCGGCGTCGCTGGCAACCATTGCCCTGACTGCATGCTCGTTCGGCGCACGCTCGCCTTCTGCCGATGCGGCGCTGCCGCTGGTTGCCGGCGCCGGCGGCGCATCTGCAGCTGCGGGAAAGATTCAGCACGTCATCATCGTCGTTCAAGAAAACCGAAGCCTCGATAACCTCTTTCAAGGCTACCCCGGCGCCGACACGGTGTCGATCGGGAAGATGAAGTCGGGGAAGACGATCGCGCTGAAACCGATTAGCCTCGCGACAAAGTACGACATCGACCATTCCGCCACCGCGATGTTCGCCGCCTGTGACGGCGATGCCAAAATGCCGGGTACCAACTGCAAGATGGATGGCTTCGCCGGAGAGCAGTTGCTCGGCGGCCCGCGAAACGGGCAGTACGTCTTCGTGCCGCACGGAGAGAGTAAGCCGTACTTCGATATGGGCCACGAGTGGGTGCTGGCGGATCACATGTTTCAATCGCACCTCGACGAGAGTTTCGTGTCGCACCAATACATTATCGCGGCGCAGGCGCAGTCGAGCGTCAATTTGCCGTTTCTGCCCGAATGGGGATGCGAAGGCGGGAAAAAAAACTTCGTCGAGACCATTCGTAAAGACCGGTCGTACGGAAATCCGCAGCAAGCCTGCTTCGACTACACTACCTTGGGCGACGAGCTCGACAATGCCGGACTTTCTTGGCGCTTCTATACCAGCAAGATTGCCGATCCGGGCGACGGGGTGTGGTCGGGATACCAAGCGATTCGCCACATTCGCTTCGGGCCGGATTGGAAAAAGGACGTCATCACGCCGCAGAAGCGGTTTCTTCGCGACGTCGCCGGCGGGACACTCGCAAACGTGACCTGGATTACCCCGACGTGCGAAGAATCGGATCACGTGAACTGCGGCGGGGGCCTTGGTCCGTCGTGGGTGACCTCGGTAGTGAACGCCGTCGGAACCTCGCGCTTCTGGAACACGACCGCAATCTTCGTGATGTGGGACGACTGGGGTGGTCTCTACGATCACGTTGCGCCGGCGCACGTCGACGACGACGGCCTCGGCTTTCGCGTGCCTCTACTGGTTATCTCACCGTACGCAAAAAGAGACTACGTCTCGCACGTCCGATACGAGCACGGCAGCATTTTGAAGTTTGCCGAGGACGTTTTCGGTCTTGCTCGTCTGGCGGCCAGCGATACCCGCGCGAACTCTCCCGCCGCCGACTGTTTCGATTTTTCGCAACCGCCGCGCACGTTCGTGCCGATTCGAGCGCCCGAAGGCCCGGCGTTCTTCTTGAATCGACGCGACGATTTGAGACAGCCGGACACCGAGTAACGCGCTGTACCAACCCCCATGCGCGCACCGGATCGCGGGTTGGTTGCAGTGCGCAACTCTAGATGTAATGCTTAAGGCTGGGCCAGATCGTCGAAAGATCCTTTTCGGGTCCGCTGCAGACCATAATCGGAATGTCTTGCTCGTACGAGATCACCCACGGCGGATCGAACCGGGCCGCCAGCCGGGCGCTGCGATACAGCCGTTGCGATGCGCCGCAATCGCCGTTCACGTCGATGACGACGCTGCCCGAATATCCGTGAGTTCCCCAGAGCCAGTAGTTGTTGTGGCCCGAGAGCGCCGGCGGCAGGCCGTAGGGCTTTCCGAAGAAATCGATCGCGGCAGCCTCGCCGTAGTTGCTGGTGACGATTGCCGCGCGCGTTCGCTGATCCGGGGGAAGCGCTCGATAAATACGCGCAACCGTTGCCATCAGCTCGGGCCAGCCGTGCATGTCGGCCCAGTCGGTCGGGAGCGCCGCACTTTGATGGCGTTCGGTGGCCATTGCCGCTTTACTCACGTGTAACACGCGGCCGACGAAGGCGGCGTAGTCGACCATCGGCTGTTCGGCGAGGACCGGCAACGAAAACGGCAGGAAAAATAACCCGGCGACGATCATGGCGGCCACAAGCGCCGCTTGCAGCGGAATCCATCGCCGCGTCCACGACGCGATCTCGACGCCCCCCGCGGCGATCGCGATCGGGTACACGTCACCCGGATAATAGTGTTTTCCGTGCATCGCGATCATGAGCGCGATCAAGACGACGTAGGCGACCCCGAGAAATCGTCCGGGGCCGTTACGAGCCAGCAGCGCTATGACGCCGACGATCCAGATCGGAGATAAGAATAAATTCGTAAGCAGAAGCTGTTGGAAGAGAAATAGCAACGGACTAGCGACGACGTTCTTTTCGTTCTGTCCGTTGCGCAACAGCTCGAGCATCGGAAAGCCGTAATGCGCCTGCCACAGAAAGTTCGGCAGCGCGATGAGCGCCGCCAGCGCGGCTCCGGCTAGGAACCATCGAGACCAGAGGGCGCGGCGCTGCGGCGTCAGCAGGAGTCCGGCGAGCAGCGCGACGGCGAAAAACGCCGCGCTGTATTTACTTTCGAGGCTGACCCCGACGGCCGCTCCCGCGGCCAACCATAGCCGGGGATCGCCGCCTTTGGCGATTCGCAGAACGTAGAGCGCGGTCAACGGCCAGAGCCAAAGACCCACCATATCGGGTCCGACTTTCATGCCGAAACTCATCAACACGCCGGCAAACAAAAACGCTAACGCGGCGACGACTTGAGCGAATCCCCCGCCGCCGAGCTCGAGAACCAGCAAACACGTGACGTACATTCCGGCGGCCGCAAAGAGCGCCGGAAGGGCTCGCAGCAGGAAGAGCGAGTGTCCGAAAAGTTGCGAGCCTGCAGCCAGTAGCGGAACGATCGGCGGTTGGTCGACGTAGCCCCACGCCGGATGAAAACCGCAAATGATGAAATACAACTCGTCGCGGAAAAATCCGTAGTGCGGATTTCCGATCAGATGAACGACGAGCGTCACGAGCGCGGCGACGAGCGGTATGCGGGAAACCCTCACGGCGCGGCTACGTCGGGTCGAAAGCGCCCGTAACGATCATGCGCTCGGAAAGATCGCGTGCTTCGCGATAGCGTTCTCGCGATTCGCCGGGCGCGTCCGGAGGGAGCTCGTGGAGAATGCGATCGAGCTCTTCGTCGAAGGTTGCGCTGAGCGACGACGGGGAGTAAGGTCCGGGAAAGCGCAAGCGCTGGGCAATCATCAAACGATAGATTCGGTCGGTGGCGAGATCTTCCATGTAGCCGTCGAGAAGGCTGGCGCCTTTGCCCTCGAGCACACCGTTGCGGTACCGGATGACGGTTCGCACCGCGGCGCGGGTGCCGTCGAGCGTCGTCGTTCCGACGCCGGCTGGGACCGGACGCAGATCCGGATGCTCGTCGTCGAGCTGCGGCCGGCGGCCGATTTGGTTTGGAGAAGGAAACGCGGCGACGGCAATGGCGTTTTGGTCTGGGTGGCCGGTCCAGGCTCCGTCCATCGAGCACGCTGCTTCATTGTTCTTGTCGCGTTCGAGCACGCTCAGCGCGCGCGCATTCAGCGCCGGGTCCTCGCGACTCGGATAGAGCGCCGTCATGCCGCCGATTGCCAAGGCACCGTGCTTGTGCGTGATTTCGGGCAAGAGCGTGCGCAACCGCTGGAAGAACGGAACGTCGGTTGGAATCGAATTCCGATCGGGAAGCAGCCAGCGAGGATCGTTGAAATTGAAGTGGATCAAGCTGGCCATGTAATCCCAGCGTCCCAAGTTCAGTCCCAGAATGTACTCGCGCAAGGTAAACAGGAACTCTTCCATCTGATACGCCAGCGGGTGCGATTCGACCAAGGCCATCGCCTTGATCGAGCCGGGCGGCCAATCCTTAGCCGAGATGAGCGCATCGAAGACGTCTTTCCACCAGAGCGCTTCGTCGGCAGCTTCGGATTTCGGAACGTAGACGCACAGCGGATGTTTGAGCCGCGAGCGATCGAGGTGAAATGCCAGCAACGCCAGATCGAAGAGCGATGCGCTGGTGGGTTCGTTCGCGAAAATGCCTTGCTGCGACAGGTGAAGGCCGCGAACCCGATTCCACACGACGGTATTGCCGGGATTGATGCCGACCGTCGTTTTGCGCTTGGCGTCGTGATACGACAGCTGCCCGTAGAGAGCGGCCACGATATTCGAGTGCCCGAGCATCAGACGGTCCCAGGTGTTGGCCATCGAATCTTCGAGATCGAGCATCACTCCGGGAGCGCCCGAGTTCAGCATTTTGACGACCAGCTCGGCGTCGTCGGCCGGGCCGGTCATTTGGTTGCGCTGATCGAGACACCATCGCGGCAGTTCGATCGACCATGCGGCGGTGGTCGCTTCGGAAGGCGGCAGATACGTTGGCAACTCCCCGGCATGGGCGCGCGCCAGGCGTTCGGCCCGAGCCCGGATCAAGCGCTGCTGCGCCGGTGTGAATCGGCGGTGCAACCCCGTATAGAACTCCGCGAACCCGGCCGGAAGGTCGCGGTCGAGCGCAAACCCGGCGGGGGCGACGTTCACGAAACGACGATAGCGGCTTTGCCGTTTTCGTAGAATTGATCGGCTTCGGTCGAGCCTTTCAGCGCGGTCGTCGAGCTGCGTCCTTCGCCGATCACTGAGGCGACCGCGTCGAAGTATCCCGTTCCAACCTCCCGTTGATGGCGCGTTGCGGTGTATCCGTGAGGGGTGGCGGCAAACTCTTGCTCTTGAAAATCGGCATACGCCGCCATGCCGCGCGCCTTGAAATCGCGAGCCAGCGTGAAAAAGCCGTAGTTGAGTGCGTGGAAGCCGGCTAGCGTGACGAACTGGAACTTGTACCCCATCGCATTGAGCCGTTCGCGGAAATCGGCGATCGAGCGTTCGTCGAGTTTCTTCTTCCAGTTGAACGACGGCGAGCAGTTGTACGCGAGCAACTTGCCGGGAAAAGCGCCGCGAACGGCGTCGGCAAAGCGTTGCGCCTCCTCGAGATTCGGTTCGGACGTTTCCATCCATATGAGATCGGCGTAGGGTGCGTAGGACAGCCCCCGCGCGATGCAGGCGTCCATCCCCCCGCGCGTGACGAAGAAGCCTTCGGGAGTGCGTTCGCCGGTGATGAAGGCGCGGTCGACCGGATCGACGTCGCTGGTGATGAGTTTGGCGGCGCTGGCATCGGTGCGAGCGATGAGCACCGTCGGAACGTCGAGCACGTCGGCCGCCAGGCGCGCGGCCACCAAGTGACGCACGGCCTGCTGCGTCGGGATCAGCACTTTCCCGCCCAGGTGCCCGCACTTTTTTTCCGAGCTGAGTTGGTCTTCGAAATGCACGCCGGCGGCGCCGGCGGCAATCATCGCCTTCATGAGTTCGAACACGTTGAGGGCGCCGCCGAATCCGGCTTCGGCGTCGGCGACGATCGGGAGGTACCAGTGGGCGCCCCCGTGCCCTTCGAGCGATTCGATCTGATCCAGCCGCGACAGCGCATTGTTCATCCGCTGCACCAGCGCCGGGACGCTGTTGACCGGATAGAGGCTTTGATCGGGATACATCTCGCCGGCCGCGTTGGCGTCGGCGGCCACTTGCCAACCGCTGCAATAAACCGCGTCGAGGCCGGCGCGAGCTGCCTGCACCGCTTGATTGCCGGTCAGAGCCCCCAGCGCCGAGGTCGCGCGATCCTCCTGGAGCAGATGCCACAGCCGCTCGGCGCCCATTCGCGCCAGTGTATGCTCGGCGACGATGCTTCCCTGAATCCCGACGACGTCGGCGGCGGTGTAACGGCGTCGCAGCCCCGCCCATCGACTGGTCTCGGCCCACCCTCGGGCCATGGCGTCGGCGCGCTCGGTGGGGTTCACGGCATACCTCCTCGGTGTTGGGCGTTCGAAATTGGATGAGTCTGGAGCAATCTTTGGACCGATATATTGGATGGGTTACTTTCGGTCATTGGATGGTTTGATTTTGCCCATGTTTTCGCGATTCCTATCGGCCTAGTTCGAAAAGGACGTGGTAGGAATCGAGCCGCTGCGGTGGCGGCGCGCCGAGCACGTAGCTTACGGCATGCGGATCCGCCAAAATGAAGACGTGCCGCGATTTCGCCCACTCTCGATACTGGTCCAATTTTGCGGAGTCCCAACCGGAGACGATGATCCGATCCGGCAGCGAACCATCGACGTAGGCGCCGTATGCCAGCGACGTCGCGTCGAGCCAACCGTCCACGACGATGACGCTCCCCGGCGCAACGTTCGGGCGTACCGCGTCGATCACCCAACGGCCGCCTTCCCGGGCGGCGTGAGCGAAGAAGCTGCGGTGTTGGGCGAACGACGCAGCCGCGCCCCAAATCAGAAACGCTAAGAGTCCCATTTTCAGCAGCCGGCTCGCGAGGTTGACGTGGAAGGCTGCCGGTGCGATCGCTCCGAGCAGCGGCACGGCGAGCCACAGTGCCATGATGCGGTAGCGTCCGACGTCGGCTTCGTTCGGATAGGTTGCCGAAAACAGGAGCGCGGCAGTGCACGCCGTGCAGAGAAAGAGCGTGGTTCGCCAATCGCGCTTCCACGCGGCTACGGCGCCGACGACGACGAGAACGAGAACGAACGCACCGAACTGTCCGGTGGTCTCGCCGATGAAGACTGCGAGCGCGTCCTGCAGATGCACCGGATTGAACGATGCCAGGAAAAAATGCGGGGCGTCGGATTCGGTGCCGGTGAGCGCGCGGACGAAACCGGCCGGCGTGCGCGGGTCGTTGTAATTCCAAAAGATGCCGCCGTCGGTTCCCGCCAGTACGTGGGTCGGATCGAGACCGTGGGCGACGACGTACGCCGAGCGCAACGGCAAGTAGAGATAGAGCAGCAATCCTGCGGCGATTAGCGCGAGTGCGATGGCGGCCCGACGGAAATCGATGCGTGGAACGGCGACCCACGCGCCGATGACCAAACCCGGCACGAGCCAAACTGCGTTGGGATGCGCGGCAAGACCCAGGCCGAACGATGCGAAGGCCGCGACAAACCAGCGGTCGCCGCGACCCTTCATCCACCGAAGGAAGGCGTACACGGCAAAAGCTTCGCAGACGATGGCGAGGTCTTGCGCTTCGGCACGCGCGGCGTGCGACCACACGTTTTGGGTGAACGCAAACCATAACGCGGCGAACAGAGCGATCGGGCGCCACGCGCCCATTTCGACGGCAACCGCATACGCGATCGTAACCGCGGCGGCCATTCCGACTCCGGACATCACGTTCATTCGGAATGCAACCGAGCCGACCGGAAGCAAATGCGACCACGCATACCCCAGAAGGACGTAGAACGGAAATCCGGTCGGATGCGAAATGCCGAGAATGTATGGAACGCCTTGAAGTTCGGCGGTGTCCCACGATGCGGGTTCGTGCGACGCGCTCGCGACGTACGCCATGGCGGGCAGTAGAAACGCAGCGAGATCGCAGCAAAGCCTTGCAGCGGGCGCCGCGTTCCGGTGCAATCGCCCGAGCACGGCCGCCTACAACGTGGGCAGCCGCAGTGACGGTCGCGCTGCCAAGTCCGGACGAACTTCCGTGACGCCCTCGAGGGCGCGCTCCATCAACTGCAGCGCGAGATCGAGCTGAGGATCCTTTCCGTCGCGGTAATCCTGCGGAGCGATGTCGACGTCGTAATCCGGATCGGTCCCGTAGTTCTCCACGCGCCAGCCGGCGTCCACGAACCAAAACGAAAATTCCGGCTGCGTGGTAAGCGTGCCGTCGACGAGATGATGGTAGGGTTCGATTCCGATGACGCCGCCCCACGTACGTTTGCCGACCAGCGGTCCTAGACCATAGAGTTTGAAGCAATGGCTGAATATGTCGCCGTCGGATCCGGCGAATTGGTTGGTGAGGGCAACGATTGGGCCGGCAACCGATTCCGGCGGATATGGAACCGGGGAGCCGTATCGCGGCGTGTCGTAGCCGACGCGTTTGCGCCCGAGTTTTTCCAGGAGCAGCGATGAGACGTGACCGCCTCGATTGTAACGTACGTCCACGATCAGCCCCTTGCGATCGAACTCGCTGAGGTAACCGCGATGGAACTCGGAAAACCCCCACGGGCCCATATCGGGAATGTGCAGATATCCGACTCGTTCGCCGGTTCGCTGGTGAACCAAGCGGCGATTGTCATCGACCCACGCACGGTACCGAAGCGCACCTTCGCTGGCTAACGCTTTCACCATAACCGTACGTTCCTCGCCGTTGCGCGAACGCAGCGTAATCGACACGTCGCGGCCGGACGTGTTGACCAGAAGACGATCCGGCGAGAGGTCGTGCGTCAGGCGCTTGCCTCCGATCCCCACCATCAGGTCGCCGTCGCGCACGGCGAGCCCCGGCTCCGCCAACGGCGAATCGCTGTCTCGATTCCACGAATCGCCGCGGTAGATGTGTTCGATGCGGTATCCGCCGCGCGCTTCGTCCCACACCAGGTCGGCGCCGAGAAAGCCGCGCTGATACTGCGGCGGCACCCGATAGTCGCCGCCATATTCGTAGGCGTGAGACGTCCCGAGTTCGCCTTGCATCTCCCAGATGAGATCGGAAAGCTCGCCGCGCGTGCGCACGCGCGGAAGCACGGCGTGGTAACGCTCGTAGACGCGCTTCCAGTCGATGTCGCTCATGTCTTCAATCCAGAACTGCTCGCTCTGCAAGCGCCATGCTTCGCGGTACATCTGCGCCCACTCGTCGCGCGGAACGATCTCCACGTTGGCGCGGTCGAGATCGATCCACCCGCTCTTGCGTCCCGGTTCGACGGCGGGCTTCGGTTCGTCGCCTTCCTCCGGAAGCTCGGCGAGGCCGTCGATCGCGCGCACGCGCTCCTGCGAGCGGTAAATCACGGTGCGCCCATCGGCGCTCAAGCGAATCTCGTCGCAATCCTGTGCGAGGGTGGCGAGTCGCTGCTGTTCGAAATCGTAGGCTAAGAGCGAAGCACCGCCCGAATCTTCCCGATCTTCACGCCGCGTCGGCTTGATGCCCTTGATCGGATAGCGTGTGAAAAGCACCCGCTCGCGCAGCGCGATCACCTGATCGTACTCGCCTTCGTCGACCGGAAAACCGAGTACCCGTCCCGCGATGCCGTCGAAATCGATGTCGACGTCGACCGGTTTCGGCGGTTTCTTCCACTCCTCGCGATCGTGTTCGTGATCGCGGTGGATCGGTTTCGGCGGCGGAACGAACGGCGAGGGCACGTCGTCACGGAGCGTAACGACGAACGGGCGGCCGGCCTGCGGAAAACTCAGTTCGAATTGAAGCGCGTCGTACACTGGATTGAAGTCGCGGGTCGAGATGAAATAGAGATACTTGCCTTCCGGATCCCACGCCGGAGATTGGTCGACGCGCAGCGGCGACGTCACGTCGTGCACTTTGCCGGAGCGAACCTTCGCAACGCGAACGATCGACGTGCCCGGCGTCGGCCACCACACGTAAGCGAGATATCGCCCGTCGGGTGAGAACGCGAGATCGCCGATGCGATGCTGCGGGCTCGAGTCGATCACGCGGACTTTACCGTCGTCGAGGTCCAGAACGCACAACTCGTGACGATGATTTGCGAACGCGACCGTATCGCGGGTCGGAGAGCAAGCGAGTTCGGTCACGCGTCCGATGTCGCCGCTGGTGACGAGCTTCGGCGGCTTCTCCGACGCATCGTCGCGGTAGACGGCGATCTGCTCGAACCCGGCGGCGTCGGTGACGCACGCGAAGCGCTTCCCATCGGAGAGCCATTCGACCAGTCGCGTGCGCGCCGCACTGCCGCCGCCGTGACGGAGGACCGCGCCGTCGAAGAGCGGCATCGTGAACGGTTGCCCGCGGGAAACGAACGCGAGCCGCGTACCATCGGGGTGCGGTGCGAAATGCTGCAACGATTCCGAAGCATCTTCGAATCGGCGCACCGTCTGCGGCGCCGCCGAATGGGTGTCGATGCGAAGCTTCGCAACGTTGCCGGCGATCGAATCGTAGCGCGCGATCTCGCCGCCGGCCGAGTAAACGATTCGGGTTCCATCGGTCGAGGGAAAGCGCACGTAATATTCGCCTTCGTGCGTGTGCCGTTGCACGTCGCCGCCTCCGGGGGCGCAGGAGTAGAGGTTCCCGATGCCTTCGTGATCGGACAAGAAGAAGACGCGATCCCCGATCGGCATCGGCCACGTCGGATTGCCGTCCGGCAGGGAAAGGCGCTCGAAAATCCCGGTGCCGCGCGCGTCGATCCAAATTTCGCCGGCGGTGCCGCCGCGATACCGCTTCCAGCGCGCCGGATCGGCGGCGTTTCGCCCGATTGCCATTCCGTTGGTCGCCGTCGCGGCGAGCGAACGCGCGTGCCCGAGATTCAGTTCCCGCGGCGCACCGCCGGGCGCGATTGCAAACGGGCGCGTCTGTTCGTCCCACGACGTCGGATTGGCCACGAAGTAAATCTCGGCGCCGTCAGGGCTCCAACCGGAGACCGCGGCTTGCGCGGCTCCGAGAAACGTGACGCGCTCGGGGACTCCGCCGGTCGCCGGAATGACGTAAACTTCGGGATTGCCCTCATCGGTCGAGATAAAGGCGACCGACCCACCGTCGGGGGACAGCCGCGGAAAGGAACACATTCCGAAGCTGACCGTCAAGCGCGCGGCGATGCCCCCGTCGGCCCCGACGCTCCAGAGATCGTCCTCGCACACGAAGACGATGCGGTCGCCGGCTATCGTTGGATAGCGATAATATCCCTGATCCATGTCGGGCTGTGTATTAGGGCTTATGCGGCATCGCACCCGCAACGTGCAGCAAACGGCCGAGCGCGGCGACCACTTTACGCGTGTTCTCCAACTGCGTGAACGAGGGCACCAGCGTCGGGGTTTGCGCGCGGCGCTCGAACGTCAAGACCGGGCCGCCCGGCAGGAACTGCGTCGAGGCGTATCCCGCGAGGCTGCGAAAGAGCAACTCGGCGCCCAGTGCGTTGGCCCAGCCGAACTCACCGCGCGTATAGCGCCAGTATCCGTCGTCGTAAAAACTTTCGTGAATCGTTCCCGACTCACCGTCGGTTTCGGCCAGGGTCGTGATCGCTTCGGCGACTTCCCTCGAGCTCGTCGCCGTGAGCGCGCGCCCGATGATTCCGAGAGGCCACACGTAGTTTGCCGGCGTATGCGGACTCCCCAGCCCCTGTGCGTAACGTCCCGAAAAGTAAAACGGATTAGCGGCACTCAGTGCAAAGGCACGCGTGCTGAGATAGGTCGGGTCGAAGGCCGAACACCAATCGATGTACGGCAGCGTCGTGAGGTTGGGCACGTTGGCATCGTCCATGAGATTGTAGCGGCCGTACCCGTCGGTCTCGTACGCGTACATCCACGCCCCTCGCGCGGCGTTGTAGAAGCGGCCGTCGAGCTGAATTCCGTCTTGCACCCGCACGGCGAGCCCCCCCGCGTTCCGGGCCAGTTCCTCGTCGCGGTAACCCTGCCGCGCCAGCGATTCGATTTCGCGGAGCGCAATTACGGCCAAGGCGTTTTGCGGGATATTGAAACGATATTGCACCGGATCGTCCGAGGGCCGAAACGCGCTCCAGATCATTCCGGTTCCTTCGGCATACGCGCGGTTGGTCGGCACGCGATAGGGATATGCGTAGCTGCTGCAATGCCGGTGGTGCTCCTCGCACGCGTACGTCGAAACGATTTTGCGAAACGCTACGTGCAGCTCTTGGGTAAAGATCGTGCGATCGTGCGAGGCGCGCCAATAGACCCAGGTCAAAACGACCGGCCACGCCAGGGAATCCACCTCCCACTTGCGTTCCCAGACGTGGTAATCCGCCTGAAAAGCGTTCGCGTAGGCGTCGGTGGCGATGTTTCGCGCGTTGCGCTCGATGACGCCGGCGAAGCGGCCGCGCAGAATGGGAAACGCCCTTTGAAACCGGACGTAAGGAATGGTTTGAGCGGACGAATCGCGCAGCCACATGGCGGGAATGTCGCCGGTCTGTACGTACGTCGTGGCGTCGTCTTCGAGGACGAAGTCGCTGAACAGCGTGTGAAAGAGCTGTTCCGGTTGGACGTCGTGCACGCGCTTACCGGTCAAAGGTACCACCAACGCTTGGGCCTCGAGGGCTGCCGGCAGACTCGACGTCAAGCCGACGACGAGCGCTGCGACCGCCGCCAAACGTTTCAGACGATCCTCACGCCGGCGCCAACGAGAGTGAATCGATCGATTCGTCGTGTCGGTAAGCGACGGTCGCCCACCACTGCCCGGCGTCAAACGTTAGCCGATACGTGTCGTAGGTAGTGCCGCGGACGGTCGAGCGTTCGATGAATTCGGCCGACCGAAGCGGACCGAGCGAAGCGTAGGCTGGGGATCCCACGGCCTTTTGCAGCGCGGCGGTGACGCGCGGGTTTTCGTTCTCCGGCGCCTGCGCTGCGGTAGCCCACAAGTTCCGATCGCGCGGCGGGTTCACGATTGCGACGAGGCTTTTGGTGAGTGGAGTCAGGTCGACGGCGTCGGCATTGGTCAGGACCGCGATCTCCAGTCCGTCGTCGAGCACGAGGGCGTCTTGGCTGGAGAAGCCGCCGACGTAGCCCGGATGTTGCGCCACCGCGTAGCCGAACCAATTTGAAATGAAGAACCCGTAGCCGTAGTGCGTCGAAATGCCGTTACGCAGTTTGCCCGACGCGGTCATCGCGGCCAGCGCGGGTGCCGAAACGATCTGTGCCGCGCGTAGGCCGTCGAGCCAGCGCAGAAGGTCGGCCGCGTTCGAAACCAACCCGGCGGTGCTGCATTCGTCGTCGCTTGCGCCGAGGCCGGTCGCGACCGGCGCCCAGCCGTCGCTCCAGGAATAGCCCCGCGCGACGTTGCGGGCGAATGCCGGCACGGTGCAGCCGGTGGAACGCAGCGAAAGCGAAACGGCGATGCGGTCGTGGAGCAAGGCGGCATAGGTGCGGCCGGTAACGCTCTCGAGGACCATGCCGAGCAACGCATAGTTGGCATTGCTGTACGACCATGCGGTCCCCGGGTCGAAGGCAAGTTCCGCCGAGGTTGCGTCGCCGGCCGGTGCGACGCCGCTCGTTTGGCCGAGCGCCTGCGCGATCGTGACTGCGGCGAGTCTTTCGGAAACCGCCGGTACGTAGGAGCGCACCGGGTTCGTAAGCGCGATTCGGCCAGCCGTAACTTCGTGCATCACCAGCGCCGCTGCAAACTGTTTGGCAATCGAACCTATCGGATAGATCGTGTATCCGTCGGCCGGCAATCGATCGCTGGGGTCGCGCAAACCGTACCCGCGAAGGTACATCGGCGTGCCGCGTCTTGCGATCCCGAGCGAGAGACCGGCGACGTGCCGCTCGCGCATGACCCGTTCGACGATGGCGTCGATATGCATCCGTTGAGAACTCGAAAGCGCGAGCGTCGCCGCGAACAGCAAAGGCGTCACGTCGCTAGTGACGTGGTTGTGATGTGAGCAAGTAGCCCAGCGTCGAGCTGATCTCGGCGGTGTTGAAAAGCTGGGTCCGCAGCGGTGTGATCGTCGGAATCTCACTGACGCTTTCCTGCGGCACGACGGTGCCCATCGACGTAAACGGAATTGCGCGATAGCCGGCTACGGTGCGAAAGAGTAAGTCGGCCCAGAACGCATTGGCCCACCCGAACTCCGGCCGCGTAAATCGCGATGGATCGTTCGGATCGACCGATTCGTGCATCAGTCCGTTGAGCGTATCGCTTTCGTCGAGCATGTCGATCGCGTGCGCGATGTCGGCGCGATCTCGCGTCGTGATGGCAGCGCCGATGATGCCGAGCGGCCAGACCCAGCCGTGTGGCGTGTGCGGGCTTCCCAAGCCGGTAGCGTACTTACCCGTAAAATAATACGGATCGGAGGAGCTGAGCGTGAAACCGCGCGTGTCGAGGTAGACCGGGTCGTCGGTCGCACACCAGCCGATGTACGGGAGCGCGGTGAGGTTGGGGATGTTTGCATCGTCCATGAGGTTGTCGTTGCCGTAGCCGTCGGTTTCGTAAACGTACATCCAGCCATGCGTCGAGTCCCACGTTCGCCCGTAGCGCTCGATGCCGGCTTGGACTTGATTTGCCAGCGTCAGGGCGTCGCTTGCCAGTTTCGAATCGCCGAAGGCTTCGCGGGCGAAACTCGCGAGCAAGCGCATCGCAACCACCGCGAACGCGTTCTGCGGGACGTTGTAGCGATAGGTGACGGGGTCGTCGGACGGCCGGAACGCGCTCCAAATCATGCCGGCGTTCGGGTTATAGTTTTGATGCGTCGGGACCGGCTGGGGCCAAGAGTAGTGGCTGCACGTCGCATGGTGCTGCTCGCATTGCAGCGTCGAGACGATCGTTTGCAGCGCGCGATGGAACGTCGGCGTGAAGATCGTACGATCGCGAGTATTGGCGAAGTAAATGAACGCGAGCGCTACCGGCCAGGCGAGCGAATCGATTTCCCACTTGCCCTCCCATACGTGGTAGTCCGCACTGAACGCTTCGGCGTGGGGATCGACCAGAACGTTCTTCGCGTCGCGCTCGACGACGCCGAGGAATTCGTAGCGCAGCGCCGGATAGGCGGCGACGAATCGAATGTACGGAATCGTTTGAGCGGCGGAGTCCCGTAGCCACATCGCGGGGATGTCGCCGGTTTGAACGTAAGTCGTGCCGTCGCTTTCGTGAAAGAAGTCCGCAAAGAACTCCTGGAACAGAACGGCGGTTTGAATCGGCCTGATGTGAGATTCGACCGGAATGTTCAGCGTTTGCGCGCGAGCCGCAGAAAGCGCGGTCAATGCGTACCCAACGCCGAGTGTCAACGCGGCAATCCGCCGCGAGGCTCTCGTCATGGAACCCAACCTTCGCCTTGCAGCTCCTCGAGCCCCTCGGGCAGGGCCCTATGCGGGTCGAGCCGCAATCAACGGTGAGGCTTCCAAAACGTTGGCACATCGACAAACCTATGACGAACTGTTGCGCGACTTCTACGATCGCAAGCCGCGCGCGCTGGCCCGCGCGATTTCGTGGGCCGAGGCAGGTCGCGGTGCGGAGTTGATTCGTACGCTCTTCCCCGAAACCGGACGCGCGACGACGATTGGGCTCACCGGTCCGCCGGGAGTCGGCAAATCGACGCTCTTGTCGGCAATCGTCCGCAAGGTGCGCGGGCTCGGCAAGAGCGTCGGCGTCGTATCGGTCGATCCGACATCGCCGTTTTCCCACGGCGCGTTGCTGGGCGATCGAATTCGGCTAACCGAACACTTCACCGACGATGCGGTCTTCATTCGTTCGATGGCCAGCCGCGGTCATCTGGGCGGCGTCGCCGGTGCCACCGCCGATGCGGTGCTCTTGATGGACGCGTTCGGGCTCGACGTCGTGCTCGTCGAAACGGTCGGCGTCGGGCAGAGCGAAATCGAAGTCGCCGAACTGGCTAACACGACGCTGGTGGCGCTGCAACCCGGCAGCGGTGATTCGATTCAAGTACTCAAAGCCGGTATCATGGAGATTGCCGACGTGTTCGTCGTCAATAAGGCCGATCACCCGATGGCCAATCAGCTCCGCCGCGAGATTCGCTCGATGATGGAGATGTTGAGTTTTCCCGGTTGGGTTCCGGAGCTCGTCATGACGCAGGCGCTTACGGGCGCGGGCATCGACGATTTGTGGGCGGCGATCGAACGGCACGTCGCATATTTGAATTCGACCGGGGAAATCGTCGAGCGGCGGCGTGAGGCGTTCCTTCACCAAGTCCGCCAGTTGGCGCTGGGACGGCTCGAGCGGCGGCTCGACGGCGCGTTGCAGTACGAAGGCGTCGCCGGCATCGATCCCTACGCGGCCGCGGATCGCGTCCTTGCGACGTTTGGCATACCGGCTGCCGAGGAAAGCACTGACCGGCAGGCGGGGCAGGCTACGCGCCTGCGAGCGACCGTGAAAGGCTTGATGTGAAAACCGGCTGCCTCGGCCGCCCGCTTGGGAAAGTCGACCGGATTCGTCGAAGCGCGAATTCGCCTGTTTTAAAAAGAGGTACCAGTTGGCCAAAAT
Organism: Candidatus Tumulicola sp.; assembly: GCA_049585095.1. GTDB lineage: Bacteria > Vulcanimicrobiota > Vulcanimicrobiia > Vulcanimicrobiales > Vulcanimicrobiaceae > Tumulicola. The sequence continues at coordinate 18,369 of JBAUZB010000163.1, forward strand.
GATCGAGCGGCCCAGCGGTCTGGGCGCGCAGGCGACTCCGGAGTTCGAGGAGCAAAAACAGCACTGGGAGCGGGCCTCCGCCAAGGGCAGACCGCGCAAAGGTGCGGGCTCGGGTGCGGTCGACCGCACGATTTCCGACGTCGCGCTCGAAACCGTCTATAGCCCCGAGGACGTCGCCGGGCTGGATCTCGCGCGCGATCTCGCGTGGCCGGGAGAGTACCCTTATACGCGCGGCATCCATGCCAACGGCTACCGCGATCGCCTTTGGACGATGCGCCAGTTCGCCGGATTCGGTACCGCCAAACAGACCAACGAGCGCTATCACTTCCTGCTCCAACAAGGGCAGCACGGACTCTCCGTCGCTTTCGACATGCCTACTTTGATGGGGTACGACTCGGACGCGCCCCAAGCGCTCGGTGAAGTCGGAAAATGCGGCGTGGCGATCGATTCGCTTGCCGACATGGAGGTGCTGTTCTCGGGCATCGACATGGGCAACATCACCACGTCGATGACGATCAATGGCCCTGCGGCGATCGCCGTGGCGCAATACATTGCCGCCGCCGAAAAGAAAGGCATACCGCGGGCCAGGCTCGGCGGCACGATTCAGGCCGACATCCTCAAAGAGTACATCGCGCAAAAGGAATGGATCTTTCCGCCGCGGCCGCATATGCGCGTCATCGTCGATATGATCGAATTCTGCACTCGGGAGATGCCCAAGTGGAATACGATCTCGATCTCGGGATATCATATTCGCGAGGCCGGTTCGACCGCCGCACAAGAGCTGGCGTTTACGCTGGCGGACGGCTTTGCGTACGTAGAAGCCTGCGTGGCGGCCGGCATGGACGTCGACGCGTTTGCCCCGCGACTTTCATATTTTTTCAACTCGCACATCGATTTCTTCGAGGAAATCGCGAAGTTCCGCGCGGCTCGCCGCATCTACGCGCGGCACATGCGCGAACGATACGGGGCCAAGAACCCGAAATCTTGGCAGCTGCGATTCCACACCCAAACCGCCGGCTGCAGCGCGACCGCGCAACAACCCGAAAACAACATCGTTCGCGTCGCGTTCGAAGCGATGGCTGCGGTGTTGGGCGGTACGCAGTCGCTGCACACGAACTCGATGGACGAGGTGCTGGCACTGCCGACCGAAAAGTCGGTCGAGATCGCGCTGCGCACGCAGCAGGTGCTGGCGTACGAAACCAACGTTACCAACGTCGTCGACCCGCTCGGTGGTTCTTACTACGTCGAGGCGCTCACGGACGAGATGGAACGCCAAGCCGAAGCGTACTTCGCGCAGATCGCCGAATACGGCGGTGTGGTCGAGGCCATCGAAGCCGGATTCTTCCAAAAGGAGATCGCAGAGGCGAGCTACCGCTATCAACGGTCGATCGAAACGAAAGACCGCGTCATCGTCGGCGTCAACGCGTTCGTACGGGATGCCGAACGAATAGAAATGGATTTGCTGAAGATTACTCCGGAGATGGAACGCGAGCAGGCACGCGCGGTCCAAAAAGTGCGAGAGAATCGCGACGGCTCCCTGGTGGCGCGATCGCTGGAGCGGCTTCAGGCTGCCTGCCGCGATCCCAAAGACAACCTCATGCCCCACCTCATCGATTGCGTAAATGCGTACTGCACTGAAGGGGAAATCGTGGAGGCGATGGTCCAGGTGTACGGACGCTACACCGAGCGCTCGGTATTCTAACGATCGCAGCGGAGCACGATGAAACGATTTTCAACCGACCTCGAGCGCCGTCGCGTCCGCCGCACGCTCTCGGAGGTCAAGCAAAAACTGGAGGAAGCTCTGCGTTTGAGCCAGTCGCGGAACGAAAGGAATCATGAGCAAGCGACCGCTGCGAATCGTCATCGCTAAGGCCGGCCTCGACGGACACGACCGCGGCGCCAAAGTCATCGCGCGGGCGCTGCGCGACGCCGGGATGGAGGTCATCTACACCGGGCTCTTCCAGACCCCCGATCAGATCGTTCGGACGGCCATCCAAGAAGATGCCGACGGCATCGGTCTCTCGATCCTGTCCGGCGCGCACATGACGCTCTTCCCCCTCGTGGTCGAGCAATTGAAGGCGCAAGACGGCGACATCGTTTTTTTCGGCGGAGGAACGATTCCGCCGGAGGATGCCGAGGCGCTCAAGAAAGCCGGCGTGCGGGAAATTTTTACACCCGGCGCGCCGCTTGCGAACATCATCGATTTCGTCGAGCGCGAATGCGGCCGTCGCCGCGAACTGGTTGGCTAACGCGCGCGTACGCACTCGAATAGCGCCGTCGCCAACGGGCGATCCGCACGTCGGTACCGCATACGTCGCGCTCGTGAACTACTGCTTTGCAAAAAAGCACGGCGGCGATTTCATCTTACGCATCGAAGACACCGATCGTGCCCGCAGTACCCCACAAAGCGAACGCGCCATTCTCGATGCGCTTGCTTGGTGCGGACTGACGTGGGACGAAGGGCCGGACGTCGGGGGACCGCACGGGCCGTATCGCCAGAGCGAGCGCGCGGCGATCTATCGCCGCTACGTCGACGAGTTGCTGGACGCCGGCCATGCCTTCAAATGCTTCTGCACGCCGCAGCGTTTAGAAGAGATGCGCGTCGCACAGCGGGCCTCCGGACAGCCGCCGCGTTACGACGGACTCTGTCTGACGTATTCGACCCACGAGATCGCGCGGCGCGAAGCGGCCGGCGAGCCCTTCGTCGTTCGTCTCAAGGTGCCCGACTCGGGCGTCTGCGTCGTCGACGACCTGCGACGCGGCCCGATCGAGTTCGAGTGGAAGAGCGTCGACATGCAAGTGCTGCTGAAGTCGGACGGCCTGCCGACCTACCACCTCGCCAACGTCGTCGACGATCATCTCATGGCGATCACGCACGTAATTCGAGGTGAAGAATGGGTTTCGAGCGCACCGAAGCACTTGCTGCTCTATTCGTATTTCTGCTGGGAGCCTCCCAAGCTCGTGCATCTGCCGTTGCTGCGCAATCCGGACAAGAGCAAACTCAGTAAACGCAAAAATCCCACCGGCATACTCTTTTACAAAGCGATGGGATATCTGCCCGAGGCGCTCGTCAACTTTCTCGGACTGCTCGCAAACTCGGCACACGAAGGCGACGGAGAATTAATGGACCTGACCGCCTTAGTGCAGCGCTTCGAACTCGAGCACGTGCCCATCGGAGGCCCGGTGTTCGACGTAGCCAAACTGGATTGGATTAACGGCCGGTACCTACGCGAGAAACTCGATCCGGCGGCCTTCGGCGACGCCGCGCGACGATGGGCCGCACTCACGCCCGAACGCTGGACGCGGATCGCTGCCCTGGCGCAACCGCGCGTCGAACGTTTGAGCGACTTGGGCTTGTTGCTGGCATTTTTGTTTGCGGGACGCCTGCCGCTTCGTGCCGAGGACTTGCGCGGGGGCACAAAACTCGACGAATCGGCGCTACGCCAGGCGTTCGCGCTCGCGCTCGCGGAACTCGACGCGCTGCCGGAGTGGAACCTGTCCGGCATCGAGGCCACGATCAAACGAATTGCCGGCGCGCTCGACAAGAAGGTTCGCGACGTCGCGCGTCCGTTTTACGTGGCCATCGCCGGAAGCCCCACGTCGATTCCGTTGTACGACTCCATGGAACTGCTTGGGCGCGATCTCGTGCGCGAGCGCCTGCGTAACGCGCTCGACCTGCTGGGAGCGCCGAGCAAACGCGAGCAGGAAGCGTGGAAGACGGCGTTCGATCGAGCCGCGGTCGAATCGAAGGCGACCGGATGATTCGAGCGATCGTACTGGCCGCAGGCCACGGAAAGCGGATGAAAAGCGGCCACCCGAAAGTGCTGCACGAGATTTGCGGGCGCCCGATGCTCTGGTTCGCGCTGCGCGCACTGCGCGACGCCGGCATCGAGGAGATTTTGGTCGTGACCGGCCCCCAGCTTCAAGAACAGATCGGCCACTTCGGCGTCAGGGGCGTCGTGCAGCCGGAGCCGCGTGGAACCGGCGATGCGGTGAAGCTCGCATTGGGAGCACTGCCGCCGCGCAAGGACGGCCGTATCGTCGTCGCCTATGGCGACATGCCGCTGGTTTCCGCAGGCACGTTCTCAGCGGTACGATCCGCTGTGGAGGAAGGCGCCGGGCGCGGTGGGTCCCCGGCGATGGCGCTGCTGACCGTGCGGATGGCGCCGCCTTCGAACTTCGGGCGCGTCGTACGCGAGGGAACGCGGGTCGCACGTATCGTCGAGGAGCGCGATGCGACGCCGGAAGAACTCGAAATCGACGAGATGAATGCCGGCATCTACGCCTTCGACGAGCCGGAACTGCGCGAAGCCGTTCCCCATTTGCGAAACGACAACGCGCAGGGGGAGTATTACCTCACCGACGTCGTGGGTCATTTCGTGAAGCTCGGGAAGCGGGTGCTTCCGGTGACGTCGTCCGAACGCCTCGATGCGCTCGGCATCAACGATCGCGTCGAACTCGCGTACGCTCGTCGCGCCATGAACGCGCGATTGTGCGAACGGCATATGCGCGACGGGGTGACGATCGTCGACCCCGAAACGACGTATCTCGAACCCGAGTTGACCATCGGCCGCGATACGGTCATCTATCCCAACACCACGATCTCGCGCTTGAGCGAAATCGGCGACAAGTGCGCGATCGGGCCAAACTGCCGCATTTCAAACGCGTGGATCGGTTCCGGCACGATCGTTCGCGAGAGCGTCGTCAGCGATAGCGCGATCGGCGAACGAGCCATCGTCGGGCCGTACGCCAACGTTCGCGGCGAGTCGTCGTTAGGCGACCTCGTGCGTATCGGAAATTTCGTCGAGATCAAGAAATCCGAGCTCGGCGCCGGCGTGAAGGCCGGACATCTTGCGTACCTCGGCGATGCGACCGTCGGCAGCGAAACGAACATCGGCGCCGGAACGATTACCTGTAATTTCGATGGCGAAAACAAGAACCAAACCGTCATCGGCCGCGACGCATTTATCGGTTCGAACTCGTCGCTGATCGCGCCGATTTCGATCGGCGACGGCGCGTTGACCGGAGCCGGCGCCGTGGTCACGCGCGACGTCGAGC
>JBAUZB010000164.1:0-6891 GCA_049585095.1 Candidatus Tumulicola sp.
GTTTAATACGGTGAAGGCGCCGTCGCCGACGATGGCCAGGTCGAAGTCCCGGCCGGTCCGACGTAACGTCCCGCGAGCGCCGGCATCCGGCCGGCGTGAAATCGCCACGCCCGAGGGGGTGAGCGAACCGCGCGCGGCGATCCGGGCGAAACCATCGCTCGAAACGTTCGCCAGATTTGCCGCCGCAATCTCGAGCCGGGTTCGGGCCGCAACCATCGCACTGCCGGCCCACGCAATTCCGTCCATGAACGCATGGTAGCCGCGCGCGGTAGCCGAAAGGTTGCCGAATGATGACCCTCGTGCGCCGCCTCGCCTGCGTTGCTTGCGTGCTGGTCGCCGCCGGTTGTTCGTCGCCGCCGTCGCCTAGCGAGCGCGCAACGTCGTCCGAGCTCGCGCAGATGTCTGCGCTCAAACGCGACTACTCGGGAGTGGTGATGGGATTCGACGTTCGCGGCGACACGACGCTGCTCGTAAGCCTGGACTTACAGGCGTACATCGGCATCGACGACGATGCCGCGGCCGCCATGCGACGTAGCGTCGCGGCTCGCTGGCGAAGCGCGTGGTCGGCGGCACATCCCGGCGTTCGCGCGACGCTGCACGTGCGCTTCATCGATTTCATCGGCCGCAAGGTCGCCGAGCTGACGGTACACACGTGACCGTCCACCTTCGCGTTTGTGAATCGTAGGACAGGGCGTTGGTCGCGCGCGCGTCGCCGGGAGCCGTGAGGTCGATTCGCTTGCCGCCGTGGAGAAAGAACAGGCCGCGGGTCGAAATACCGTCCGGTCCGGCATCGTCGTAGACGATCCAATCGAAACGCGGCATCACCGCCAGCGCGGATCCGTCGGGAACGTTTGCCAGCAGCCCCCGGTCGAGCTGCTCCTCGAGCGCGCGGCGCGCCGCTTTCGAGGGTTGATTTTCCCGAACGATCCGCACGTTGGTCGCTTGCGTCATCGTTCCGACGCAGGCTATCGCCACGATCCACGCAATGCCCGCGGCGCGGCCGTATTTTTGGCGCAGCGTCCATGCGGCGGCGGCCGCGAGCACCAGCGCAACACCGAACGCCTCGAAGAACACGGGGAGATATCCCAAACCGGGGTGCAGTTCGTGTTGGTATTTCACGGTGAGGGCAATCGGCGCCGCTGCCAGCACCGTCAGTGCCGCACCGAAGGCCGCCAGATGCGACAAACGGATTCCCTGGGGACGGCATTCCGCGATCGCTTTTGCGGTCGCCACGGCGAACGCGACGAAAACCAGCGGCTGTACCGGCGCGTTGTTGTAAAAGTCGAAAAAGTTGGCCCGGCTATAGATGTGCGAGGGATCGAAAAACCAGTAGCTGAGCGGAAGCGCCGCAGTCACTTGATCGGTAAACGTCCGAAGTACGTCGAACGGTGCGGCGTTGAAAGCGTACAGCGAACCTGGCGGCAGGTGGACCGCACTACGCAGCGCGAGGCTGACGACGGCCAGGCCGGCGCCGATCGCCAAGAACGGCGCCGATCGCCGCACTGCCTCGGCCCAGCTCAGACCGCGGCATCTGGCGAGGCCGGCGTAAAGAAGGGCGAATCCATAGGCATCTTCATACGTGAGGGCGGCAACTGCGTACAGCGCGATCGCGAGCGCCCCGGCAAAACGGTCGCCTCGTTCGAGGACTCGCCGAAATGCCAGCATCGATCCGAGAGTGGCGAGTGCGACCAGCTGCGGCATGGCGTTGTACGCCAGGATTGCATCCTGGTAACCACGCTCGGAAAGAAGCGTGACGGCGACGAGCGCGCTCAGCGTCGCAACCCATGGCGTCGCGTACGCCGCGACGCATCGGCGAAAGAGCTCGACCGTCGCAATCGTCGCGACGACGAGAAGCGCTTTGTAGGCTATCAGGTTCGTAAATAGCGCAAAAACCAAGTACTTTTCGACGACTAACCCGGGATAGAAACGCCCGTTTCCCCACAACCAGACGTCGAACGAATGCCACATCGCGTGAAAAAGCGCGATTCGGTCTTCGCCCAAAATGCCGTTGAGTGCCGAATAGTACGCGTCGTCGCCCAGCCAGCCGCTCCAAAGAGCCGGCGCGATGACCGTAAGGCAGAGCAATGCGATGGCGATCGGCCACGCAGCGGGGATGGTCGACGCCGGCCCGCGAAGCGCCGATCGGATGGCCGATGAGTAACGAGGCATCGCGCAAATCCCGAGGTATCGAGTGAAAACGACTTGGGGGAATACGCTCAGGTGATCGCCGGGGCCTACGGACGCGTTTGGGTAGTGGCAACCTGCATGGCGGTCTTTGCGCTCCTGCCCCGCACCGGAGGAACGCAACAGCAGCCGCCGGCGCAGCGCCAAAGCCTGCCCACGGCAGAACTCGGCGTCGAACTTCCGACGCTCGGCGGCGGCGACTGGTGGTCGTTCGCGCATAAGAAATATTTCACGCCTGAGATCATGCAGGACATCCGCGACAATCTGCACGCGACGTACGTGCGCACCGGATGGATTCCCGGCCGCCTGAACTTCGAAACGATTCGCTGGCACCGCGAGGACGACGGCATAGACGCCATCTGCGGCGCCGGCCTTCGACTGATGATCATCGTCCCAAGCCCGACGGGTGACGGCCAAGGCATCGACGATTTGGTCGACAACGTTCGCGAATTTTTCGGGCGGTACACCGCGCGCAATGCCGGCTGCATCCGGTATGCCGAAGTTGCAAACGAAGCCGATCTCGCGGCCAACCACTTTGCCGACGTGTCGTCGTACGCATCGTACTACGAGCGGGTTGCGCCGGTGATTGCCGCCTTCGGCGTCGACGTGATTACGAGCGGGGTTTCCGGAGAAGACCGCCCCTGGACGGCCGCCCTGGCCGGCATTCTCGGCGGCGCACGGCCGGCCTTACCGGTGAGCGGCTACGGCTTCCATCCATACGGCGTGGCGCCGAGCCGCATGGCCGACGCGACGCTCGCCATTCGCCGCGCCGCCGGCATGCCGAACGGCTCGCTTCCGACGGTGTACGTTACCGAAATCGGGCAAGCGAAGGCCGGTGACCTCTACGCGACGATCGTCAATCTCGCCCATGCGACGCCGGCGATCACCATCTACGAATATGCGGCGCAAAAGGGTGAGGACCCGCAGTACGGTTTGAAAAACAATCCGGCTCTCTATCGGGCGGTCCGTGAAGCGTGGGACTACCTGCATTCAGCCCCATAGCAGCACGTTTCCGGCAGTGACCAGGCCGCCCCCGAACCCCACGAGCAGCAGACGTTGCCCGGGCCGCACGCGACCGTCGCGAACCGCCGGTACCAGCGCCAGCGGAATCGAAACGGCGGACGTGTTTCCGTACTCTTCCACGCTGAGCAGTGTCCGCTCGATCGGAAACGGCAAGCGTTTGCCGAGCGCTTCGATCATCCGCAAGTTCGCGCTGTGAGGGACGAACCAGTCGATCGAATCGAACGTCATTCCGGCGCGCTCGAGAATCCGGCGCGCAACCAACGGGATGTTTTCCAGCACCCAGCGGTATACCGCGGATCCCTCCTGGCGAAGTAAGCGCGACGTATCTTGCGTTCCGTTGATCTCGCTGCGCAGCGCCGTGCGATACAGGAATTTTCCGCCGGTCCCGTCGGCGCCGGCATCCATCCCGAAAATTCTCGGTGCGTCACTGTATTCGACCAGAGCCGCGCCCGCACCGTCGCCGAAGAGCACCGCCGTCGCGCGATCCGTATAGTCCACCGAACGCGTGAGGGCATCCGCCACGATAACGAGCACGCGGCGAACTTGCCGCGTTCCAATCAGGCCGGCTGCCAGGTTAATTCCGTAGGCGAAGCCCGCGCACGCCGTGCTGATGTCGAGCGCACCGACGGTCTTCGGCAATTGGTAGTGCGCTTGAAGCATCGCCGAAACGCTCGGATATGCGTAATCCGGAGTCGACGATCCGACGATGAGGTAGTCGACGTCGGAAAGTCGCACTTCGGGATGATGGGCGAGGAGATCGTCGACGGCGGCAATCGCCAAGTGGCTCGTGTATTGATCGGGCGCGACCACGTGACGCCGGCGAATACCAGTGCGCTTAACGATCCACTCGTCGCTCGTATCCAGCCGCCGTTCGAAATCGGCGTTCTCGAGCACCGCTTCGGGTGCGTACGCGCCCACCGCGGAAACGCGAGCCGGGGCGAACACGATCGGCGACGGCACGACTACAGTCCTGCCGCCACGGCGTCGGTAAACGCCTGGGTCGAGAGCGCGCGCGCGCCGTCGCTTGCGATTTCGGCGGTGCGCGCGCCGCCGGCGTAGGCGCGTTCGACCGCGCGTTCGATGCGTGCGGCGTTCGATTCGTCGGCCAAACTATGCCGTAGGAGCATGGCGGCCGAGAGAATGGCGGCGGTCGGATTGGCAATGCCGCGTCCCGCGATGTCGGGCGCACTACCGCCGACCGGCTCGTAGAGGCCGAATCGGTTCCCTTCCGTGCCGCGCGTCCCCAAGCTCGCACTCGGAAGCGTCCCGATCGAGCCGGTGAGTATCGCGGCTTCATCGGAGAGAATGTCGCCGAACATATTTTCGGTAACGATGACGTCGAAACGAGCCGGACGCCGAACCAGTTGCATCGCAGCGTTATCCACCAGGAGATGTTCGCACGACACGTCGGGGTATTCGAGCGCCACCCGATCGACGACGCGTCGCCACAGCCGTGACGTCTCGAGAATGTTCTGCTTATCGACGGACGTCACGTGCTTCCGGCGGCCGCGGGCCAGTTCGAAAGCAACGCGGGCGATGCGTTCGATCTCGGGAGCGCGATAGATCATCGTGTCGACCGCCTCCTCGATGCCGTCGATGCACCGCTGCTCCTTGGGAGTGCCGTAGTAAATCCCTCCGGTTAACTCGCGCACGACGACGAGATCCAAGCCGCGCACTAAATCGGCCTTGAGTGTCGATGCGTCCTCCAGGCCGGGAAAGACGCGAACCGGACGCAGGTTCGCATAGAGTTCGTACTCGCTCCGCAGCAAAAACAGCGCATACTCGGGACGTTCGGGTAGCGGTTTGCCGTCGTACGCGGGAAGCCCCACGCTGCCGAAGAGAATTGCCGCACTACGATCGCAGAGTCGGCGCGAATCCTCGGGAAGGGCCGCCGCACCGCGTTCGAGCGACGCCGCGCCCACGAGCCCTTCAACGCAGTGCACGTCCGGTCGCACCAACTGCAAAATGGCGACGGCGGCACGCGTAACCTCAGGTCCGATTCCGTCTCCAGGAAGAATCGCGACGGTCGCTTTCACCGGGAGGTCTCTAGAATCGTCAGTAGACGGTGATTCGCGTCGTGTCGTCGCTCGGCGGTTCGGTTTTCCTCGAGGCCGGCCTGTCGGTGACGTCGATGCGCTCGCCATTGGGTTTACCGGCGGCCGGCTGCGCGGGTTTCCCCGCCGGTACGTCGGGCGGGACGGCGTCGTGCGACAAGACCGGCGGCGCCACCTTTTCGACCAGCGAAAGATGCGTCATGAGCAAACTGCGCAGCTCGCTGCGAGCTTTCTCGCTCGCTTCGACCGTACGTTGATGTTCCCGGCGCACTTCGGAGATCGCATCGTTGTAGCTGGCGATCTCGCGCTCGGCTTCGAGGCGAGCTTTCTCGCGAATCAGATCGGCTTCTTTATGTGCCGACGCCTTCGTCTCGTCGGCGGTGCGCTGCGCGAGCACCAAGGTATTCTGCAGCGATTCTTCCATCGCTTTGAAATGACTGACTCGTTCTTTGAGATCGGCGATGTCGGCTTCCAGTGCCGCGCGATGCTGCGCCTCGTCCTCGAGCGTCTCGATGACCTCGTCGAGGAATCCGTCGACCTCGGCGCGGTCGTAGCCTTGCAGAGCTTTCTTGAAACTCTTGTGCTGAATGTCGACCGGTGTGATTTTCTCCATCGTGTGTTCTTACAGGCTCCTGTTCGACATGAAGTCGAGGGTGCCGTCGGCCATCATCGATTCGCGCAGCCCGGCGGCATTGACGACGACCCCCGCAGGCACGACCAGGTAAATGGCCTCGGCGAGTTTCTGAATCCTTCCGTCGATGGTATACGCCACGCCCGACGTAAAATCGACGACGCGCTGCAACAGCATGCGGTCGGCGTTCTGAAGGTTGACGATGACGACCTGGCGCCCGCGCAACGAATCGGCGATCTCTACCACGTCCTGATAGCTCCGAGGCGAGTATACGCTCACTTCCGTCCCGCCGCGTCGACCGGCTTGCGATAGCGGCACGACGCGCGAACTTCCCGCAAACTCGTCCTCGTACGAATCTTCTTCATCGTCGCGAATCGAGAAGAACGATCCGATCTTGCTGAACATGCTCATGGGTGTGTCCTTCCGCCAAAGAGCGCCGTACCGATCCGCACCATCGTCGACCCGGCGCGCACCGCCTCGCGCCAATCGTCCGACATCCCGATGGAGAGCGTAGTTCCACCTATGCGGTCAAACGTCTTGGCAGCCAGATGAAAAGCTCGCAAAATTTCGTCTCGATCGGCGACGACCGGACCGATGGCCATGAGCCCCTCGAGCCGCAGTCCCGGTAGCGAACGAATCCGGTCGGCTAGGCCGTCGACGTCGGCCGGAAGACAGCCGAAACGCTCCACCGGCGAGACGTTGAGCTGTATCAGCACCGGAACTTGCTTGCCTAAAGCTCGGGCCGCCTTATCGAGCGCCGCCGCGGCATCGGCGCGATCGACGCTCTGAACCAGGTCGAAAAGCTGGGCGATCGCTTTGGCTTTGTTCGTCTGAATGTGCCCGAGGAAGTGCGAGCGCACCGGCGGCAGCGCCGCAAGCTTTTGCCGTGCCTCTTGCAGGTAGTTTTCACCGACGTCGGTCAGGCCGGCCGCGATCGCCGCGGCGACCACCTCGGCCGGTTGCTTCTTGGCGACGCCCACCAACGTCACAGCTCCGGGG
>JBAUZB010000165.1:0-19213 GCA_049585095.1 Candidatus Tumulicola sp.
ACGTAACCGATCTCGGAGGGAGGCGGCGAAGCCGCCGGCGGCGCAATCGCCTGCGAGCCGAGGAAAAGCGTCTCGACGTCCTTGGTGATGTCTTGGCCCCCGTAGATCACGATGCGTTTGTCGACGACGACCGAAAGGTTGTGCGCGGCGCTCACCTGCGCAATCGCCAGTTGAGCGCGTTGAAACAGCGGACCGACGATTTCACGCTGTTTGTCGGTATACTGTTGTTGGAACTGCAAAGAAATGCGCTGCTTGTCGGCATCGCTTCCCGCGTGTTTGAGCGCCGCATTGAACTGAGCGTCCAACTGCGATTTATATGCCGCCAGCGCCCGATTTGCGCCGACGAACATCGGTATGTTGGCGAGTTCCGACTGATCGACGAAACCCACGTCGGTCAAATCGGCGGCGATCGCCGCCGGGGCGACCGAGGCCGCCAGAACGGCCGCTAGCATCGTGAGTGAGGCGACAGATCGAATTCTCATGCTTTCCTTATTCTCGTCAAAAACTCTGACCGATGCCGAAGCTGGTGTGGGTTCCGTAGGCGCCCCGGGCAAAGTCGATACGAACGGTATGCAAACCGAGTTGCGGCACGTCGAAGCGAATCCCGGCGCCATAGTCTCCGTAGAGCGCCCAGTTCCCGGGATACCCGACGATACGATTCGTGTACGGATTGAGCAGCGGATAGGCGCCGCGAATTCGGTAGTCGAGCTCGTCCACGAAAACCGCGAGCGTGATTCGCCGGTCGAGCGCCAGGGGCTGCCGCAGCTCGATTTGCCCTAGCCCGGCGTCCGTTGCGTAAAAAACCTGGTTGTAGCCGCGCATTTGCTGGTCGGAAAACGTGTAGAGGTTGCTCGGCGGAATGACGCCGGTGGAGCCGTCCAACATCAAATGGACGCCCAGGGTCGCGTCCTTGAGCACCGGGAAGAATTTTGCGATGCCGAGCGACGGCTGCGTAAACTGAAAGTTCGAGCCCAGCGCGGGCATTGAGATTACTCCGGTAAGGAATCCGTTGACCCCGTGCCGCGGATTGAACGGATCGTCGAGCGAATTCGTCGTCAGACTGAGCGTGGTCGTGTTCAGTTTGTACGGTGCACCGGTGTTGACGTTGGCGATCGACGACGCGGCGATGCCGAAAGATCCGCCGTAGGAATTGATCGTCGAGTTGACCGGGCCCGGCGTCGGCCCGACGAAAATGTTCGGCTGATTGCCTTGGAAGTAATACGGAGACGGCACCGTCGTGCTGTAGCGAATCGTCTGCGCGCCGAGCGCCAGCGAGAGAATCGTGTAGTCGCTCAAACGCCTTCCGATCGTGCCGGACGCGCCGGTCGAACTCGAGGTGTTGGTTGCCACGATACCGCCGACTTGCGCCGCATTGGTACCCGGGTAGAGAGTAACCGGGACCGGCGCCGGAGTCCCGCCGACGGAAGGAATGCTCGGCGTGTTCGACGTCACGCCGTAAACCGGATAGTAGTAGGTGGAACTATTGGTGAAGAGCTGGCCGCCCACGCTATATTTCTGCGACTGCGGCGTGTTGCCCAGATACGGAATCGAGAGCGCGATTTGCGCAACGCCGGTGCGCGCCCCCTTTTCGAACTGGACCGAACCGGAGTTCCCCGTGCCGTGCAGGTTGGTATCGGAAAAGCCCAGCGTTCCGTAGAGTCCCTGTCCGGTCAGACCGCCCGAGTATCCGAAGCCGACCGATGCCTGGGCGGTGCGTTGCTCGGTAACGTGCCAGACGAGGGTCACGAGCTGAGGTTTCTTCGGGTCGGGCCCGGGTTTGATGTCGGGCTCGACCTTGGAGAAATAGCCGAGTGAGTTCAACCGCTCGTAGTCGCGCTTGACGGCATCGGTATTGAGCACCATACCCGGCAGCTCGCGGAGCACGCGCCGGATCACCGGGTCTTTGGTTCGCGTATTTCCGGTGATTTGCACGACCGCGACGCGCGCGACGTAAATGTTGTATTTTACGTTCGCCGTACCCGCCTTGAGATCGATCGACGAGGGATCGATGCCGCCTTCGAAATTCCCCACCTCGAGGCGATATTTGTCCTCGTAGAGCTTCTGCAGCGCCTTGAAGTCGGCGTCGCGCACTTCGTCGGAGTAGATCGAGCCTACCTTGAGGGTGAGCGACGGAAGGATCAGCGGCGGCGGCAGCAAGGGATCGCCGCCGATGATGATCCCTTTGACGATAAGGCCTTCTTGAATCACCAAAGTGAGCGCGCCGGTCTTCGGATCGAGGTTGAGATCCTTGACGTGCGTCGGGACTTGGCCGCCGTAGCCGATGCGTTCGTAGTAGTTATTGATCTTCAAGACGTCTTGCCGGAAGGTGTTCGTGTTGAACACCTGACCGACCGACAGGTCCATCAGTGCCGACAGCGTGTCGCTCGGGACTTTTTGATTTCCGGTGAACGTGATTTTGGTCAGGACCGGATTTTCGATGACTCGGTAGGTGATCGCAATGCCGTTGGGCCGCTGCCGTATCAACGGCGGGGCGATATCGGCAAAATAGCCCAGCGCGTTGATGCGCGCTAGGTCCTGCTGTACGGTTTTCGGGTCGTACGGCTGTCCCGGCCGAGCTTGGATCACCGCCATGATCGTCGCCGTCGGCACGTGAAGATTTCCGGTGATGTCAACCGACACGATCGTCGGAGCGGTGGCGGCCCCGGCCGGCCGGACCGTCGGCGCGAACGCAATGACAAGAGCGAGCAGAGCGCCCGCCCCGCACGTCAGTGCGCGAAGGGCGCGCCGAAGGTCAAAGATCATGCGAAAAAGTTCGTCCTCGAAATTATCAGAGAGGCGCTGACGGCGTCAGCGAAGGGCCGGCGCAAATCTTCGCGCCTGTTCTGACCCGGGTCGCCCTGTTCGCCCTGCCGGACTCGGGTCCTTGCCGCGGAGATTAGTGCCGGATTGAGCTTATCCGCCGCGGCTGAGAAGCACGCGAGCGAGCCGCGGAGTTTGGCCGGCGCTCGCCCCGGCCGCCAAACCCCGCCACGTACGGCCAAATCGGACCGCGCCAAGCTACAAATATCGCTGCAAGCTAAAGCTGAAGCCGCTGCCGCCGAGTAGCGGCTGGTTCAGCAGCAGCTGGTTGGACGAGCCGAGCACCGTCACCGGCTGTTGGAAAAGCCGCATCGGTCCGGTCTCGTAGTAGAAGCTCAAGGTCGCCGACGTGTAGGCGCTGGGAGCGAACTTGATGCCGAACGACTGGATTTGCGGGATCCCGAAGGTCGTCGCGTACACGGCGCTGACCGTTTTACCGAGAACCCGCGTGGCGGTGACGCCGACGTTTCCGTAATAGCCGAGCGTGAGATTGACGCTGGAGAGTCCGAGGCCTTGTCCGAGCACGTTCTCGACCGGCGCGAGCAAGCCGGCGGTGAACTGAGCGTTGAGAATGTTGAAGGCTTCCTGACCGGCCGTGATCGTACCGTTTCGCGTTTGATACGCTCCCGCCGGAAGCGGAGAGAGCGTTCCGTACGGGGTGATGCCGCCGGGCGACTGGACTTGATACGGCGACTGGTTGTTGAAAGCGATGCCATTGATGAAGCCCCCGAACGGCGCAATCATCGCAATGATTTGATCGCGCGAATAGCCCGGCGGGTTGGTTGTGAAGTCGATCTTGAGGCCCTGGATGGGTCCATCCACCGTAATCGTGATCTCCGCCGAGCCGTACGGATTGCGGGCGCGATCCGGGTCTGGATTCACCACGCTGGTGGTAGCGACGGCCGAAATGGTCGGCAAGACGCCGTCGCTGGGATCGAATCCGACGCTGCCCTTTTGCACCCGGAACGCGCGGTCGAAGTAGGTAAGCGTGCCTCCGGTCGATGCGATCGTTCCCGATAACTGCGGCGAAGCCAGCGTTCCTTGGAGATGAACTTTGCCGGCGACCCCGATGTCCAGGCCGGCGCCGTAGCCGCTGCCGCGCACCCGAACGTTCTTACCGGCTGCAGCGTTCAAGTCGAAGCCAATTGGAGGAAGCGTCCTTTTCGCGGCATCCGATCCTTGGGCCGCCGCTTGAACGAAAGCCGAGAACGGCAAGGTCGCATCGTTTAAGGTGACGTTTCCCGAAAGGAGCGCCTGCGACGCCGGCGTTTTGGTGAGGGCGAGATCGGCGTCGAGCGCCCCGCTGCCGTACGCGGGCAAGTTGAGTTGCGCGCCTTTGGCTACTCCCTTGGCCACGAACGAGTAGCCGCCGCCGGCTTCGAAGCCCTTGGGAAACTCGATGCGTCCCGAGGCCTCAACCGAACCGTTCCCGAGCTTGGCGGCAACCCGGTCTAACGATGCGCTGGTACGGTTGAAGGTTAGGCGCGCGGTCGCATCGGTGACCGGGGTGCGTTGCACCGAGCTGACGTAGGAACCTTTCGTCAACTGCGCATGTCCGACGATGATCGGCTCGCGGATCGTACCGCTGAGTCCTAAGTGCCCGTCGATCGTGCCGCCGAGTTTCGAATCGTTTCCCAGCAGCCCGTCGAAAACCGCGGGGTCGAGACCGATGACGTCGACGTCGAAACTCACTGGCTGATTGCTTGGACCGAGGTGCAGCGGTGCCAATTGGAACGGCACCGATCCGGCCAGCGTCGCCTCCCCGCGCGCGAACGTCGCACCCGCGCTGGATAGAACCAGTGCGCGACCGTGAAGCCGGACCTCCCCGAACAGCGAGGCGATTCCAATGCCGTAGGCTTGAACGTTGGTCGCATCGACGCCCGCGACGAACGACGGCGATTTCAGCGTCCCTCCAATCTGTAGCGTCGACTCGAACGATCCGCTCACCGGAATCTTTACGCGCGAGAACTGGTACACGAGCCGTGGGAGTTCGTCGGTTGCCGCATGCAGTTGCACGTTGAGCGGGTCGTGCGCGCCCAAACCCAACGAACCCGACGCCGAAGCGGTAAGGCCCGGCGTGGTCATCTCGGCGCTATCGATGGTGATTCGGGATCCGCTGGAGTGCACGGCGGCTTTTGCGGTGTCGAGGGTGAGCGGACCGATCGTGCCATCTTCGATTTCGGCATCACCGCGCCCGTTCAAGATGGGAAACCGGCCATGCACGGCGGCGTTGCCCGACGCCCGGCCGGTAATCGGAATGGTCGGAAAGCCCAAGGCCGCAACCCACAGGGAAAGATCGAGATCGCCCACGCTGCCGCGCACGTCGTACCGCGATCGCTCGAGCGTCGTCTGCAGCTGCGCTCCGGGAACCAAACCGATCGATCCGTTGAGCCGCAGGCGTCCTTCCGCGCCGCCGATCGAGAGAGCTCCGACGACGACGTCGCGCGCGCTCGACCAGGTCGCGTACGTGTCGCCGATCGGCAGATTACGGTAACGAAAACCGCGCACCGCGACGTTGCCGCTGGTGGTGAGTCGAACGCCGCTCAGCGCGCCTGCGACGTTCACTGCGCCGGCCCCGTCGAGCGTATCGCCCGTGTCGAAAAAATTATTGAAATCCGAGAGATCCGCGTGCGGGGCGACGACGTCGACCGTGCTATTCCCAACGCGCGTAACGGCGTTGAAACGCACCCGCGTCGTCCCCACCCGTACGTGGCCGTCGCGCGCGCTCACGCCGCGCATGTCGGCCGCCAGTGCCGCGCCGCCTTCGACGAACGGTAGGCCGTTGACGCTACCAGCCGGCACGCCGACGCGCCCGACGACGACCGGGCCGGCGGCGCGCCCGCCGATTTTCAGCTTCGCGTTGAACGTTCCATCGGTGCGGTACGTCGGAAACCCAAGCGCGCGCAGCGTGCCGGCAATGTCACCCGCGGGAGCGTCGGCATTCAGCGCATAGGTCGGCGCCGACGCCAGCGATCCGATGCTTCCGTCGACTCGCGCATACGTCGTCCCGAGCGCACCGACCACGCGGCTCAGGTGCGCGGTATCGCCGGCGAGCCGAATGTCACCGTCGCCGGCGATCGCATAGTGCTGCACGCGACCGTTCGACAGCGTTACGCCGCCGCCGAACGACGGCAACGGCGATCCCGCCGCCAAGTTACCGCTCGCCCAAAGCCGGCCGGCGTCCAACGGCAGGCCGAGCCCGCGCAATTGCACCGCGTCCAAGCGATTGGCGACGAGCGACAAAACGCCGCCCTCGGAGGCCGAGGCGTTCACCGCGAAGGTTCCGGCCGCCACGACGTCGCCTCCGGCGGCGTGAGCGTGCGCCGAATACACTTGCAAGCGGTTGCCCTCGACTGCGAGCGTAATGCTCGCGTTCGAAATTGGTATGCCGCGCAGCGACGCACCGCGCATCGCCAGGTCGGACGCTTGTACGACGATACGCTTGGGCAACACCGCAACCGAGGCGCGCCCGGCGAGCCGGCCGTGCGCCGGAATCGCGCTGCCGATGAACGGCTGCAAACCTTCGAACGTCCCGCGATAGTTGCCGGCGGCGACGAACGCCTGCGACGAAAAGGCACCGTTTCCGTCGAACGCTCCCCACGGGCCGGATGCGTGCAGTAAACTGATTTGCGCGTTGGCCAGCGTACCCGCAAAGGCCGCGTTGATTCGATCGAACTTGATTCCAGCGATAGCCGTGTCGTCTCCCGAAACAACGCCCGCGATTGCGACGTTCCTACCGGCGCCGCCACCCGCGATGGCAATGCTGTCGATTCTGCCGTTCACGTTCGGCACTTCGGGAAGGGACAATCCGGGAAAGGCCTTGTAGCTGGGCGCACGCATGTGCAGATTGCTCGCCAGCGCCCAGAAGCCGCTGGTACTGCGCGGCCGGTCGAGCCGATAGCCGCCGTCGAAGTCGCCGCGTTCGGTATGAAGCCAGAATGGCTCGACAGCCGCGGTACCGTTGGGATCGAGGGCCACCAAGGCGGCGACTCGGGCGACGCCGCGCGCCGATGCGACCGCCCCGCGCACGTAAAAATCGTCGTCGGTTCCGCGAGCCGCCGCGTCGACGATCATCGGTTCGTGTCCCAGCATTTCGTCGAGATACGGCAAGCGATCGGCCGAACCGGCGATGTGCACGGCGAGCTGCGACTGCAGGTGCTTTCCGATGCCGAGCGTACCGCGAATGCCCACCTCGGTGCCGCCGTAGTAGGCGTGCAGCGGCAAGAGCGAGACGACGTTGTCGCGATAGATGATGCCGGCCGTGAGCGAATCGAACGGCAGCCTGCGATACACGGCGTGCAGGGCGCCGGCCTGGGCGACGATCATCGGATTGTCGATGGGACCTTCGACGAGAACGCCCAACCGAATGATGCCCGAGATCGGTTCCTTGCGCGTGAACGAAAACGCCCGCCGAAGATTCGCGAGATCTCCCACGCCGTAGATGCCCAGACGCAGCTGTGCCATTCCGGTAAGGTCGCCGCTGAGATCGTAGATGCCGCCCGCCATGTGCAGCGGAATTCCCGCCAGCGTGGCGTGGATGTGTCGCAGGAAAAACGCGTTGTCTACGAGCTGTAATCGACCGTGAATCGATTCAACGGGCGCGTCGAGTGCCGAAAGGGCCAGGGCACCCCCGTCGATGTCGAGTTGGAGATTCACGTGATAGCTGGGGGCGACGTTCGGTCGAACGTCGAGTGAATAGAGACGGGCGTCGAAGTTGCGCGCGCGCCCCTTGACGATCCGCACGATCGGCGTATCCGCAAAGTAGTTCGCCAGCGCGCGCAGCGGAAACCGCGCCGCTCGCGCCCGATGCGATGCGTAGCCGCGAATCGCGTCAATGGTCCCGACGATGGTAAAGGGCGCCGGACGCGCTTTGCCCACGAAAGCGCCGGCTGCAGTATAGTGCGTACGGCGCGCCGTGTCGATCGAAGCGTCGACGTTGAACTTCTCGACGTCGATGGTCTTTGCGCTCGCATCGTAGGCCTGCGGCTCGCGCAACTCGAGGGACGCCTCGTGCACCCGCAACGCGAACCGGATCGGTACCGGGTCCACCCGCTGCGGAACCGATGCCTCGGGCAAGCCACGCCGATTCGACGGCGCGATGATGTTGTAGCTTCCATCGCGGAATCGTACGATCGTGACTTTCGCGCCGGCGATATCGAGTGCGACCAAGCCAAAACGGTGCGTGCTGCCGGGCAACAGGTCGCGCAGCGAGTATCTCACGTCGATTCGGCGCGCGTCGAGTAGCGGCTCGCCGGCCCGGGAAACGTGAACGTCGGAAAGCACCGCGCGATCGAAGCCGATGCGCTGCTCGCCGATGGTTACGCCGTACCCGCTCGCTACGCTCGCTAGCGTTTCGATTGAGAAGCGCAATAGCTCGTGACGCCGCGCGCTCGCGAGTCCGACGAGAATCACCGCGGCCGCCAAGCCGATCCACCACCAGCGCTTGCCCACGTTAGCCTGATATACCCCTTAGCGGCAATCGGCTCCCTGCCGCTGCGACGTTACGATTCCATGAGGCACTGCGCATCGACCGCGTGGAATGCGGGCTTCGACTCGCTTCGCTCGCTCGGTACGGGTTCCGGTGAGCCGAAGGATCCGCGTTCGGAGTTACAGGTCGAGGTTCTTCACGCTCTTGGCGTAGTCGAAGATGTACTGCTTGCGCGGCTCGACTTTGTCGCCCATCAAATCGGTAAAAATCTGCTCCGCCTCGACGGCGTCTTCGATCATGATCTGCTCCAAGCGGCGGTGTCCGACTTCCATCGTCGTCTCGGCAAGCTGCTCGGCATCCATTTCTCCAAGCCCCTTGTATTGCTGGATCGTGAACTCTTTGGGATCGGCGTCGCCGATGATCCCCTTGTAGTCGGCGTCGCTAAACGCCCACCATTGTTTCTTTCCTTTGCGAATGCCGTACAGCGGAGGCTGCGCGATGTAGACGTGCCCCTGGTCGACCAGCGGACGCATTTGCCGGTAGAAAAACGTCAGCAGCAGCGTGCGAATGTGCGAACCGTCGACGTCGGCGTCGGTCATGATGATAATCTTATGATAGCGCAGCTTGTCCAAATTGAACTCGTCGCCGAAGCCGGTACCGAACGCCGTGATCATCGTGCGGATCTCTTCGTTGGCGAGGACCTTGTCCAGGCGCGCCTTTTCGACGTTGAGAATCTTTCCACGTAGCGGAAGAATCGCTTGGGTGTTCGGATCGCGGCCGCCCTTGGCGGTGCCGCCGGCAGAGTCGCCTTCGACGAGAAAGATTTCGCTCTCGGCCGGATTGGTGTTCTTGCAATCGACGAGCTTGCCGGGCAAACCCGACCCTTCGAGTGCGTTCTTGCGGCGCGACAGGTCGCGCGCCTTTTTTGCGGCCTCCCGAGCGCGCTGCGCCTGCATGCACTTGTCGACGATCGTGCGCGCTTGCTTCGGATTTTCCTCGAAGAAAAACTCGAGGCGTTCGTTGACCAGCCCGTACACGATACTACGGACTTTGTTGTTGCCGAGCTTGGTTTTGGTCTGGCCTTCAAACTGCGGATTCTCGAGTTTTACCGAAACCACCGCGGTGAGGCCTTCCATGATGTCGTCCGACGACAGCGACGGTTCGGATTCCTTGAGCATGCCGCGTTTGCGCGCGTAGGTGTTGACGGCGTTGGTCACTGCGGTGCGGAAGCCGAGGAGGTGCATGCCGCCCTCGGTCGTGTTGATATTGTTGGCGTAGGCGAAGATTTGATCGGCATACGCCCCGGTATATTGCATCGCTACTTCAACGTCCACGCCGTCGCGCTCGGCGTGGGTCGAGACGATCGGGTGGAGTGGGTCTTTCTTTTCGTTGAGCCACTCGACGAACGAAACGATGCCGCCTTCGAACTTGTAGGTGCGCTCGCGAAGCTCTTCGCCGCGCTCGTCGCGTAGCGTGATCGAGAGCCCGCGGTTGAGAAAGGCGAGCTCGCGCAGGCGCTTCTGCAGAATGTCCCAGTGAAAGTCGACGACTTCGAACATGGCGGTATCCGGCTTGAACCACTGGGTCGTGCCGGTGCCCTCGGTGCGCGAGATCTTTTTCAGCTTCTGCACGGTAACGCCGCGCACGAACTTCATCTCCCACAGCCAGCCGTCGCGCTTGACGCGCGTCGTCATCCATTCCGAAAGGGCGTTGACCACGGAGATGCCGACGCCGTGCAAACCGCCGGAAACCTTGTATCCGCCCTTCCCGAACTTGCCGCCGGCGTGAAGGATCGTCATGACGACTTCGACGGCGGGTACCCGCTCTTCGGCATGCAAGTCGATGGGAATGCCGCGGCCGTCGTCTTCCACCAAACACGAGCCGTCCTTGTACAGCGTAACGTGGACGTTCTTCGCGTAGCCCGCGAGCGCTTCGTCGACGGCGTTGTCGACCGCCTCGTACACGAGTTGGTGCAAACCGCGTTCGGCGGTGTTTCCGATGTACATGCTCGGGCGCTTGCGCACCGCATCGAGCCCGCGCAGGACCTCTATCTGTTCGCCGGTGTAGTTACTCGACATTCGTTTTCTTCTGCTGTTCCGTTCCGTAAATCAATTCGCACAGTTCGTCGCCGAGGACGTTTCGGAGCGTCGCCGGAGCGATCGCCTCGGGAGGCAATTTGCTCTTGAGTACGACGTACGAACTCGCGATCAGGCGCTCGCGCCCGTCGCGCGAGAGCCGCTTGCAAGCTCGAGCCTGCGCCAGCGCCTCCCACCAGCGTGAGAGCAAACGCGTGCGGATCGACTCGTAATCCTGCGGCGTCAGTCCGTCGACGAGTTGCGCCGTGCCCGGGTAGCCGAGCCAGGGTGCTTCGAAGAGCAATCGTATCACCGCGGCTGCCCGTCGTTGGGAACGGGCGTTTGCGCACGTGACGCATAGCGTGCCGGCCCGCGGAGCGATCAAGGCTTCGCACCCTTGACACTCTTTCCACCCGACGCTGCGCTTTGCCCGCCGGCGCTCGTCGATGCCCTGACGAAAACGCGCCACGGCTTCCGCCGTCGTGCGCGCCGGAGGCGCCGCCGACCGCTTCGACGCGATCGTATCAGGTGCGACGACCTTCCCGAGAGGCGCCGGCGGGGGCGGCAGCTTCCCAACTCTAAACCGCAGTCGAACCACCGCGGTTTCCGGAAAGCGGGCGCGCACCGCGGCGACAATGCGTTCGGCCAAGAAGCTTAGCTGCTGACTCCAGGCGCTCGAACGGGTCGTTACCAGCAGCGTTCCCTCGAGGATGCGCGCCGGGTGGGTGTTGCGGGCGACGTCCTCGCCGACGATATTGCCCCAGCCCGCGGCCAGCAACAGCAGCGGATCTCGACTCCGGCGGCTGCGTTCTTGCGGCGTCCATTCGCCCAGCGCTTGGGTCAGCCGTCTTAGCACGCGGCGGACCCCGCGGCAACGCGCGCCGCACGCACGAGGTGGACATGCGCGCCGTCGGGCAACGCCGCCGGCATATGCGTCGCGGTGACGAAAGCCTGCTCGTAGTCGCCGACGCCCCCCAGGAACGCGGCTGCGCGCTCTTCGTCGAGCTCCGACAACACGTCGTCGAGCAGCAGCAACGGCGCTTCGAGTGCGCTGTCGCGCAGAACGACGTATTCCGCGACTTTCAGGGCCAGCACGGCGGTGCGCTGTTGTCCCTGCGAGCCGTAGGCCGCCAACGAGCGCTCGTCGAGCGTGAGCCGAAGGTCGTCGCGGTGCGGCCCGGCGACCGCCGTCTTACGCGCTCGCTCCGAGTCGGCGACCTGGCGCAAGCGCGATTCAAAGGCTTCGGTCACGGCTTGCGGGGTCGCCGACTCGAACGTCACGTTGGATTCGTATTCGACGTCGAGACGTTCGTTGCCGCGCGCGAAACGAGCGTGCGCCGCCCGTGCCGCTACCGCGAGCTTGGAGACGAAACCGTGGCGCGCAAACACGATCTGAGTTCCGGCTTCGACCAGCTCGCGCTCGTAAACTGAAAGTAGCTCCGGATCGGGCGATTCCGCGGCGCGCAGTAACGCGTTTTTCTGTTGGAGGGCTTTCCGGTAGCGCACCAGGTCGCGGTAGTAACGCGGGTCTTCTTGCGAAAGGCCCGCGTTGAGAAAGGCACGGCGCAGGCTCGGCGGCCCGCCGGCCATCTGCAAGTCGGACGGTACGAATGTGACCACGCGCAGCTTTCCGAGGAAGTTGGAATACCGGACGCCGCGGCCATTGAGGGTGTACGTTTTGCGCGTGCTGCGGCCGCCTTTGGCGACGGTACATGCCAAATTAATGGTTCCGGCGCGCACTAGCGCCTCGCCGCTCACGGCGGCAGCGTCGGCGCCATAGCGCACGGTATCCACGTCTCTGGTCGTGCGAAACGACTTTCCGGTTCCGAGGATCGCGATCGCTTCCAACAGATTGCTCTTCCCCTGAGCGTTGGCGCCCACGAAGACGTTGAGCCCCGGCGCCGGTTCGATTGCAAGTTCGGCGTAGTTACGGAAATCGGAGAGCGCCAAGCGGATCAACTGCACGAACGGCGCGTCGCGATCAAAACGCTACGACGGCTTCCCGGCTCATTGACGCAGGGGCATGAGAACGTAGAGCTGGCGGCCCGAATCGAGGGGTTCGAGCGGACGGATTGCCGCCGGCGAGAGCGGTCCCAAAAACTCGACGACCGTCTTATCGCTCTTGACGTGATTGAGAATTTCTACGAGATATCGGGCGTTAAAAGCGATCGTGAGGTCTTCGCCGGTCTGCTCGATTTCGAGCTCTTCGTAGGCCGTGCCCGAGATATCGGAGTTCGCCGTAACGACCAGCGTTTGATTGGCAATCGCGAGTTTCACCATGCTGGCGCGATCGCCCGCAACCAGTTCGGCGCGTCGTAGACTGCCGATCAGCGATGCGGTGCTCACGGTCATCGTGCGGTCGAATTTCGCCGGAATTACCTGCTGGTAGTTCGGGTACTGTCCGTCGACGAGCCGTACCGTGATCGACACGTCTCCGGCGGTGATTTGCAGCTGATTGCTTTGCGCTCCCAGCGCGCTCACCGCGATGGATTCCGCGCCGCCCAAATTACGCGATACTTCCGCCAGCGCCCGCGATGGTACGATGTATTTTTCGCTGCCGCCGATGCCTTCGACCAGCGTCGACACGAACTTCGCCAATCGGTAGCCGTCGGTAGCGACCATCGTGACCGCGTCGCCCTCGATTTCGAGCAGCGTGCCCATTAAGACCGCCCCGCGAGCCTCCTCGTTCGAGGCGGCAAAAATCGTCCCGTCGATGCCGTCGCGAAACTTCTTGGCCGAAACGGTGAATTGCGATCCTCGCGTTGCTGCCGGAAGCGGCGGATACTCGTCGGGCGGGAGGGCGTGGAAGTCGTAGTTGCTCCGCTCGCACTTCACGCTGACCCGGGTGGGAGTTCCCGTAAGTTCGAGCGTCCCTGACGGCAAATTCCCGAGATAGCTCGAGAAGAGCTTGGCTGGAACGGTGAGCGAGCCGCCCTCACCGATCTCGGCCGGAAACGCGTGTTCTAGGGTCAGTTCGAGGTCGGTCGCGCGAACCGCGATCCTCCCGTCATCGGCTTGCAGGAGCACGTTGGAGAGAATCGGGACCGTCGTATGCGCGTTGACCACCTTGCTGGCGGCCCCCACGGCAGTCGCGATGTCTTTCGTGTTACACGTAAACTTCATATTCAACCGTTCTAGAGCTCAGCGTCTCGTCGGAGTAAAAGATATACCTATAGTCGTAACAGCAGTAGGGCGGTGCATTCTGCGAAGAAGTGCCCATTTGCTTGCGAGGGCGCCGCTTTCCGCCCGGGATAACGTGTGGATTGAACGCCGCGCGGAATGCACATTTCCACTCCATGTAAACTAAAGGGGACTTATCCCTGTGGACCGGCTCGCCCTGTGCGCAAGCGTGTGTTTAGCGAGGAGGATCGGGTCGGATGGAAAAACGGCGCGGCTACGGATTTTGGCACATCGCGATGAGCTGACGGATCTTGTTGCGATAGGCTTCGTCGCGCTGCATTTGATCCTTGATTTTATCGCGCGCGTACATTACCGTCGTGTGATCCTTCTTTCCGAACTCACGGGCGATCTGCGGGAGGGAGTAGTTCGTGAGCTCGGTCGCAACGTACATCGCTATTTGACGCGGCGCCGCCAAGCGCTGATCGCGGCGTCCGTTGTCCATCTCCTTGACGGTGAGCCCGTGGGCGCCGGCAACGGTTTCTTTGATTTTACCGATCGTGATGCGTTGCAGAGGCGCGTTGGCAACCGCACTTTTCAGAACTTCTGCGGCCAGATCGATGGTAATCGGCGATCGCGTGAGCGAGGCGTAAGCGACGACCCGAATGAGAGCGCCCTCGAGCTCGCGGATATTCGAAGGAATAACCTTCGCAATGAACGACGTCACGTCGTCGGGAACGGGAATCTTTTCGCTTTCGGCCTTCTTACGCAAGATCGCTTCACGCGTCTCTAAATCGGGTGCTTGGATATCGGTGAGCAGGCCCCATTCGAATCGCGACCGGAGCCGCGACTCGAGCGTTTGAATTTCCTTGGGCGGCCGATCGGACGAAATGATCAGTTGCCGCCCCGACTCGTGCAGCGCGTTGAAGGTATGGAAGAACTCTTCTTGCGTCGTTTCCTTGCCCGCCAAGAACTGGATGTCGTCGATGAGCAGGACGTCGACTTGGCGGTAGCGGTTGCGAAACTCGGGCGTGCGGTTGTTTTGAAGCGCGATGATAAATTCGTTGGTGAATTTTTCGCAGGTGAGATAGACGACGTTGGCGCTCGGATTGTCGAGCATCACGCGGTGGCCGATGGCGTGCATGAGATGCGTCTTGCCCAAGCCGACGCCGCCGTACAAAAAGAGGGGGTTATACGCTCGTGCCGGCGCGCTGGCGACGGCTTGCGACGCCGCGTGGGCGAAGCGATTGGAATTGCCGACGACGAACTCCTCAAACGTATAGCGTACGTTGAGGTTCGCGGTGCGCAGATCTTCGGGGGGCCGGGCTATCGGGGGAGCGCCGGGGCCGTTCATCGGCTCGGGTAGCTCCGCCACCGACAACCGCAACTCCAGCTCGGCACCGAACGTTTCTCTTAATACGTCGATAATCTGCGTTTGCAATTTGGTGCCCACCCACTCGCGTGCAAACTTGCTGTGCACCGCCAGATGTAACTCGTTGCCTCGGTAGGCCACGAATCGCATCGGCTTGATCCACATCTCGAACACGGGCTTGGAGAAGCTGCGCTCGAGCGTTCCCAGCGCCGACTGCCACAGTTCGTTCGAGATGTCGGAATTGCCGAGTGCAAGCGCCATCTTCTGCATCCTCTAAATAAATAGTCGGAAGAAATTGGGCTGCCTCAGCCCCGGGAGGGCGCAAACTCTTGGCTTAATCAAGCGGCGGTCCTGCGGAATCTATGCACGACCTTATACACTTATCCACAGGCGGCGGCCAACGTTGTTTCGGGCTTTTTTCCGCTTTATGAACCGGCTCGGCGCGGAGTTTTCACCCGACCGAATTCGCATACGCGGTAAGCATTCCGCGACGCCCCGCACCCCTGCTCGCCAGGCTTTCTCCACAGGGTTGTCCACATATGTGGAGAGCCGGGTAGTGCCAGTTGGAGTCAGCCGTCGTGGCGAAGACCATGGCGCCATGCTAGCATGGAGCGATGCCTAAGCGCTCACGCAGCCCCATGTCCGACGCGAACCAATCCCCGCTCTCGACCGTCGAGCAAGGAACGGCCGACGAGCAAGACATCAAGAGGCAGGTCGATTCGGCTTCCGAGGTTCCGGAGCCGTCGCGCAAACCGCCCTCGGATCCGATCGATGCGGCCGGCTCGATCCCAGCGCCGGCAGCGGGGGGAGAACCGAAGCTAGAGCCGGAGGCGAAAGACCCCGCTGCCGTGTTGCTAGGGCGTCGTGGCGGGCTTAAGGGCGGCCATGCGCGAGCGAAGTCGCTGACCGCCGAGCAACGTAAGAAAGCGGCCCAAAAGGCCGCCGAAGCGAGATGGGGAAAAAATTGGAATCGGAGCTAAGGAACGAGTCGCAAATTTTTCGCACGCTTCGATGACGTCGGGGTAACCCGGGAGACGACGCAGCGCTCGAAACCCGGGAAACTCACAACCCATAAACGCGCTTCGCATCAATATCTTGTAATCGCGTAAGTAATCCTAATGCAACCATCGTGCCCGGTCACGACGGAGCGGTCGAACTGCGGAATGTCAGGTTCGATCACTCGGGACCAGATTCGGCCGCGGTTCGAACTGACCCACTAACAGACCCGCGAGGCGTGGGGCGCAGGAGTACGGTCCGCCCAATTAAAACAAGCAAGCCACGGGGGCGCTTCATAGGGGCCGCTGTTTTTTGTTGCCAAACTCAAGGAGACGCTCAAGAATGGACAATCAGGGGATCGCGATTGAACTGACCAAGCTGGTGATCGAGCACACGAAACCGGCTCCCGATCGGGATTTCTTTCATCTCGCGACCGACTACCTCAGCGTCTATCGGTATATCCTCAACGACCTGACCAGGCACTAAGGCGGACCAGGGTGGCCGGAGGGTTGGCTTGCGCTGGATCGTAGGATGGGGCCGCGCCGGCGCCTTGCCAGGCATCGGACCGCCCTGGTATACTCGGCCGGCTATGTTCCTCTTCGATCTCCAGCTGTTCGCGTCCAAAAAGGGCGCCGGTTCCACGCGCAACGGGCGCGACTCCAACTCGCAGCGCCTCGGCGTGAAACGGTTCGGCGGCGAGAGCGTCGCTGCCGGCAACATCATCGTGCGCCAGCGCGGCACACGGTTCTACCCCGGGACGAACGTGGGCATCGGGCGGGACCACACGCTGTTTGCCCTCGTCGACGGTACGGTCGAGTTTACCGACCGGCGCAACCGCAAACACGTCAACATCCGGCCGGCAGCATAGAGGCAAGCGCGCGCACCGAATAATTCGGCAGCGTGCAATTCATTGACGAAGCGACCATCACGGTGGCCGCCGGCAACGGCGGCGACGGTATCGTCGCGTGGCGCCGCGAGAAATATATTCCGAAAGGCGGCCCGGCCGGCGGCGACGGCGGCCACGGGGGCAGCGTGTATCTGGAGGCGGTCGCGGAACTTTCGACGCTCGTCGAGTTTCGCTTCCGCCGCAGTTTTGCCGCCGAAGCCGGTAAGCCCGGCGGCACTTCCAACAAATCGGGCAAGAGCGGCGACGACCTGACGGTTGCGGTGCCGGTCGGAACGCTCGTGCATCGTACTTTTGAAGGCAAACCGGAAGCGTATTTGGCGGATCTCACGCAGCCGGGCGAACGGATCTTGGTTGCAAAGGGCGGTCGCGGCGGTCTGGGAAACCAACACTTCGCTACCAGCGTTCGGCAGGCGCCGCGTTTCGCCGAACGGGGTGAACCCGGCGAGCAGTGTACGCTGCGATTGGAACTCCGTCTGCTCGCCGATTGCGGTATCGTCGGCGTACCCAACGCCGGAAAGTCGACGCTGCTTTCGGTGGTATCGGCGGCGCGCCCGAAAGTCGCCGATTACCCATTCACCACGCTCGAGCCGCAGCTCGGCGTGGTGCGCGTTTCCGACGAAGCCTCGTTCGTGATGGTCGACGTTCCCGGCTTGATCGAAGGCGCGCACCTCGGCGCCGGACTCGGTGACCGGTTTCTCAAGCACGTCGAGCGGACGCGGGCGCTGGTTCACGTGCTCGACGGGGCGAAAACGCTCGACGAAATTCTTCACGACAAGACGACGATCGAAAGCGAACTGGCCGCCTGGAGTCCCGCGCTGCTGCAAAAGCCCGCACTGCTGGTGCTCAACAAACTCGACTTGCCCGACGCGCGCGAACGTCTGATCGAGTTGCGCCGGCGCTATCCGGAAATCGGCGGCATCAGCGCAGCTACGCAGGAAGGCGTGCAGGATTTGGTTTATGCCGTGGCGCGCCTCGTCGAAAACGCACCGGCGCCGGAAATCTTGATCCCGCCGCCGGCCACGATAGAACTGGTTCCGGCCAATGCCTTCGTACTGGAACGCGGCCGCGACGGAGCTTTCGAGCTTTCCGGCGAACGCATCGAACGGCTGGCAGCGATGACGAATTTCGATTCCGACGAGTCGCTGGCTCGATTCGAACGCGTGCTCGGAAAGATGGGCGTGGATAAGAGATTGCGCGAAATGGGTGCAGCCGAAGGGGATACGGTGCGCATCGGACCGTACGAATTTACGTACTCATGAAAACCAGCTCGACTATGAAACTGGGCATCTTCGGCGGGACGTTCGACCCGATCCATAACGCGCATCTGTTCGTCGCGGAATCGGCACGCTTGAGCGAAGGCCTCGACCGGGTGTTGTTCGTTCCTGCGAACGCTCACCACTACCGCGATCAAGCGCACGCGGCGGTGGAACATCGCTGCGCGATGATTCTCGGAGCGATCGCGACGAATTCGGCGTTCGCACTCGACGACACCGATTTGCGGGAAGAGGCGACCGGCTACACCGCCGATTTGATCCCGCGCCTCGCGCAACGCTATCCGGACGCTTCGTTCACGTTCATCATCGGCGCGGATTCGCTGGTGAATACGGCATGGGTGCGATTCGACGAAGTCCTCGAATCGCTCGAACGATTCGTGATCGCGCCGCGTCCCGGAGTACGGACCGACGCACTGGGGCGGGTCCTCGAAGCGGTTCCGAATCGACTGCGCGAACGGGTTACCTCGCTGAATTTGCCCGAGATTCCCGAATCGGCGACCTCCATCCGCACGCTCCTGTCGCAAGGCCGCAGCGTGCGCTACTTGGTCCCCGAGCCGGTGTGGCAGTACATCGTCGCGCAAAGGCTCTACGGGTTCGACGACGCGGGTGCGTAACGCCGTCGCCGTGCCCGTATTGGCCGCGTCGCTCGCTGTCGGATGCGCCGGTGCGGCGGCGCCCAACGATGCGGCGGTCTGCGACGCGTTTCGCGCCGGCCAATCGCACCGTGAAGTCGTGGCCGACGGCCGGGTCGAGCGCGTGCTCGGCGTTGCAGCGGGTCGCGTCAGTCCGCACGAGGGCTTCTTGATGCGGCTGAATTCGGGTTGCGACGTGGTCGTCCGCGTCGAAGCGAATACCGATTTTACCGGGACCTTCCCGCTGGCGGCCGGCGACCGCGTCGTCGTCAAAGGCGAGTACGAGTTCTATCCGGGCGGCGGCGTCATTCACTGGACGCATCGCGACCCGCGGGGCCGTCACGAGGACGGTTATGTCGAGGCCGGCGGCCGCACGTACCAGTAGACGAATTCGGACCAATGGCGCACGCGCGTCCCCTCACGAGGATTATCTTGGCCAGCACGTCACCCCGCCGGCTCGAGTTGCTGCACTCGCTCGGGTTAGCGGTCGAGCCGGTGCCCAGCGGCTACGACGAACCGCCGATTGCGGGCATCCCGCCGTCGCGACTCGCGCGGGCGCACGCGCGCGCCAAACTGGTCTCCGCGCTCGCTT
>JBAUZB010000166.1:0-7389 GCA_049585095.1 Candidatus Tumulicola sp.
CGCCGACGTCGACTCGGGTGGAACCCGCACGAAAGCCAGCAGCGATACCGGCGATATTCTTCAAGCGCATAAGAATCTCAAAGGCATCTTCGGCATCAACGACGACTCGGCGCTGGGCGCCGTGACCGCGGTCAAAGCCGCGGGACTGTCGGGGAATGTGGCCATCGTCGGCTACGATGCGTCGCCGGAAGCGCGCGCGGCGATTGCCGCCGGAGCGATGTACGGCGACGCGATTCAGTTCCCGAAAAAGATCGGTGCGACGACGGTCGACGTGATCCACGATTACTTCGGCGGCAAAACGCCCCCGCCCGCGGTGAAAACTGCCGTCGGCACCTACACCCGAGCCGACGCGAAAAAAACGTAGAAACCCGCGAGGCTTCTGAGGATTTCCAGCACTTCGTCGAACGCAGTAACCGGCGTTCCGCTGCTCGAGATGCGCGACATCGGGAAAACGTTTCCCGGCGTTCGCGCCCTCTCCGGCGTTTCGCTCACGCTCCACGCCGGCGAAGCGCTCGTCCTCGTGGGAGAAAACGGCGCCGGTAAATCGACCCTCGTAAAAATCTTGGCCGGCGCGCTGCGGGCGGGCGAAGGCGAGATTCTGATCGACGGCATTGCGGTGCACATCGATTCGCCGCGCGCTGCCGAGCTGCTCGGAATCGGGATGATCTACCAGGAGTTCACGCTGGTTCCGCAGCTGACGGCGCCGGAGAACATCGCGTTGGGCGTGGAACCGACGCGCGGCCCGTTCGTCGACGATCCAGCGGTGCGCCAACGCGCGGCGCATCAGTTGAACCAACTCGGCCTCGATCTGCCGCTCGACGTCCCGGTATCGCGCTTGTCGGTCGGCCAGCAACAGCTCGTCGAAATTGCGAAGGCGTTGGCGCGCAACGCGCGCATCATCGTCATGGACGAACCCACCGCGGCGCTGAGCGGTCGTGAGATCGAACGCCTTTTTGCAATCATCGGCCGGCTGAAGGCCGCCGGAACCGGCATCATTTACATTTCCCACCGGATGGACGAACTGCCGCGCATCGCCGACAGCGTGACGGTGTTGCGCGACGGTAAAGCGGTCGAAAGCCGGAGGGCTTCCGACTTTCCGGCCGACGACATCATCCGGGCCATGGTCGGGCGGCAGCTCGACGCGCATTTTCCGGAGCTGCTTGCCGTCGCCCCCCAGGCCGCGGTGGTGCTGAACGTTCACGGGCTCGCCCGCAAGCCGCTGATTCACGACGTCACGTTCGCCGTGCGGGCCGGCGAGATCGTCGGGTTGGCGGGGCTCGTGGGGGCCGGCCGAACCGAAATCGTGCGCTCGATCGCCGGCGCCGACGTTTCGGATTCCGGCGAGATCGAGATCGACGGCCGGCGCGTGCGCCTGCGCGCACCCGAAGACGGCATCGCGGCCGGCATCGCGTTCATCACCGAGGACCGTAAGGCGCAAGGACTCGTGTTGGGCATGACGGTTCGCGAGAATATCACGCTCGCGCATTTGGCCGAGTTCGTCGCGCGCGACCGGCTCATCGACCGGGCGCGCGAACGCGCAGCGGCCGGCGCGATGATTACCCAACTGCGCATTCGTACGCCTGGGGCCGAACAGATCGTCCGCAACCTGTCGGGGGGCAATCAGCAAAAGGTCGTGCTCGCCAAGTGGCTCTTGGGCAAAGCGCGCGTATTTCTATTCGACGAGCCGACGCGCGGCATCGACGTCGGGGCGAAGGCGGAGATTTATCATTTAATGCTCGAGCTGGCGGCGCGCGGAGCCGCGATCGTCATGGTCTCGAGCGATCTGCCCGAGGTGCTCGGCATGTCGCATCGCATTCTGGTCATTCGGGCGGGAACGATTGCCGGCGAGTTCTCCCGCGCCGACGCGACGCCCGATCGGGTTATCGCGACGGCAACCGGGGCGGCGGCATGAAAGAGCGCGAGCGCCGCATCTACTGGTTGCGTATCGCCGGAGCCGCGCTGTTGCTGGTGGTGCTGATCGTCGTCGTCAACGCGGCGTCGCACGGGTCGTTCTTGGAGCCCGCCAACATCGTGCGCGTGTTGCGCCAGATAACCTACAATTGCGTTCTCGGGGTCGGTCAAACGTTCGTCATCATTACCGGCGGGATCGATCTCTCGGTCGGGTCGCTGGTGGCGTTGACCGGCGTCGTCGCGGCGCTGGTCGCCAACGCGTTGCATTTGAGCGGATTCGCGCTCATCGCCGTAACGCTGATCGTCGCGGTTGCGGTGGGCGCCGCCGCCGGGTGGATCAATGCGCTGCCCGTCGTCAAGCTCAACCTGCCGCCGTTCATTACGACGCTCGCAATGTTGGAAATGGCGCTCGGACTCTCGTTCATCCTGGCCCACGGACGCCCGGTCGCGCTGCAGTCTTCCGATTTTCAAAACACCGGAATCGGGTCGTTCCTCGGCGGGCTCACCTCGGCGCTGCACTTGCCGAGCATTCCGGTTCCGGTAATTTGGATGGTCGTCATCATTATCACCGCGTCGGTACTGCTCACGCGCACGCGCTTCGGGCGCTACGTTTTCGCTATCGGCGGTAACGAGGAGGCGGCGCGGCTGGCCGGCATCAACGTCGCGCGCGTCAAGACGATGGTGTACGTGATTAGCGGAGCGTGCGCCGCAATCGTCGGCTTCCTCTATATGGCGCTGTTCTCTTCAGGGTCGCCGCAGACCGGAACCGGCGACGAACTCCTCGAGTCGATTGCCGCCGTCGTCGTCGGCGGCACCAGCCTCACCGGCGGCCGCGGCAGCGTCGTCGGCACGTTCTTCGGTGCGCTCCTGATCGGCGTGCTCTACAACGCGATGAACCTGCTCAACGTCGACTCTTACTTGCAGAAGGTCGTGCTCGGCGCCGTCATCTTACTCGCGGTCGTGCTCGACGAACTGCGCAAACGCTACCTCGCTCGGGCGTAACTCAAAACTCGCGAAGCCGAGCGCCCGTCAGAACGGAAAATCGGATTGCGTCAAGCCGACGTTGGTTTTGAGATCGGTGACGCTTTCGTCGAGCACGATCTGCGAACCCGCGTACAGAATTTGACGGATCGGCCAGTGCGTTTCTTGCGATAGGTAGAGTATTTGTTGGCTGACGCCGCCGTTGGCCGATGGGTCGGCGACTTTGAGTTCGAGGCGATCGGTCGGCACGCCGCCGATCTTGCCGCCCGGGGACTGCGAGAGCGTGCCGGCAGTCGTCGTAAAGGCGTGCACGACGTTTTGCAGCAAGCCTTCCGGAATGGT
Source organism: Candidatus Tumulicola sp. (assembly GCA_049585095.1). Lineage (GTDB taxonomy): Bacteria > Vulcanimicrobiota > Vulcanimicrobiia > Vulcanimicrobiales > Vulcanimicrobiaceae > Tumulicola. The sequence goes on from JBAUZB010000166.1 coordinate 3,235, forward strand.
CACGCCGCGCAGCGACACGGCGCGTGAATCGTGCAGGCCGACCTTGAGGTGAATGCCCGAGAGAAACCCTCCCTGATGCCCGCTGACCTGATCGCCGCCTGCCCACACGCCGCCGGAACCCTTACCGTCACCCGACTCGATCAAGGTTTTCGCAAAGTGCGGCTTCATGAAGGCGACCTGATATACGCGGTCCTGGGTGGCGGTTCCCTTGACCTCGTGCACGTGCTCCCTGACCGTGTAGTCGTTGGTGGCCGCAAAGGCTTGTTCGAAGGCGACGATCGTCGGCGCGGTGTTGTCGGCGCGGGCCGCGGTTGCCGACCCCAACGCCGAAATCGACGCCATCAGGCCGCCCAACGCAACGCATGAAAAGAGAGTTCGCCCGAGTCGCATCACAGAGAATCCTCGCCGAGAATAGTGCCGTGCTTTCCTTCTACGCCGATGAGCACATCGCATTTTGCTTCGGCCGCGACGTCTTGAATCGTTCCTCCAAGGCGCGCGCCGCTGTACTTTCCCTCGAGATACGATCCGAGAATGATCAGATCGGCTTTCTCGCGTTTGGCGATTGTGAGCACCGCCTCTTTGGTCGAGCGGACCTTGACGATCTGGGTATGCAGGGTAACGTTATTCGCATTGGCGATCGTTTCGGCGGTGCCGAGCGCATCCAGCGCGGCACGTTCCTCGTCGGGCATCTCGGCGTCCGGCGGCAGCGTGAGCGGTACCTCGATCACGTACACCGCCAGCAGCTCCGAGCGTTCGCCGCGGGCCAGCTTCACCGCCAGCGCCATCATGTGGCTCGAGTTGATCTCCGGCGAGAACACAACGATGATGCTGCCGACCATACGCTTGAGTTCGCGGGCGGTTTCGGCGGCGAGCTTCTGCACTTGGGATTTCGGCGGATGGAGCATCCACCACAGCAGCGAGGAGATCGCAGCCGCGATGACGATTGCGGCGAGAATGCCGGTCGGCGTCAGGGTGGGTACGGCGGCTGCGTGCATCACCGCGCGGCACCGCGGCGAACGCGCGCGATGAGCGAAAGCCGATGCGCACCGAGCGCGATCATGGCGCTTCCGAGGACCAGACCTGGGAGGCTTTCGACGCGCAGCCCGAGAGCGGCGACGCGAACCACGACGACCGCACCGCAAACGATCAGCGCCACGGCGAGTACCGTGCGAACCGCGAGCACGTTATGTTTGCGCCATTGCGCGCCGCGCATCGCTGGCCTTCACGTTGGCGACGTACTCATCCATGAGTTCCAACTCTCCGGCGTTGCGCAGGATGTCGACTTGCGCTTTGCGCCAATCGCGCTTTTGCGAGCCGAACATGGGCAGCCCGCGATGGCGGCGGTAGACGAAATACGCGACGACGCCCAAGACCAGCCACGACGGTCCGGCGATCCGCCCGATGGGATGGGTGAACAGGGTAAAGACCAGGATCGAAACGATGCCGATAAAGCCGATGACCCCGACTACCGGGAACTCCGCCCGCTCGCCGCGCACGCGGACCGGCAGGTTGAACGGGATCTTGAACTTTCGCGGGCTCAGCGGATCGTAGAGCCGTAACGCGATCAGCGCCACGAACACGAACGAATAACTGGTAGCCGCTCCGAACGCGTACAGATCGGCGAGAAAGTTGAGCCCGGTCTCGTTTCGGAAAAATCGCGCGTACACCGTCATCGCCCCGGGATGCAGCGAGGGAAAGGCGGCAAAGATCAATTCCAAGACGGCGATCCCGCCGAAGGTCACGATCGAAATCGCGGGCGTTCGGTAGCGCGCGTGGACCCGCTGAAACATCGACGGCAGCAGGTTGGTGCTGCTCATCGCGTAGGCGATGCGCGAACTGCCGAACACCCCGGAGTTCGACGAGATCAGCAGCAACACGGCACCGAGAACCGGCACGTAGAACGCGGCGATCGCGCCGAAGTACGGAATTTGACTCGCCAGCAGCGCCACCGCCTTTCCCTGATTGTCGCCGTTGTTGGGAAAGATCTGCCAGAATTGAATCGGATGGCCCGCCGCATCGGTCACGGGGTGCCACGGCTGCATGCCGAGGGCGAGATTCGAGTACGCCAGCGCGAAGATCAGAATCGTCAGGATGAGCGCAATCGAGGTGCGCGGTATGACCGATGCGGGGCGCTGCGTCTCCTGAGCCGCTTGAGAAATCGACTCGAGTCCGACGAACGAAATGATCGCCAGCGACGTCCCCAGCATCAGCTGATACGGCGTCGGCCAGCTCATTTGCATCGCATGAATCAGCAGCTGCGGCCGAAATGCAAACAGGAAACCAAAGCAGAGGATGCTGGTTTCGCTGACCACGTCGAGCGCCGAGACGACGCCGTTGAACGCCGTGCTCTCGCGGACGCCGACGACGTTGAGGACGACCAAGCCGACGATGAGACCGAGCGTCACCAAAAAGTGCACCCACGGGTGAATCGAGCCGGTCAGCACCGGAATAAGCTGACTCGAATAGTCGACGCAGGTCCAGGCAAAGAGCGTAATGTCGATGGTGAAGTCGAGTAAGACCGTCCAGCCGGCGATGAAGCCGAAGATATCGCCGAGCCCGCGCAGCACGAAATACTGCCCGCCGCCGGCAACCGGATAAGTCGCGGCCAGTTCGGTGTAGGCCAGCCCGATGCACACGTAGACGATGCCGGCGAAAAGAAACGCGACGTTGGAGGCTCCCGCGGCCGCCGCCAGCACCAGACCCAAGCCCACGAAGATGTCGGCGCCGACGTCGGAATAACCCCACGAAAATGAACCCCAGGGCGTAACCGACCGGCGCAACTCGGGTTTCAACGTCGTCGACATGTCGCTCTCAGAACGCGTTTCGGTGCAGGCTGAGCCGGTCGCCGTTGACCGCGACGACGTCGAAGCGAAGCTTGGCCGAGGGCGCGACGATCTGCGCGTAGTCGGCCGCGATGCGCCGCAGCGTTGCCCGCTTACGCGCGCCGACGGCCGCCAGCGCGGAACCGAATCGCAGCGAATCGCGCCGCTTTACCTCGACGATGACCAGCGTCGAGCCGTCGAGACAGACCGCGTCGATTTCGCCGCCCGGTACGCGAACGTTCCGCGCGACGACGCGGTAGCCGTGCGCTTGCAGAAACGCGGCGGCGCGATCTTCGCCGGCGCGTCCCTTGGCGCCGTTACTCGAATCCGGCATCGAACTCGAATCCGAAGGCCAGCTGAGCGTCGCGCACGCGCGCCCAGTTCGAGCGATGGTGAACGCACGGACCGTGCTGACGCAGAGCCTCGATGTGCAATGGCGTCGCATAACCCTTGTGCAGCGCGAATCCGTAGCGCGGTTCTTCGCGGTCCAGTTCGACGAGAAGCCGATCGCGATGCACCTTTGCTACGATCGAGGCGGCGGCGACGACGGCACAGCGTGCATCGCCCTGGATCAACGGTTCTTGAGGTCCGCCATACGAACGAATGCGAACGGCATCGGTGATCAGGTACTCGGGTTGGCAGGCGAGACCGGCGATGGCACGCTCCATCGCGAGCACGCTCGCCCAGTAGATGTTGAGCCGGTCGATCTCGGCCACGCTGGCAACGCCGATCGCCCACGCGACGGCGACGGCTTTCACGCTTTCGGCGATCTCCACGCGTAACTCGGGACGAACCTGCTTCGAATCGTTGAGGCCACGAATGAAGAGCGGTTCGGAGGCGACCACGCACGCCGCCACGACCGGTCCGGCCAGCGGTCCGCGGCCGACCTCGTCGACGCCGCCGACCAGCGTGAAACCCCGTTCGCGCGCGGCCGTTTCGAAACGGTGCAGCCGGTGAAGCCGGCGCCGTTCGCGTTCGTAGGCGGTCTTGGCTTTACGCTGTTTTAGCGTCATCGCCGACGTGCTCGAACGTGATGCGTCCGAACGTGCCTTCATTGAGCGTGCGGATGTAGGATTGGGCGGCGTTGTGATAATCGAGTTCGCCGCCGCGGCGGATCAAGCCACGCGCGCGCGCGAACGATTCGAGATCGGGCACGCGCGTGCGCGGGCGTTGCTGCACCAGCCAGCGATGGAATGCGGTGACGACCTGCTCCGGATCGTAGCGGTCGCGCGGAACGGCGCCGCAAACCGCCAGCATCCACTGTGCCTGCTTGGTCGCAATCTTCGGCACCAGAACGCCCGGCGTGTCCATGAGCTCGGCGCCCGGCGACATT
>JBAUZB010000167.1:0-2922 GCA_049585095.1 Candidatus Tumulicola sp.
ATCGTCACCGGCCTGTTCGTGGCGATCTCGATGACGACCGGCGGCGGCGCTTGGGACAACGCCAAGAAGTACATCGAAGACGGAAACTACGGTGGCAAGGGTTCGATTGCGCACCAGGCTGCGGTCACCGGCGACACGGTCGGCGACCCCTATAAAGATACGGCCGGCCCGGCAATCACTCCAATGATCAAGGTGCTGAACATCGTGGCTCTGCTGCTCGTCGGCTTCCTCGTCCACTAACGGCGGCGTCGCCCTACCCGTAATCGGCTTTTCTCTCATCGATTTTTAGCCGATTTCAACCCGCTTCGGCGTCGAAGCGGGCGCCGCTTCGCTTAGAATGAAGCGATGGCGAGCAGCTTTTCGAGACGCGCCGTTGCGGCTTTGGCGGCGGCGTTCGTATCGTCCCTGTGCACCGCGGCGGCAGCGACGGATCCCCAACAGGAACAATGGGAGATGCAGATCGGTGGACAGCAGTTCATGCAACTCGCGCAGCGCGGCGAAATCGTTCAGTCGTCGCCCTACTACGGCGTGCTCGCTCCGATCGCGGAACGCATTGCCGGCGTTGCCGGCCCGCAATACTTCGCGCCGTTTCACTTCATCTTGGTGAACGAGGCCTCGCCGAACGCGTTTGCGGTGCCGGGCGGCAACGTGTATGTGACGACCGCGATGATGAGCTTTGCTAAAAATCAAGACGAGTTGGCCGGCGTGCTGTGTCACGAGGTTTCGCACGACATCCACCACGACGTGTACAACAACGCCCACAAAGATCAGGGCTTGCAGACGGCCGCCGGCGTTTTGGGAATTCTGATGGGCAACAATATGCTCGGGCAGATGGCCGTGGGTTTGGGTGCGGGAGCGCAAGCGATGACGTTCTCGCGCACGGTCGAATCGAGCGCCGATCGCGCCGGGGCCTACACCTGCGCTCAAGCCGGCTTTAACCCCTACGGGCTGGTTTGGCTGTTTGCGCGTTATCAGTCCAAGCCGCAAAGCAGCTCGTTCGAAATGCTATCGGATCACCCGCGCGACGACCACCGCATTTCCGACCTCGAAAATCTCTTCCGCAGCGATCCCGCCACCTTCGGGGCTTTCAGCTCCGACGAAACGCAAGCCACGCCACTGGCAACGCCGCCGCCGCAGCAAGGCTATCCACCGCAGCAAGGCTATCCACCGCAGCAAGGCTATCCCCCGCAGCCGTAGGCTTACGCGACCGGCGGCGCCGGCTCCGAAGCCAGGCGTCCGGCGACTTCGGCTTCGTACTTCTTAAAGATGACGATATAACTCGCGACGATGAACGCGATGGCAAACCCGAGTAAGCCGTCGCCGATTGCACTCGACAGGCTGCCGCGGTGCGGCATTGCGATTCGAACGATTGCGCGCAACCCGAACGCCGCCAAAAAAATTACGATCGTAACCCAGGTGGAGCCGAGGTACATCACGTTGCGGCGTTCGGTCGGGCGAACGTCGGTGTGCAGCCCGCGTAGAATACCGAACGGAATACCGGCGACGACGCCGAGGAACATGGCTGCGGCGATTTCCCACGCGGGAGACGGATTCAATATTTCGTTACCGTAGATCGCCCAGGCGGTCAGCACGACCAGAATCAGCGGTGAAATCCACATGCGGGTGACGCTGATGCGTTGCGGGCGAACGTAACGAACTGCCAGGATGGCCAGAATCACGGCCACCGGGATGAGCTGCAGCCACCACGGACCGCTGGCGTTGGGTTGCATCATTCGCCGTCTTCTCGTTCGGGTAGGAAACGTTTGGTTTCTTGCAGCGCGAGGCGCCTCGGGTCGCAGTTCACCAGGTTACGGTGAACCCCGAGGCGCCCATGCGATGCGCGAATTAGGCGGTGTTTACTTGATTTCGACTTTTGCGCCGGCCTCTTCCAGTTTCTTCTTGACCTGCTCGGCTTCGTCTTTGTTCACGCCTTCCTTCACCGCTTTTGGCGCGCTTTCAACGAAGGATTTCGCTTCGGTCAATCCGAGGCTGGTCAGCTCGCGAACGGCTTTGATCACTTTGATCTTTTCAGGTCCGGCTTCGGCGAGAATGACGTCGAACTCGGTCTGTTCGGCGGCTGGGGCGGCGGCCGCAGCGGGAGCGGCCATCATCGCCGCCGGTGCCGCGGCCGATACGCCATATTTTTCCTCGAGCTGCTTCACGAGGTCCGCGAGTTCGAGAACGGTGAGTTTGTCGATTTGGTCGATGAGTTCGGCAAGTGCCATGATACGGTCGATCTCCTTAAGCGTTTGATGCCGCGGCTTCTCTTTGCTCGCGGACGGCAGTGAGCACGCGGACGAGGCCGCTTTGATTTCCGGAAAGTACGGTCACGAGACCGCGCAGCGGGCCGGCGAGCGATCCGACCAGCCGGGCGACGAGTTCGATCCTGGGCGGTAATTTGGCAAGCACGTTGACTTGTGCGGCACCGACGACGTCGCCGTCGATATAGGCCGCTTTGATACCCAGTTTTTTGGTCGCATCGCTGAAGGCCCGCAACGCCTTGGCGGGTGCGACCGGATCCGCTCCGGCGAAGACGATGCCGGTGGGTCCGACGAGAAACTCGTCCAACCGCGCGGCGAGGTCGCCGCCGGCAATTCGGAAGAGCGTGTTCTTCACCACGGAATAGGTGCTGCCGTCTTTGCGAAGCTCACCGCGAAGTTTGGTGATTTCGTCGACGGTCAGCCCCTGATAGTCGGTCAAGAACAGGCTTTGTGCGCCGGCCAGCCGGTCGCGCAGCGCCTTGACGGCAGTCTCTTTTCGGGCGGTCGGCATAACGCGATTCTCTTTTCTCGAGTGCGAGGTTGCAAGAACGAAAAAGCGCTCCATCCGTCCGGAGGGCGCTTTGCGGAATCCCGGCTTACGCATCGCGGCGTAAAGCGCGAAAAAATTCGCGGTTGCGTCCTCGGTAGGGGCGCCTTTTCC
>JBAUZB010000168.1:0-2037 GCA_049585095.1 Candidatus Tumulicola sp.
CATCGTGACGAATCCGAATTGTTCGACAGCCGGTCTCGTGCTCGTTCTCAAACCTCTCGCCGATATTTTCGGACTCGAGCGAATTTTTGTCGTCACGCTGCAAGCTGTGTCCGGCGCGGGCTATCCCGGCGTCGCTTCGATGGACATTCACGGTAACGTCGTGCCGTTCATCAGCGGCGAAGAGGAAAAGATGGAGTCCGAGCCGCAGAAACTCCTCGGCCGCTGGGACGGACGCCGATTCGTCGACGCGGGACTTGGACTGAGCGCGCATTGCAATCGCGTGCCGGTCCTCGACGGTCACCTTGAATGCGTCAGCATCAGCATGAAAAAGATAGCATCGACCGAAGAAGTGCGCGAAGCGCTGCGCAACTTCGAGGTCGATCCTGAAATCGCATCGCTGCCTTCGGCGCTGCGCAATCCGATCGAGGTTCTCGACGATGACAATCGCCCACAGCCAAAGCGCGATGTAAACACAGGCAACGGGATGGCCGCCGTGGTCGGGCGCGTGCGCGAATGCCCGCTGCTCGATATCAAGCTGACGCTACTCTCGCACAATCTTGTGCGTGGAGCGGCAGGCGCGGCACTGCTGAACGCCGAGCTGCTGGCGGCTCGTGGATTTATTCCGCGTCACGCCAAGTCCAACGCGCATCAATCGGAAGAAATCGTCATCACCGAGCAAATCCAAAGCTGACGCTATCGCTGCGCGTGCAATGCGAGCTACCATCGGAACCGATGCTTGGAGTCGCACTCCGATGGTAAACATGTACATTCCGCGCTTCGGCGCCGTGCTGTCGGCGTTCGCTCTATTTCTGGCGGGCGCGTCTCTGGCTGCGTTACCGCCTAGCGCAATGGCACAAAATCAAAGCGCTCAACACCGTGTCGCTCCGATCCGCCCAGCGATGGAGTTGATCGTCCTCGGCTCCGGGGGGCCGCGTTCGTTCGGGCGCGGCGAAACCAGCTACATCGTCTTGATCGCAGGCGTTCCGCGCGTTCTTGTCGACGCTGGTTCCGGCGCGTTCGTCGAAATCGGCAAACTCAATCTCGACCTCGACAAAATGGACGTCGTGCTGCTCACGCATCTCCACATCGATCACAGTGCCGACCTACCGTCCGTCTTCAACGCGCGCTCACTTTCCAGCGACGATCCCATCACATTTCACGTTTTTGGTCCCGACGGCGGCGGCGAATTTCCGAGCACGACGAAGTTTCTGCACCTGATCTTCGATCGCGGCGGAATTTACGAATACCAGCGAGGCTTCGGCGTCGAAGAGACGATCAACGGAAAAGATCTCGCGATCGCTCTCAACACAGCGGAAACAGAAATCTTTTCGGACGGTGATCTGCACGTTCGCGAAATCGCCACGCATCACGGCGATTGCCCGTCGGTCGGGTATCGCGTCGAATTCAAGGACGAGAGCATCACGTTCTCGGGAGATATGGATGCTTCGGCGCTCGCAAATCTCGAGCAACTCGCGAAGGACACGGATCTCCTCGTTGTACACGCGGCAATTCTCGATCCGCCCGACACCCCCGCGATTCTGCTGACGCTGCACACGCCGCCGAAGCAGTTGGGCGAAGCCGCAAAAATTGCCGGCGCGAAGCACGTCTTGCTCAGCCACATTCCGCCGGTCGTCGAGGATCGCTCAGCGGACGTGCTCCGCTCGATCCACACTTCTTACGGGGGCCCGGTCGAGTTCGCTCACGACGGTCAGAAAATCACTGTCGTCAAAGCGGTGAAATGAGTGCGCGCCGTCGTGAACGCGCAGTAACTAAGCGGCGGGAACTTGCTTGCGGGCGAAGATGCCGGCGCCGCCTGCTGGCCCAGTCGCTTCCTGTTTTCTCAGGCAATAGCGATATTCGTGTAGGTCATCTCAAACGCAGCGTCCCACGAAGCTCCGAGAACACGGTCTCGCGCGGCTTCGCAATCGTTCTGGAGGGCGGCAAAGTTCGACAGTTCTCGGCAGAAATTCAGCGTCGGTCGCCGCGATGAATCCCGTGACGCCGGGCGTGACGAGATTTTTCGGTCCAACCCCCGGC
>JBAUZB010000169.1:0-4750 GCA_049585095.1 Candidatus Tumulicola sp.
CCCTACTCCCTGGCGCGTCGCTCTCGGCCTCCGTGCCTCCGCTCCGCGTCCAGAGGCCCTCGGGTCGGCACGCGGTGCGGGTCGACGATGCGTACCGAGGTCGGCTAACGGCGCTTTTTCGACTTTGGAGTGACGCAGGTGCCGGACGCGCGGCAAACGACGACCGGTGGATCGAGCACGTCGGCCGCACTGTCGCCGGCGTCGGGCCGCGCCGCAACAACCTTGCGCGCTTCGAACTCCATGCGGCGCGACGTTTTGCCGACGTTGACGATGCGTCCGTCGGCCTCGACGTAATCGCCGGCGTACACCGGCGCCAGAAACTCGACCGAATCGTAGGCGACGAACAGACCCTCATCGCCGTCGAGCCGAATCAGCAGTTCGGTCGCGACGTCGCCGAAGAGCGCGAGCATGCGCGCCCCGTCGACGAGGTTGCCGCCGTAGTGGGCGTCGTGCGCGCTCATGCGTACGCGAAGGCGCGCTACGCCGCTTGAGTCTTCGCCAGTTGCCACAGTTCCTCGAGTTCGTCGAGCGACAGGTCGGATAGGGTTTTCCCGCCCGCGGCGGCGCGTTCTTCCATGAAACCGAAGCGCCGGTAGAACTTCTCGTTGGCTTGGCGCATCGCCGTTTCCGCGTCGATCCCGAGCGCGCGCGAAAGGTTCACCAGAGTAAAGAACACGTCGCCGAGTTCCTCGCGCACGTGCGGATCGTCTTGGCCCTTCCGTCGCGCTTGCGCAAGTTCGCGCAGTTCCTCGTCCAGCTTTTCGAGTATGCCGCCCGCATCGACCCAATCGAAACCGACACGCGAGGCTTTTTCCTGCATTCGCTGACCGCGTTGCAGCGCACCCAGATGCTTTGGAATGCCGTCGAGCCGGCTCTTGCGGTTGCGTCCGGTTTTTTCGAGCGCCTTGAGTTTCTCCCAGTTGCGCCACTGCGCGTCGACGTCTTCGATCACCGCGTCGCCAAAGACGTGCGGATGCCGGCGCACCATCTTGTTCGAAAGAGCATTGACCACGTCGGCGACGCTGAACTTACCGGTTTCGGTGGCGACCTGCGAGTGAAAGACGATTTGCAGGAGCAAGTCGCCGAGCTCTTCGCAGAGCGCGTCCAGGTCGCCGCTTTCGATGGCTTCGACCACCTCGTACGTTTCTTCGATGAGATAGGGAACCAACGTACGATGCGTCTGCTCGCGATCCCATGGGCAACCCAGGCGCAAGCGCGCCATGATTTCGATCAGATCGTCCCACGAATGTAGCGAAGATTGCGGCGGCAGCGGAACCAGCGGCAAGGCGATCGATGCGGAAAGCGTCGAGCGAGGCATTCCCGGAACGATTTCCGCAGCAATGTCGGCGCGTTCGAGTAGCCGAAGCAGCGACGGTAGACCGGGAAAGTCGGAGAGCGGATTGCCCAGCACGCCGAGCCCGAGGTCGGCGGTCTCTCGGTCGCGCAAGCGTCCGACGAAGCCTGCGATTTCGTCACTGCCGCCGCGCACGAATAGGGCGGGGTCGCCGATCAGCCCGCGTACGATTTCCACGCCGTTGCGGTTCAAATACCCGCTCAACTCCGGGGGCGCCATCAGTGCGACCGCGCGACCGACGGCGCGCAGCGCGTCGAGGCTGCCGATGGTCAGCAGGCTGGGATCGCCCGGCCCTAATCCTGCGATGCGAACGAGCATGGCTGCGCGATTTCGCGACGGCCTATGGAAAGGCCCCGGCGCATGGCCGAGGCCTTGGAGCAATGCGAGCTCGGCCGTTACTTCGTGGGCGCTGGTGACGCGGCCGCCGAGCCCATCGGTTCCGCGCCCGGCGGCGGCGACGGGAACAGATCGGCGAAACGCTGATCGATTACGACGATCTTCGCCGACTGCTGCAGTCCCTGGAGGAACGGCTGGATCAGCGGCGCTTCCTGCTGCTGCCGCAACATCGTTTTGATTCGGTCGGACGAGTTGGCCAGCGTGCCTTTGACACCGGGCTGGACGGCTTCGACCTGAATGATGTGATAGCCGAACGGCGATTTGACCGGCGCGCTGATCTGGCCGGGCGTCATCGAGAACGCCACCTTGTCGAACGCCGGCACCATCTGTCCGCGGCGGAAGAGGCCCAACTCGCCGCCCTTGTCCTTACTGCCGGGATCCGTCGAGTATTGTTTGGCGACGTCGGCAAAGTTCTGCCCCGATTTCAGCGCCGCTTCCACCTTGTTCGCGGTCGCCAAGTCGTGAACCAAAATGTGACGCGCCTTGATCTGTTCGGGCTTGTCGAAAGCGGCGCGATTCTTATCGAAATAGGCGCTGATCTGTGCCGGCGTGATCGTCACCTTGTTCTCGAGCGCCTTGTCTAGAATGATCTGTTCGCGCAGGGCCTGCCTGACGTCGTCCTCACTGAGCCCGCGCGCCTTGAGCATCTCGTCCCACGATCCGCTCGGAAAGTTTCCCTTGAGATCGTCTTCGCGCTTAGTAATTTCGTCGTCGGTGACCGTGATGTTGTTGTTCTTGGCGTATTGAAGGATGAGCGCTTCTTGCACCAGTTGTTGCAAGGTGTTGCGCGCTCCGGGGCTGCTTTCGAGCTTGTCTTCGAAGGAGGATTTGCTGATCGGCTCGCCGTTCACGGTCGCAACCGCGCCGCCGCCGGAGCATGCCGCCAGCGCGGCGCCGAGAAGCAGGGCTGCGAGGCCCGCGATGAGACGTTGGGCTTTCGACATTGTCGGCTCCACAGGAAAAAGGTCAGTGTATAGTAAGCGGGGCGAAGGCTCCGCTTTGCGTTCGCTGGTTCGCGCGGAACCCCCGGGCTCCTCTCGGCAGATTCTCAGGACTCTCGAGCCGCCTACATCGCCTCGAGAAGGCGGCGCAAGAGGGGCATCCAGACGCCTTCGGCCCGCTGGCGCTCCCGGGCGCGGGGCAGGTCGACGAGAATTCGCCCCTCGGCGAAGCGAAACCGGTTCTTGGTGAGCGATTGAAACGTTGGAATAGCTGCGGGATCCAGGTTGAATCCCGATCCCACGCCGAGGGTCAAACGCGTTTCGTCCACCACTACCCGCGTTACGTGTTTCGACAGCGCGATGGTGCGAAGCTTGGTCAGCTCGACGAGATGTTCGAGCGGCAACGGAAACGGGCCGAAGCGGTCGCGGACGCCGTCGGCGATCTCCTCGACCTCGGCTTCGGCGCGCGCCTTGGCCAGTTGCTGGTACACCGCAATTTTTTGCGAGACTTGCGGGATGTAATCGCTCGGAATGAACGCGCTGATCTTGACGTCGATCACCGCTTCCCGGCGATCTTCCAAAGGGGCGTCCATACCGCGCCGTTGCGCGATCGCCTCGGCGAGCATCTCGCAGTAGGTGTCGAATCCGACCGACGCGATGAATCCGGACTGTGCGGCGCCGAGCAAATTTCCCGCGCCTCGGATCTCCAAGTCGCGCATTGCGATCTGAAGTCCGGAACCCAGATGGGTAAAGTTCCGAATCGCTTCGAGGCGCGCTTTGGCTTCTTCCGTCAATGCCTTGTGGCCTTGGTAGAGTAGATAGCAGTAGGCCTGATGGTTCGAACGTCCGACGCGGCCGCGCAGCTGGTACAGCTGTGCCAGTCCGAACTTATCGGCGTCGTTTATCACCATGGTGTTGACGTTCGGAATGTCGATGCCGTTTTCGATGATCGTGGTGGCGACGAGAACGTCCAGCTCGCCTTCGATGAACGCCCGCATGATCGGCTCGATCTCGCGTTCGCTCATGCGCCCGTGACCGACCCCGATGCGCGCCCGCGGGACCAGCTTTGCGAGCGCGTTCTTCACCGCGTAGATCGACTCGATCCGATTATGCAAATAGTAAATCTGACCTCCGCGGTCCAATTCGGCGGCGATGGCGTGCTGGACGACGGCGTCGCCGGCCGGAACCACCAGCGTCTTGATCGACATGCGGTTTTTCGGCGGAGTCTGAATCAGCGAGAGATCGCGCACGCCAAGCAGCGACATGTGCAACGTGCGCGGAATCGGCGTCGCCGAAAGCGTCAGCACGTCGACGCTGGTGCGGTATTCTTTGAGCCGCTCTTTGTGCATCACGCCGAAGCGCTGCTCTTCGTCGATGACGATCAAGCCGAGGTCGGCGAAGGCCACGTCCTTTTGCAGGAGGCGATGCGTCCCGATAACGACGTCGACTTTGCCCTCGGCGAGAGCCTGCAAGATCTGCTTCTGATCGGATCGGCTCGTGAATCGCGAGAGCTCTTCGATTCGAAGCGGAAAACCCGCGAAGCGTGCGCCGAACGTACGGTAGTGCTGATCTGCCAATAGCGTCGTGGGCACCAGAACCGCCACTTGCTTCTTGTCGGCGACAGCTTTGAACGCGGCACGCATGGCGACTTCGGTTTTCCCATAACCGACGTCGCCGCAGACCAGCCGGTCCATCGGCCGCGTCGCTTCCATGTTGCGCTTGGTCTCGTCGATAGCTTTCTGCTGGTCGCGGGTCGGTTCGTACGGGAAGGCCTCTTCCATTTCGGTTTGCCACGGCGTGTCCGGGCCGAAGGCGAATCCCTGCGTCAGCTCGCGCTTAGCGTAGAGCTGGACCAGGCCGTCGGCGATCTTTGCCAGCGATTCGGAGACCCGCGACTTCGCTCGTGCCCAATCGGCGCCGCCCATTTTGGAAAGCCGCGGCGACTGACCCTCGGCCGCCGAGTACTTCGCGATCTGGTGCATTTGGGTAACCGGCACCAGCATCCGGTCGCTGCCCGCGTACCGGAGGTCGAGATAGTCTTGGGTCGCGCCCAGAATCG
>JBAUZB010000170.1:0-3101 GCA_049585095.1 Candidatus Tumulicola sp.
GACGAAGAGCGGCTGCCATGTAAATCCTGCGTTGGTCCACGCGACCGTTCCGTCTTGGGTCGTGCCGCCGGGCGTTTCGTTCCACACGGCCGGTTGCGCCGCGCCCGACGTTCCGGCGCTAGTCGCGTTTTGCAGGTAACCGTTCGAGTCGACCACCGTTTGACCGGCAACGTATGCCGCTTTTGCTTGCCAAGTTCGCGGCCCGGTGTTGATCCATGTAACGCCGCCGTCGGTCGTGGCTGCGCCGACCGTTGCGTTCCACGCCGGCGCAGCCGCGCCGGAGATGCCCGGTGTTTGTACCTGTTGAACGTTGCCCTTCGCGTCGGTCACCATCTGACCGGCGGAAAATGCCGTATTGGCTTCCCATACGATCCGGCCCGGAGCGTCGAACGCGACCAGCGCCACCGGGACGCCCACCGTCATCCACGGCAGCACGGCGTCGGACTCGAGTTGCGTTTCCGCCGCGAAGACCGTATAGACCAGCCGGTTGCGGAACGTCGCTTGCGGGTTCGCCGCCGGCAGCGGCAAGGTCGCGTCGGCCGCCGGCCACGGAACGAAGACGAGCTGCAACCCGTCGGCGGTTTGCCAATCCTCGAACGCATACTCCTCGGGGTCCTGATCGCAGGATGCGTTCAGATTACCGCTGACCTCCAGCGGTCCGCTTCCGTCGTCGAACGTCTGTCCGTTCACTTGCGCCACGATCGGCTGCAACACGAAAACGCCGGCCGGCAGACCTCCCGCATCGGCGGCATAACTGCGGAAATCGGCTTTGAGCAGCGTGTCGGGATCGGCGATCGCCAGGCCCGTCGCCGAATCGATGACGGCCAGCGTGCTCAACCGTGTCTGCAGCGTGCGCGCCAGCGCTACGTCTTCGCCCGAAGCGGCGATCCCGTAGCCCGGCGTCACCGTGAGCAGCGGATCCGGCGTTGAGGCGTCGAGCGAAAGCACCAGCCCGTTGACGATCCCCGGAGTGACGGCTTGTCCGAGCGTAGCGAGAAGTCCCGACCGGTACAGCTGTTCCTTATCCAGCGCGTCGGTTCCGAGCGCGCGGCCGGTAAAGAGGTTGAGGCGATGGCGCCAGCCTGCGTCGAGTTGCTGAAGTAACTGCGGATCGATCCCGGCAAGGCTCTCGCCGGGTTCGGGATTCGCGATGCGCGTAGTGGGCATGGCCTTACCTCACCGTCGTTCTAGCTCGGACTCGGGGTCGAAAAGTCAACGAACGTCGGCGTGGCTCGGCGCCGAACGTAGTAGCCATAGACTTGCGTGCCGATCGCCGACGCCCACGTCGCGTTGGCACTTGCCGACGGCGTGATTCCGGTCGACGCGCCTTGATACAACCGCAGCAGCTCGATCGGCGGCCGGAAACTCAGCACTTGCGGTAAGGTCGTCGTCGGCGCAAGCACCGGCAACGAGTTCTTGAGCGTGGCAAAGTCGGCGCGCGCGACCGGAATCAGCGCGAACACCGCCAGGTTGGCATAGGCGTCCTGCGGCAGCGTGAGGTCCAGCGGCGGAAGCGACATGCTGTCGGCGATCAACGCGGCAATCTCGTCAACCGGGATGATGCTGAGGCGGACGTCGAGTTGCGCCGGAAAGAAGGTCTGCGAAAACGTGGCGGCCGCGTTTGGGCCGGTAACCGAAATACTGGCCAGGGGAAACCGGGCGGCTTGCGGCAGCGCCTGGAAATAGTTAGCGGCAGAAAAATTTGCCGAAAGCGCGGCGGCTTTCCGCGCGGCCATCGTTTCCTGCAACTGCGCGTCGTATTGCATCATGAAGGCTCGTTGCGCCGCCGGATCGGTAAGCCCGAAGCGCAAACCGCTGTATTCAGGGCCGGTGTCGCGGCGCACCAGATACGGATCGACCCATTCGATCGCGCCGCGCTGCAGGCTGACCATCGCAATCGGCAGCAGGTCGCTCGAAAGTTGCGCCGCGTTGCCGGTGACGAAAATCTGCCGCGCGAGCGCGGTGCGCCGCAGCGTCGCGTCGTAGCTGCTCACCGGATCCGGATACGGCACCAGCGTGACCGCGGTTGCCTCGACGATATCGCCGTCGTGGGTGGTGCGCGTGCCTTGAATCGTCGTCGGATACGACACGATCGGGTTCGCGGTGAACTCGACCGGGCGCAGTGCGAGCACGAAGAGACCGCTTCGGTTTCGCGTAGGCGTTTTGGGCATCGCCGATATTCCGAATTGCGCGTCCAAATTTTCTTCGTCGGCCAGATCCGAGAGCATGATCGTTAGGTCGGACGGCAACAGCACCAGCTCGCCGGACGGCGTGACGCCCTGCCCCGCGCCGATGACGACGGTGTCGGCGCTCGCATTGGGATTCGCCGGCGAGTCCGGCGTTTGCACCCACAAGCCGTGAACCACGCCAAAGCCGGCGGCTTGTCCCAAGTCGGATTGACGCTGCAAAAAGTAGTCCTGTTCGCGCGCCAGATCGCGCGCCGCCAAGAATCGCCCATCGAACCAGAAGGGTCGCGTGCGCTGGCTGTTGAGAACCACCGAGCCGTTACCCTGATAGGTGGTGAGGTCGTCCTGCGTGAGCGTCGGACGCGAATCACCTTGCGTGTAGCTGATCATAAAAATCTCCTACGCGAAATCCTGCGCAATGACGTTACGAACTGGGCACCGGTGGGAAGCCGTTCCAGCGCGCGACCAGCGAACTCGAATACAGGAACAGCCGCTTGAAGTTGTCGATTCCGATATTGCCGAGCGTCAGCGTCGGTGCCGATCCCGTCACCGGCGTGGCCGGAATCGTGAGCCGCGCGAGAAACACCGAGGTCGCGTCGAATCCGGGCGGGTATTCCGCCGGCGTCGCGGCCGAACCGTACGCCGCCGAACCGGGGCCGCTGCTCGCGTCGAGGATTTCCTCTTGCACTTTCGGCAGATCCGGCGCCGTTGCGGTCGGTCCCATCGAAAGCCACGGATCCTGTGGAAGCCCCGGCGCCGCGTCGGTGCGCAACACCAGTTGCATGGCGAATGAATCGAGCAAGCGGTTCGGACTGAACGCGTCGGTGGCGTCGTAATCGTCTTGCGTCGCAAAACATGGCGTCACGCCGCGCGTGCAACCCACGAACGTGGCGAACACGTCGATCACCACGGTAT
>JBAUZB010000171.1:0-4738 GCA_049585095.1 Candidatus Tumulicola sp.
CTCGACGTGCTGCCGTTCGTCCCGCTCGCCGGCGCAACGCTGGAGCAAGCCGCCGCCCTGGCGCACCGGGCCGGCGCCAGGATCTGGAATCGCTACCGCATTCCCTCCTTCTATTACGGCGCCGCCGCACGGCATGAAGCCCGCCACTCGCTGCCGGCGGTGCGACAGGGGGAGTACGAGGGACTCGACCTTCGCTTTACTCAGCCCGGCTGGGCTCCCGACGAAGGCGACGTCGCCAAGCACGAAACCGCGGGTGCGGTTGCCATCGGAGCCCGCGACGTCCTCATCGCCTTCAACGTTGAACTCGCGAGTGGGGACGTTTCGGCGGCCCGGGCGATCGCCCGGTCCATCCGCGAGCGCGGCGGGGGTCTGCGCGGGATTCGCGCGCTCGCGTTTCCTTTGCAAAACGGAAACGTGCAGGTTTCGCTCAACGTCACGAACCCCAACGCGACGCCGCTCTACCGGGTGGTCGAGTTGATTCGCGCCCTGGCGGCCGAACGCGGCATTGCAACGGCATGCAGCGAACTCGTCGGCTGCGTTCCACGAGCCGCGGTCGACGCGACCGCTGCCTATTATTTAGGAGTTACCACGCTGTGAAACATGTTGCGCCCGGGTTGTTGGCGCTCGCCTTCGTCGTCCTCGCTCCCGCCGGTGCCACGGCGCAAAACGGTCCAGGGGACGCGGGCATCTTTACGACGTCGCTTTCCAATGGGCTCAAAGTCGTGGTCGTTGAGGATCGCGCGGCTCCGGTGGTTCAAACGTCGGTGTGGTACGGATTCGGGTCGCTCGACGAAACGGCCGGGAAAACCGGCTTGGCGCACGCGCTCGAACACATGATGTTCCGTGGGACCAACGAGATCTCGGCGGGTGGCCTCGACGACATCGTCGCCCGGCTCGGCGCCCAAATGAACGGGGAAACCACGTACGATTACACGCAGTTCTATTTCGAGCTGCCGTCCGACAAAGTCGACGTCGCGCTGTTCATCGAGGCCGACCGCATGCAGCACGCCGCCCTGCGGGCCTCGGATTGGGCGGTCGAGCGCAACGCGGTGCTCAACGAACTCGACGGTGACGCCAGCTCGCCATTTTTCAACTTGCTCTCACGGGTTCGCGCGGCGGCCTTTCCCGGGCAGCCGGCGGGGCGAACTCCGGTAGGCGAACGCAACGACGTTGCGAGCGCGACGGTCGCCGACATCGCGCGCTACTATCGCGAGTGGTACGCGCCCAACAACGCCACGCTGGTCGTCGCCGGCGACGTCTCGCACCAAGCGATCTTCGCCAAAGCGCGGCGCCTTTTCGGAGCGATACCCGGCAAGAAGCTGCCGCCGGAGACCGACCGTAATCCGGTGGCCGCGACCGGACGAACCGTCGAAGCCGAGTTTCCGTTTCCATTTGAAATTCTCGACCTCGCGTATTCGGTTCCGGGCGACAAGCAGAGCGGAGAACCGGCCATCAGCACGCTGGCAACGCTCTTGGAAAACCAGCGTTCGCCGTTCTACCAGGCGTTGGTTCAGAGCAATATCGCGCTCGGAATCGAGACCGACGCCGACACGCAGCTGCACGGCGGCTTGCTCAACGTATTCGTCGTTCTCAATCCGGGACACACCGGTGCGGAAGCGCAAACCGTCTTTCAAGCAACGCTCGATCAGGTGCTCAAATCCGGCTTCAGCCCCGAGTTGGTGACCGCGGCAAAACGGCTGACGCTCGCCGAGCGGCTCTATTCCGCCGACTCGATCGACGGCATCGGCAGTCTGGCCGGCTACACCTACGGAATCGTCGGCGAAAAAATCTCCGACGAAGACCGTCGTCTGGCGGCGTTGACCGGCGACGACTTACTCGCGGCCGCGCGCACGTACTTGAGCCGGCCGACGGTGGTCGGTCATCTGACGCCCAACGCCAGTCCGCCGAAAGGCAACTCCAACAAAAGCGATGCCGCCGCCAGCGACGACTTTTCGAAGCGGATTCCCAGCGGTCCGATCGTCGAGCCGGAATGGATCGCCAAAGCGGTGCGTACGCCGACCACGGCGAGGAGCGCATTGGCGCCGGTGACGTTCACGCTTTCCAACGGCGTGCGCGTCATCGTTCAGCAAAAGAACGATCGCCCGACCTTCGTTTTACGCGGCAGCATTGCGTCGTCTCCGGCCTTCCAGCCGGCCGGGCGCGAAGGCATTTCGCGCCTCGCGTCGGCGGTAGCCGATTACGGCAGCGCGCAGTATCCGTTTGCGCAGCGCCGCAAAGCGACCGACGAGATGGGTGCGTTCGTCGAAACCGGACAAACGTTCTCGGCCCAGGGCGAGGCACGCGACTTCGAACGCATCGTCAACATCGTCGCCGACGGTGAAGCCCATCCGACCTTTGCCGAGCCATGGTTTTCGCTCGAGCGTTCGCAGCTGGCCAACAGCCTTCAATCCGAGAGCAGTATCTCCGGCGTGATGATCGATCGCGCCTACGACGAGCTGTTGCTCGCCAGCGACGATCCGTCGCTCCACAATCCGACGTCGCAGAGCGTCGCCGGCATCACGCGCGACGACCTTTCGAGTTTCACCGCCCGCTACTGGCGGCCCGATCTCACGACGATTGCCGTCGTCGGCAGCGTTTGGCCGCAGCAAGTGCGCAGCGCGCTCGAATCCGCGTTCGGAACGTGGCAAGCGTCGGGCTCGAAACCGGACGCGCACCTCATGGCGATGCCGCCGGCGACGAAGGGCCACGACTACATCGGGACCGCCTCGAATCAAGTCTACATTCGGTTGGGGCAACCGGCGGTGGCGCGCTCGAGCGCCGACTACGACACCTTCCTAGTGCTCAACCAAATCCTCGGCGGCAGCGGCGCGTTCGAATCGCGCTTGTGGCAAGAGTTACGGCAGAAACGCGGACTGGTGTATAGCGTGAGCAGCTCGATCGACGCCAATGCGGACCGCGGCGATTTTCGCGTCGAACTGAGCGCGTCGCCGCAACGCGTCGTCGAGGCAGTCAAGTTCGTGCGGCAGGAACTCGAACGTCTTCAAAACGAGCCGGTGTCGGCAACCGAGTTGCAGGAAGCTAAGGTTCGCCTGGTGAGCGACGCATTGCTGGAGGAAGCGTCTTCGGGCGGCCAGGCAAAGCAGTTGCTCGACATTTTGAAGAACGGCTTGCCGATGAATTACTACGGGACGCTCAACGACCGTTTCGCGCGGATCACCGCCGCAGACGTGGAGCGAGTCGCCAAAACCTATCTGAAGCCGGGGCGTTTGGTCGAAGTCTACGCCGGTCCCAGCGGCCCGTGGGCGCAAGGTATCTGACGTGTCGGGCACCATCGTTACCGTGAATCCAGCCAGCGGTGCGATTCTCGAACGCATTGCGTATATGGATCCGGCCGCCGTGGACGCGAAGCTCGAGGCGGCGGCGGCCTTTGCCCGGCCGTGGGGCTCGGCCGACGTCGAACACCGCGCCGCGCTGTTGCGAAACGTTGCCGCCCGCCTGAGAGCCGAGGCGCCCGGACTGGCTGCGACCGCGACTACCGAGATGGGCAAACCGATCGCCCAAGCCCGCGCCGAAATCGAGAAGTGCGCCTGGTGCTGCGAGTATTTTGCAGACAACGGGGCGGCAATGATCGAGCCTCGGGAAACGCGCTCGAACGCGGCGCGCAGTTACGTCGCATTCCGGCCGCTCGGGGTGGTGCTCGCGATCATGCCCTGGAACTATCCGTATTGGCAAGTCATTCGGGCGGCTGCGCCGGCGCTGCTCGCAGGCAATACGATCCTGCTCAAACACGCCGAAAACACGACGCGCTGCGCGCTCGAAATCGAGCGCCTTTTCGGCGAGGCCGGCGCACCCGAAGGCCTGCTGACGACGCTGCTGATGACTAATGAAGCCGTCGATGCGCTTATCGGCGACCGGCGCATCGCCGGCGTGACGCTCACCGGCTCGGAGCGCGCCGGCGTGGCGGTTGCGACGGCCGCCGGCGCGGCGCTGAAGAAATGCGTGCTCGAGTTGGGAGGCTCCGACGCCTTCGTGGTGCTCGCCGATGCCGATCTCGACGCGGCGGCAAAAGCGGCGGTCACGGCGCGCTTTCAAAACAACGGGCAGAGTTGTATCGCGGCCAAACGCTTCATCGTCGTCAACGCGGTCTACGACGAGTTCATCGAGCGTTTCGTCGCGCTCGCCAAGGCGCAGCGCATTGGCGATCCGATGGACGACGGCGTGACGCTCGGCCCGTGCGCGCGCACGGATCTGCGCGACGGCGTCGACGCCCAAGTGCGCGCGACGGTCGATCGCGGCGGGCGCCTCGATCTCGGCGGCACATGCATCGACGGGCCGGGATACTTCTACGAACCGACGATCGTCTCGGACGTGGTTCCCGGCATGCGCATGTTCGATGAGGAGGTCTTTGGACCGGCCGCCGCGGTGGTGCGCGCACACGATCCCGACGACGCGATCGCACTGGCCAACGCCTCGAGTTACGGACTCGGTTTTAGCATGTGGACGAGCGATGCAGCGGCCGCCGAAGCCCTCGCCCCGCGCGTTGAAGCCGGAGCGGTCTTCATCAACGGCATCGTCGCAAGCGATCCACGCCTGCCGTTCGGCGGCATCAAAAAGAGCGGCTACGGACGCGAACTTTCGTCCTTCGGCGTCCATGAGTTTGCCAACATCCAAACCATCTCGGTGTCGTCGTAGCCCGCGGGTTCTTCGACTGCGCGCCTGCGGCGCTCAACATATCAGGATGACATGAACTTGGCGATGCGGGAGAGGCCTTCGCGGA
>JBAUZB010000172.1:0-4607 GCA_049585095.1 Candidatus Tumulicola sp.
GGAAGCTCCACCGCCGCCGGCCGTCGCCCCCGATGCCGTGACCCCGCACGAGTTTGCGCTCAACGGCCACACCTATTCGTATACGGCGCGCGCCGGGACGATCGCACTGCAGAACCCACAGGGGCAAACGACCTGCCGAATGTTCTACACCGCCTTCACGCTCGACGGCGTCGATCCGCGCACGCGTCCGGTGACGTTCTTCTATAACGGCGGCCCGGGCAGTTCGACGATTTGGCTGCGCATGGGATCGTTCGGTCCGATGCGCGTGATCACCGGAAACTCGGCCGCCAACGCGCCGTTCGATCTGGTGCCCAATCAATACTCGCTGCTCGACACCAGCGATCTCGTCTTCGTCGACGCGCCGGGTACGGGCTTCAGCCGCATCGAACCGCCGGGCAAACCCGACGAGTTCTACGGCGTCGATCAGGACATGCGCGCGTTCACGCAGTTCGTCTCGCGCTACGTGAGCACGTTCGGCCGTTGGAACTCGCCAAAGTTCCTGTTCGGAGAATCCTACGGAACGCCGCGGACCGCCGTTCTGGTCGACAATCTGCAACGCCAAGGCATCGGCATCAACGGCGTCGTGCTGCTCTCGTCGATCCTCGATTTTAACTTGGATTGGGACATCAACTTTACGCCGGTCGCGATCGGCGGCGGCGATTGGGCGTATCCGCTCTACCTGCCGACGGAGGCGGCTGCGGCGTGGTATCACAACGCGCTGCCCGGTCCGCAGACGACGCTGCCGAATCTGCTTCCGCAGGTCGAGCAGTTCGCGACGGGCGAGTATCTCAACGCGTTGGCGCAAGGCGCGAACCTTTCGCCGTCGGTCTACGACGACGTCGTCACGAAACTGCACCAATACACGGGGTTGTCGACGAACTACATCCGTCTGTCGAATCTGCGGGTGCCGTACTGGCGCTTTCTCACCGAACTCATGCGCAACCAAGGCGAGACGATGGGACGCTACGACGCGCGCTTCACGTCGTACACGCTCGACCGCGTCGCCGACCGGCCGCAGTTCGACGCGACCGACTCGGCGATCGACGCCGCATTCGTCGGGGCCGGCAACTATTATATTCGGCAGCTGCTGCACTACAACCCCACGCTCGAGTACGTGCCGCTCGGCTTCGCGATCAACCGGCAGTGGGACTGGAAGCACAACGGCAATCTTCCAACCAACACCGCTCAGGATCTGGCCGAGGCGATGACCTTTAATCCGGGCCTGCGCGTTTTCTCGGCGAACGGTTACTACGACATGGCGACGCCGTTCTACGCGACGGTATACACGCTCAACCACCTCAACTTGGCGCCGCCATTGCAGAAGAACATCACCTACGGCTTCTACGAATCGGGCCACATGGTGTACTTGCATCCGGAAGCGCTCGCGCAGTTCCACGCCGATTTGGAACGCTGGTACGCCGAGGTCCTCCACCGCTAATTGTCATGACATGCTTGGAGGCGTTCCGCTCTGCATGACACGCTTGGCTTACGGTGCGAGTTGCAGGCCTTCGAGCCGCGCAAGCGTCTTCGCGTAGATCGCCTGCAGCTTCCGGAACGCGCTATACATATCCGGCGTCGGTGCGGCGTCGGCGCTCTCGACGGCGCTTTCGAGATTGTCGAGCGCGTTCGATACATAGAGAAAACTCGTGAAATCGTGCGAGTAGGCGCCCTCGGAATCGTCGGGATTCGCGGGCGCGGTCTCGCCGGCGATCTCGACGCGCAGCATGCGCGCTTTGGCCGGCGGCAGTGACGTCCGCTCCAGCGCTTGCGCCTTCGTGCGAGCGTCGCCGGCGCGTGTATGCAGCGCTTCAATTTCCTGCGCCAGCGCGTATTGCGCGCGCAGGTCCGCGTCGTTCGCAGCGATACGCGGATCGCGCACCACGCGCAGCGAGCCGGTGAGCGTTTTGCCGTCGACGGCGAGTCGGATCGCGTACGTTCCCGGCGGTGCGAGCGGGCCGTCCGCGTCCTTCACGTGGAAATCCCACACGAACCGATGCGCGCCGGGGTCCGCCGACGGCGGCATTTCGATCGGAATCCACGACGGCACGACCGTGATTTTCTTCGCATCGACCGTCTTAGGCTTATCCGCGCTCGACCACCGCCGCAGCACGGAGCCGTCGGCGCCAAGAATTTCGATGACGACCGTCGTGCGCGCCGACGTCGCGAGGTAGTAGTCGAGGATCGCGCCGGTGGGCGGATTCTCGGCGTACGCCTCGTCGCGCGGCAGCGGCGTGCTTTCGTCGTTTCCGGGGCGCAAACGATACGCCGCATCCGGTGCGAAGAGATATTCTCCGCCGGCGGCGAGCGCGGCCGCAGTTTGACGCAGCGGCGCCACGTCGTCGAGCACCCAAAACGCGCGGCCGTGCGTGGCGATCGCGACGTCGCCGCCGTGCACCACGATGTCGCGCACCGACGTGACCGGCAGGTTGAGTTGCAGCGACTGCCAATGCGCGCCGTCGTCGAACGAAACGTAGACGCCTTTTTCGGTTCCGGCGTAGAGTAAGCCGCGCCGCTGCGGATCTTCGCGCACGACGTTGACGAACGAGCCGTTCGGAATTCCCGACGCGATCGGCGTCCAGGTCGCGCCGTCGTCGCCGGTGCGGTACATGTAGGGCGCGTAATCCTCGAGACGGTGCCGGTCTATGGCCGCGTAGGCAACGTGTGAATCGAAATGCGACGCTTCGATCGTCCCGACCTTACTCCACGACGCGAGCGCCGGCGGCGTGACGTTGCGCCAGTGCATCGTCCCATCGCGGGTCAACCAGACCGATCCGTCGTCGGTGCCGGCCCAAATAACGCCTGCGCGCAATGGCGATGGGGCGATCGTATACACGACGCCGTGGCGCGACACGCCGTTGGTGTCGGCTAGCGTTGCCGGGTCGAGATTTTCCGGCGTGCCTTCCGCGGCGCGAGAGAGATCGGGCGAGACGACTTTCCACGTCTTGCCGCCGTCGTGCGAGCGAAAGATCTTCTGATGGCTGGTGTAGAGCGCGCTCGGATCGGCCGGCGAAAAGACGATCGGCAGCGTCCAGGTGTTGCGCCACAGGGTGTCGGGATAGTTGAGCGTCGGATCGACGTTAAACTCCCAGCCCGTCTCGACGCGCTCGGCGGTGACGCTGCCGCCGTAGACGAGGCCGGGGTGCTTGAGATCCGGCGCGATCTCGCCGCTCTCGCCGCCGACGTCGATCGGGCGGAACTCCCAGTTCGAGATTTCGCCGTACTTGCTGCGCGTCGGCTGCATCGCCGCACCCGAATCCTGCTGTGCGCCGTACACCCAGAACGGAAAGTGATCGTCGGCGGCGATGTGATAGAACTGCCCGGTCGGCTGGTTGTACCACGAACTCCACGTCGCCGCGGCGTCGACGCTGACGACGACGCCCTGATCGCTGCCGAGAATCATCCGCGACGGATCGTTCGGCTCGATCCAAAGCGTGTGGTAGTCGTCGCCGCCGGGTGCGCCTTTGACCGCGTCGAAACTCTTGCCGCCGTCCGTCGAGCGATACGTCGAGGTGTTCATCACGTAGACGGCGTCGGCGTTTTTAGGATCGGCGGTAATGCCGCCGAAGTACCAGCCCCGCTGCCAAATGCGCCGTTCGCCGTCGGTATGCGTCCAGGTTGCGCCGGCGTCGTCGGAACGATAGACGCCGCCGTGCTGCACGTCGGAGTCGACGAGCGCGTAAACGCGCGCGGGATTCGCGGGTGAGATCGCAATGCCGATGCGTCCCACTTTTGCGGGAAGGCCGTTGCTCAGACGCGTCCAGGTCGCACCGGCATCTATCGATTTGAAGAGCCCGCTGTCCGGTCCATTCGACGGCGGATAGACGTTCCACGGCGGACGGCGCGTGGCCCAGAGCGCTGCGTAGACGATGTTGGGGTTGCTCGCGTCGAGCGCCAGCGAGATTGCGCCCGTATCGGGATTTTTGTAGAGCACTTTGCTCCACGTCTTTCCGCCGTCGATCGTCTTGAAGACGCCGCGTTCGGCGTTCGGGCCGTATTGGTGGCCGAGCGCGGCGACGTAGGCGACGTCGGCATTGCGCGGATCGACGACGATGCTGCCGATCTGCCGTGTATCGTCGAGGCCGAGGTGCGCCCACGTTTTTCCGCCGTTGGTCGATTTGTAGACGCCGTTGCCGTAGGCGATGTCGGAACGCATATCGGCTTCCCCACTGCCGACGTAGATCGAGCGCGGATTGCTCGGCGCGACCGCGATGGCGCCGATCGATCCGATTGGCTCGGCGTCGAAGATGGGATTCCACGTGCGCCCCGCGTTGAGGCTTTCCCAAACGCCGCCGTCGACGGCGCCGAAATAGAAGTGTTCCGGCTCGCCCGGAACTCCGGTTACGGCTAGTGCGCGGCCTGCGCGAAACGGCCCGATGAGACGCCAGTGCAAACCACCGGTAACCGAAACGACGCGGTACGCGTCGTCGGCGCGAACTCGGCCGCCGGCGGAAACGAAGACGAAAACGAACGCGAGCGTAAAAACGAAGCAGCGATACATGATCGCTGCTTTACGGAGCCTCGGTCGCGAATCACTCCTAACGAAAGCTTACATTTGCCCTAGATCTAGGAAGCGAGGGTCGAAGTTTACTATGGTAAACGAGGCCCGA
>JBAUZB010000173.1:0-5977 GCA_049585095.1 Candidatus Tumulicola sp.
CCCGCGAAGATCTTCGCGACGAGATCACGCCGAAGAACATCTTGATGATTGGGCCTACCGGCGTCGGAAAAACGGAAATCGCACGCCGGCTGGCGGGATTAGTCGGCGCGCCGTTCGTGAAAGTCGAAGCCACCAAATATACCGAGGTCGGCTACGTAGGGCGCGACGTGGAATCGATGGTGCGCGATCTGGTGGAAGCTTCGGTTCGCACCGTCACCGACGAGCGGCGCGAAGAGGTTCGCGAACCGGCGCGCCTGCATGCCGTCGAGCGGCTCATCGACGTCCTGCATCCGGAGACGCGTCCGCCCTCGGCGGGGACGTCGGGCAACTCGTTCACCGCGACCCTCGGATCGATTTTTGGCGGCAACTTCAATCAGCAGCAACCGGCGTCGCCGCCGCCGTCCCCGCCGGCCGGTGCCGCGCCGGCCGACGCGCAGCGGGTTCGCGAGCAGACGCGTTCGGAGCTCGAACGCGGATTCTACGACGTGCGGCTGGTCGAGATCGAAGTCGAAGAGTCGGCAAGTCTTCCGATCGGCGTAATCGGCGGCATGGATCAGGGAGGCGGCGCGGACATCGGTGAAATGCTCGGCGGCATTCTGCCGAAGCGCCGCAGCAAAAAACGCGTAACGGTCGCCGAGGCGCGGCGCATCTTCGAACAAGAAGAAGCGCAAAAACTGATCGACATGGACGCGGTCAAGCGCGAGGCATTGCGCCGCGCGGGCGAAGACGGCATCATCTTCATCGACGAAATCGACAAAGTCGCCGGTCAAGGATCGCGCGGCGGTCCCGACGTGTCGCGCGAAGGCGTTCAACGCGACATCCTGCCGATCGTCGAGGGGTCGACGGTGAACACCAAGTACGGCCCGGTCAAGACCGACCACGTCCTCTTCATTGCAGCCGGTGCTTTTCACATCAGTAAGCCGTCGGACTTGATACCGGAGCTGCAAGGGCGTTTTCCGATTCGCGTCGAGCTCGATTCGCTCACGGCCGAAGACTTCAAGACGATTCTCACGCAGCCCAAGAACGCACTCGTTGAGCAATATAAGGCGCTGCTGGCCACCGAAAACGTCACGCTCGACTTCCACCCCGACGCAATCGATCAGATTGCGGCCTTTGCGATGCGGGTCAACGAAACCAGCGAGAACATCGGCGCTCGGCGTCTCCACACGGTGCTGGAGCGCTTGCTCGAAGACGTGAGCTTCGCGGCCCCCGAGGAAGCGGGAATCTGCGCGATCGACGCGGCGTACGTCTGCGAGAAACTCCAGGGAATTGTCGAGAACGCCGACCTTTCCGGGTATATCCTATAAAGGGAGAAGTCGAACGCTCGCTAAGGTCTCTCTTAATCCCATTCCCATTTGCCGGGAAGGTCAACGCGTCGCACCAATAGGACTTTCGAGCATGCAGAAGTCAATCGGTATCCTTTTCGCCACCGCGCTCACTGCCGGGCTTATGGCCGGTTGCAGCAACAGCAACGGCAATAACAACAACGGTTTCGGCACCAACTGCGGCGGTCCGCCCAACGGTTTCCAAATCCTGTATCCGCGAAACAACGCAGGAAAAGTTCCACCAAACAATGCGAACGCCATCTACGTCGCAGCGAAACCTGCGCTCGTCGTCGGCAACTCGTACAATTTCTTCGTCGTTCAAAGCAACGGCAATCAACAGTTCACCAGCCAGTTCGCTACGTACAACGGATCGATTCCCAGCCCGCACAACACTCCGGTGGCGGGATCGACGGTCTACGTGACGTATCCGCCGAATCCCATCGGTCCGTTGCAGTCGGCGAATCTCTACTGGAACGACGGGGGAACGGGCTGCACGCCGAACGTCATCGTGAGTTCATTTACGACGGGCCAATAGCCGCGTCCGAGGCCCTGGGATCGGCGCGACTTTCGAGCAGGCGCCGGTTTTTCAACGAAGGTGCGGCCCCGGGGCGCGAGCCGGGGATGACCCGTCGAAGTGGTGATGGAATACTACGGGCGATGCCTTACGTCCGCGAGATTGTTACCGACGGTCACCCGGTGCTGCGGAAAGTCGCGAAGAGGGTCGATCCCAAAGAGATTCGCGAGCCGCTGTTTCAGCAGTTGATCGACGACATGTTCGAAACGATGTACGCGGCGCCCGGCGTCGGTTTGGCCGCGCCGCAGGTCAACGTGTCGAAGCGCTGTTTCGTCATCGACGTGCGCGACGACGAGCATCCGGCGGCAGTCGTCATCAATCCGAAGATCGAGCTTGCTGAAGAAGAAGTCGAGCTGACCGAAGGGTGTCTTTCAGTCCCCGGAATGGTCGGTGAGATCGTGCGCTTCAAACGGCTCGCGGTCAGCGGCCTCGATCGCGACGGCAACCGGATCCGCCTCGAGGGAGAGGGTCTCTTCGCGCAGTGCCTGCAGCACGAGATAGGCCATCTCGACGGCGAGTTATACGTCGACAAGGCGCGTAACGTCCGGCCCGCCGTGACCGAAGAAGAAGTCGAAGCGGCCGAAGGCGGCGTGCCCGACGCGGGCGAGGCCGTGCCGGCGGAAACCCATTAAGCACGACCGGCTGCGCACGCTGTTCTTCGGAACCAGTGCGTTTGCGGTGCCGAGCTTGCGCGTCACCGCCGCTCGAACCCGGCTTGCCGGCGTCGTTACGCAGCCCGACCGTCCGGCCGGACGCGGCCACAGACTCACGCCGACGCCGGTGAAGGCGGCGGCACT
Source organism: Candidatus Tumulicola sp. (assembly GCA_049585095.1). GTDB lineage: Bacteria > Vulcanimicrobiota > Vulcanimicrobiia > Vulcanimicrobiales > Vulcanimicrobiaceae > Tumulicola. The sequence continues at coordinate 2,697 of JBAUZB010000173.1, forward strand.
GGCGCTCGGCCTACAGGTCTACGAACCCACGCGATTGCGGCAGTTCGTCGACGACGTCGCCGCAGCCGGGTTCGATCTCTTTGCGCTGGCGTCATACGGACGCATTCTGCCGCAGGCGCTCCTCGACGTGCCGCGCTTGGGGTCGCTCAACGTGCATCCGTCGCTCTTGCCGAAATACCGCGGCGCCACTCCGATCCAAACCGCGTTGCGCCGCGGCGAACGACGGACCGGCGTCAGCATCATGCTGATGGACGCGGGAATGGACACGGGCGAGCTCGTTCGACAGGAAGAAGTCGCGATCGAACCGGGCGAAACGTACGGCGAACTCCACGATCGGCTCGCCGTCGCCGGCGCGAATCTACTCGGGGAGGCGCTCGATCTCGCGACCGCGGGAAAACTCACGCATCAGCCGCAACGCGGCGAGCCGAGCGTGACCGCACCGATCGGCAAGGACGATCTCGCGATCGACTGGTCGTGGCCGCCGGAGCGCATCGTGGACCACGTGCGCGCCTTTTCGCCCCAACCCGCGGCGCGGGCCATCATCGGCCGCGAGACAGTGAAGATTCTACGCGCGCACGTCGCTGCCGACGGCACGTTGGCGATCGACGAATTAATTGCGCCGAACCGCGGTAAAATGAGTGGCGAAACGTACGCCCGACGCGGTTCGTGACGGCGCGCGAAATCGCCCTGGCCGTCGTGCGGGACGTTTTTCCGCCTGCGGATTCGAGAACGCCCGGGCGCGGGGCGCAGGAATCGCTGGACTATCGAAGCCGAAAAGCGCGCGCCGACGCACGCGATCGCGCCTTCGCAACCGAGCTGGCGTACGGGTCGATCAAGATGCGGCGCGCGCTCGACTGGTATCTGTCGCCCTTCCTGGGCGAACGCTCCAAGACGCTGCCCGCGGCGACGCATGAAATCGTGCGCTTGGCAATGTACGAACTCGCCTATACTCGAGCCGATGCGCACGCAACGGTCTTCGAGTTCGTCAATCTCGCCAAGCGATTCGGCCATCGCGGCCTCGCCAATCTGGTCAACGCGGTATTACGCGAGTTTTTGCGCCGGCTCGCAGCCCCGCCCGTTCGAGAGAGTTTTGACGACGTCGACGACTATCTCGGAACGCGGTATTCCTTGCCGAATTGGCTCGTTCGCCAATGGCGCGAATGCTTTGGCGAGGGAGTCGAAGCCGTCTGCGCGGCGGTGAACGATCCGGCGCGCCTTGCGATTACCGTCGACACGGGGCGAGCCTCGCCGGAGGCTGTCGCCGAGCGCCTGAGTGAATCCGGAATTTCCACGGTGCCGTCGGCGCTGGTTGCCGAATCGCTCCTGCTGGAAAGCGGTTCGGGCCGGGTCCACGATCTGGAAACCGCGTCGCACGGAGCCTGGTGGATACAGTCGGAAAGCGCGGCGATGGCGGCGGACGTGCTCGACCCGCATCCCGGAGAAACGATCCTCGACGTTTGCAGCGGACGCGGAAACAAGGCACTGCAGATCGGCGCGCGGCTTCGGGGTGACGGCCGGCTGGCATGTATCGAACGCGACGCGCGCAAGGCTGCGGTCCTGCGCACCCGCTTGGAATCGAACGGCGTTGCCGCCGAGATCCTCGTCGCCGACGCAACCGGCGAAGCGGCGACGCATCCGCTCTTCGATCGCGCGCTGATCGATGCACCCTGCTCGGGCGTCGGCGTGGTTGGCCGGCATCCGGAGGCGCGTTGGAAGAAGCGCGCGACCGACGGCGAACGGCTCGCCGTAACGCAGCGCGCCTTGCTGGAACGAACGGCTCGCAGCGTACGCGAGGGCGGCGTGCTGGTGTATGCCGTTTGCTCGACCGACCCGCGCGAGACGACGGAAGTGATGCAGTGGTTTCTCTCTCGGGAGAACTTCGTACGCGGCCCGGTGCCGGCGGTGTACGAATCGTTCTCGACTGCCGCGGGTGATCTCCTGATTCCGCCCGGAATCGCGGGGCGCGACGGTTTTTTCATTGCGCGCTTGGAACGCCGATGAGCATCTTCGAAAAGCTCGAACGAGCCTGCGCGGCATTCATCGAGCGAAGCTTCGCGAAGACCTTTCCGAGCGACCTCGAACCGGCCCAGATCGCGCGCAAACTGGTGTCGACGATGGAAGCCGGCACCCGCGGTGACGAGGGGCAGCTGGTTGCGCCGGGATGGTACGTCGTCTACGTCAATCCCGAAGACTTCGAGCGCCTAGCCGCCCATCGAACTTACCTGGAGCGCGAATGGGCCCAGCTGCTTGCGGAACTGGCCGCACGCGTCGGCATCGTTTTTTCGGAAGGCGGCGCGAGTGTGAAGATGAGCGCTCGCCCAGACGTGCCCGCCGGTACGGTCGACGTCGCCGCCGGCGCTCCGCGAAGTTTTTCCTTGCGCATGATCAAAGGCGTCTCCTCATACGGGGTATACTCTTTGGAGGGAAGCGCGCGAATCGGGCGAGCGGACGAGTGCGACGTGCTGCTGGCGGATCCGAGCGTCTCCCGCGCGCACGCGATCCTCGAAACCGCGGGCGACGAACCGACCGTACGCGACCTGGGTTCGACCAACGGAACCTTCGTCAACGGCGAGCGGGTCGAAAGCAAAGGCTTGCGCGATGGCGACGAGTTGAGGTTTGGAAACACGCGAATGCAGTTCGAGATCGGCGGAGGAGAAGCGGGATGACGTTCGACGCGCAGCTGCGTGTCGGGTCGCTCGAAATCACCGCGGCGCTGCTCGCGGTCGCCGTAGTGGCGGTGCGGCCGAGGGTGCGCGCGGCGGCCGAAATCGGGCGCTTGGTACCCATGAAGGTAACGCTCGACGTCGTCGAATTCCAACAAACGCGATCGTACGAGGGGCGGTCGCCGTTCGAAGTCGGGCGCGGGCGCGAACTGGACCTCGTCCTGCGCGATGCGGAAGTGAGCCGGCGGCACGCGCGTTTCGCGAGTCAAGACGGCATCGTCTACCTCGATGACCTGCACAGCAGGAACGGGACGTTCTTGAACGGGCACCGCGTAACCGAGGCGATCGAAGTTCGTGAAGGCGACGCCATCGATGCCGGAACGACGCGAATGATCGTGAAAACCATCCGGCCATGGAATTGACGGCATGGACGTAGCGATTCGCGGCGATCGCGCCTCGTGCTTGACGATGCAACTCGGGCCACGAACGTGGTTGCTCGCGGTGACCCGCGGATTCGGTGCCGTTGACGGCGTCCCGACGGAACGCGCGCTCTTGTCGCAGCTGCGCGTGGAGTGCGAACGCCGCCTGCGCCGCGAACGTTTTCGCCGAGCCGTCAAC
>JBAUZB010000174.1:0-6443 GCA_049585095.1 Candidatus Tumulicola sp.
TAGCTCGCCACTCTCCGCCATCGGCCCGAGGATGTCCGTATCGCCGTAGAACGTGCCCTTGATAAACACCTTCGGTAGCGTCGGCCACTGCGTCATCTCCGACAGCGCCTCGCGCTTGGGCACGTTCTCGAGCACGTCGACGACTTCGAACGGATAGCCTAATCCGTTGAAGAACTCGATAGTCTCCAACGTAAAGCCGCAGCGCGGCGCCGTCTTGGTACCCTTGCCGTAGACGAGGATCGTGTTGGCCGCGATCTCGCGCGTGATTTCGTCGTGGATCGGTTGCTCTTCCGGCATGTCGTTGAGTTTAGTTCTCCGTAGGGATGATGGTTTTCAGTTCCACCGCGTGAACGCGGCCGTCTGCGAGCGCGGCTTTCAGTGCACCGTACACCAGCCGGTGTTGCTGGAGAGGTGACTTGCCTTTGAACTCGAGCGACCGAACCGTCACGTTAAAGTGATCCATCGTGCCGGTGCGATCGAAAATTTGCACCTCGGCATCGGGAAGCTGCGTGCGAATGAGGTTGGCGAGCGCGTCGTCGTCGATCATGATTTCAGGCGCAGCGATCCGCCGCCGACCGCCTCTGCCAACCCGCGAGCCTCGCCGAGGGTTTCGGGAAGACGGTTGGCGCTCTTGCTTAACGCGCTCGAAACTCCGCTCGCGAGGACGATGCCGCTGACGCCGATGAGGATGGCCGGAACGCCGGTGGCGCGCAGCGGACCGAGTTGAATGGTGAAGGTTTTCTGCAGGCGCGCCACGGCGCGGAGAAATGCGCGGACCCCGGCGATGCGTTTGTTCATGGGCGGCCCTTCTACGGCGCGCGCTAGGGGAAGGCCTGGCGTGCGACGCAAAGCGAATGGCGCTTGCATGCGCGCAATCCGGCTGCACGAAATCGGCGGCCCCGAAAAGCTTCGGATCGACGAAGTGCCGGTGCCGCAGCCGCGTAACGGCGAAGCGCTCGTTCGCATCGCCGCCGCGGCCTTCAACCGGCGCGACGTTTTCATCACGCAGGGACTCTATCCGGGAATCACGCTTCCCAAGACGCTCGGTTCCGACGGTGCGGGGCGGCTGGCGTCACTCGGTCCGGGGGCCGCGAGCAGCCTGCAAACGGGCGACGCCGTGGTGATCGATCCGATGCTCGGCTGGGGTGACGATCCGCGCGTCTGGGATCCGAAGAACGGCAGCATTCTCGGAATGCCGCGCGACGGGACCTTTGCGCAATACGTCGTCGTGCCGGCGGCCAACGTCTATCCGAAACCGCAATCCCTGTCGATGGAAGAAACGGCCGCGATTCCGCTGGCGGGGCTCACGGCGTACCGCGCGGTCTTCACCCGCGGCCAACTCAAACGCGGCGAAACCGTGTTGATTCCGGGCATCGGAGGCGGCGTGCAGACGTTCGTCTTGCTTTTTGCCAAGCACGCCGGCGCGCGCACCATCGTGACCTCGGGAAGCGACGAGAAACTCGAACGCGCCAAGGCGATGGGCGCGGATATCGCGTTGAACTACGCGACCACGCCGGAGTGGCACAAAGTGGCGCGTGCGGCCGGTCCGATCGACTTGGTCGTCGATTCATCCGGCGGCGAAACGCCGGCGAAGGCGCTCGATGCCCTGACGCCCGGCGGCCGCATCGTCATCTACGGCGGCACGCACGGCGAAGCGCCGATCAAACTGTTTCCGCTCTTTTGGAAACACCTCACGATTATGGGGACGTCGATGGGCAGTCCGCAAGATTTCGCCGGCATGCTCGCGCTTTTCGAGAGCGCCGAGCTCAAGCCGGCGATCGATCAAGCGTACCCGATGACCGACGCCGTTGCCGCCGCGAAGCGCATGGCGTCGTCACATCAGTTCGGCAAAATCGTGCTGCGAGCCGACGAGTAAACCTAACTCGACCTTCGGCTAGTGGCCTTTCTCGGGTGTACCGTAACAACTGCCGAGCGGCGGGGGTGCGTCCTGATAGATTGGACCGGCGTTCTGCACCGGCATCCCGTTCTTGGGATCGAGCACGACGTCGACCTTACCGTTGGGCGTCAGGTGATTCTCGCACCAAATCACGGCGTGAGATTGCGACGCTTTGTCGCCGCCGATCCACAAATCGAACCACAGACCGGAACATCCGTTGTGCCCGTGACCTTTATGCGGTCCGGAGTGGGCGCAGTCGTCTTCGCGGATGAAGTACTGCTGCAAGAACGGAACGTAGATCTTGATGCCGTAGGGAATCCGAGCATCGTTCTTGCGTTCGGTAGCAAACGTCGTCGGATTGCAATACGTTCCGTCGCCCGATGCGACGTTGTGGATGACCGGATGCGCTATTTGGTTGCCCGGCGGGCTGTTGTCGGGCCAGCCGTAAAAGGTGATCGTGGCTTTCACCGGCATCGGATCGATCTTGGTGACGTAACATCCAAACGGCAGTGTGGAGAATCCGGCTCCGTTGCCCGTCGAAGCGTACGGCGCCGACGGCACGTTCGGTTGTCCGCATGACGCCAGGAAAGCCGCGCCCGCGACCGCTGCAATCAACCGTAACCGCTTCATCGTCATTCTCCCTCCGGAACGTCTAGCCCTGACCGCGACCCGACTATCACGGCGACACCTTGAACACGGTTCCGCACCCGACCCCTGAAGGAAGAGAGCAGGTTCCGCTCCCACCGACCCAGGTCGTGCCGTACAACGCACCGGTCGCATCGGCGGTTACGCTTCCATATGGTGTTGCACCGTCGCTCCCGCCCTTAAACCGATGGAGCACCGTTTCGGTGTAGCCGGAGCCAGAAGGAGTCAGCTTGAACACCGTGCCGCAGCCACCGGTACAGGCTCTAGCTCCGCCGCCTAATGCCGTGGTGCTGTAGAGTGCGCCATTCGCGTCAGCATAGAGGCCTGGCGCGTCGTCGGGGTCTGCGCCGTCCTTGCCACCTTTGAAACGATACAACACGCGTTCGGTATAGCCCGATCCGGAACGCGTAAGTTCGAACACGGTACCGTGCCCAGCCTTTGAACCCCCGGCTTCGGTGGTACCAACGAGCGCGCCATTCTTGCCGGCGAGTAGTGCGGCACGCGGATTTGCGCCGTCCGTCGGTCCGCCCCTAAAAGTGTAAAGGATAGTTTCCGCGTAGCTCCCGCCCGAGGGAGTCAGTTTGAACACGGTTCCGCAACCCGGCCCAAAAGAACCGGACGAACAATTTCCGGTACCGCCGTACAACGTTGTGCCATAGAGCGCGCCCTTGCCGTCGGCGATTAGCGCGGTCGCGGGGTATGCGCCGTCGCTCCCGCCCGTAAACGTATGGAGCAGCGTTTCGGTGTAGCCCGACGCCGAAGGGGTCAACTTGAACGCGGTCCCGCAGCCAGGCGTACATGCGGGGGCCCCACCGCCATGAAACGTGGTGCCGTAGAGTGCGCCGCTTTTGTCGGTGAGGAGACTTGCTAGGGGGTTTGCGCCGTCGCTGCCACCCTGAAACACGTAGATCAGACTCTCGCTGTAGCCGGAACCCGAAGGAGTCAACGCAAACACGGTGCCGCAACCACTCTCGTTACATTTAAAATTATTTCCACTGTAGACGGCATCGCCGTACAAAACGCCATCCTTGCCGCCCGCTAGTCCGGCCTGTGGGCGCGATCCGTTCAGGTCGCCCTCGAACGCGTAGAGGATGGTCTTGGTGCCGGACGGCGACAGCTGGAACACCGTGCCGTAGCCCCCGCTCGCGCCCTTGCCGCCACCGACCGTCGTACCGAAGAACTCGCCGTTCTTGAATAGCAAGCCCGCATAGGGATTCTCGCCGTCGGTGCCCCCTTGGAAAGTATCGATCACGCTTTCTTGCGTCAAAGAGGTCATGTTGGCTGATGCTTGGGATGGGGCCGATAGCGACAGGCCGAATCCCGCACCGCTCGGAGCCGGCGTTCCGAAATTCGTGCCGCCACACGCGGCCAAGAGTGCCGTGCCAAGACACGCGCCGGCGAGACCGCGTAGATGCCGCATATTGTCGCGTTCGCCTCGCTGCGGAGTTCGCCTCGTCGCGAGGTCGTTAGTTCAGGATACGGGCGAGACGGTCGAAGCTTGCGGCGACGCCCTTGTCCATTCCGGATTGCAGGGCTCCGTCGCGAACGTCGCGCGATTCGAAGGCCAGCGTCATCGTGACGGTCGTCGCACCGCCGTGCTCGCCGAACGCGGTGGTCACCGCACAATCGCCGGGATACCACGATTGGTCGAATCGTTCGTCGTGAAGAATGCGTTCGGGCTCGACGATTTCGCGGTAGTCGCCGTTGAGTCCAATTTCTTTTCCGTCGGTATCGTTTCGCCACACGTAATGAAACGTGCCGCCGGGTCGCAGGTCGACGTCGCAGACCGCCATCGACCAACCGTCGGGGCCGAGGAGCCAGCGCCGGATCAACTCCGGTTTGGTGAACGCCTCGAAGACGCTGGTGCGCGGTGCTTCAAAAGGTGCGCCGCATGACGATTTCGCGATCGCTCGGCGTGGTGATTTCGAGCGTGTCGCTCGGACGGGTGTGATTCATGGGGATGATTGCCTCCGTTTCTTCGTGCGTCGCGGTTCTTTAGCGGCGGCCATCGCGCCGAGCAGAGCGTCGAGCCGTTGGAAGTTGCCTTCCCACAGGCGGCGGTATCGCACGAGCCAGCCGGTGGCTTCGGCCAGCGGCTCCGCCTCGATCCGGCGCGGCCGCCGCTGCGCGTCGCGCCCGGTCGAAATCAGACCGGCACGCTCCAGCACTTTGAGATGCTTGGAAATCGCCGGCTGCGTCATGGCGAACGGCGCTGCCAGTTCGCTCACCGAAGCTTCCCCCGATGCCAGACGGGCGAGAATCGCTCGCCGCGTCGGGTCGGCGAGCGCCATGAAGGTCGCGTCGAGGCGGCCGTTCGTGGCCTTTTCATAACCAATCGGTTGCATAACGTTATGGTAATATACACCCGAACGGCGCTGCCGTCAAGCATCAGCCGGCGGGTACGATTCGCCGGCTACGTAGCGGTCAGACGATATGCGTAGAGTTCGTCGAGACGCAGCGACGAGCCCAACTCGGCGGCGATGACGGCGGCTTCTTCGCGGCCGACGAGCCCTTCCAGCGGCGGGTTCAGGATCCAGCCCTCGAGTTGGGTCATCGGGCGCTCGACGCGAAGCGCGACGACCCGATCCTCGTCTTCGAGCGCGATCAAATGCGCGAGCAGCTGGCGCGCCATCGCCGGCATCAGTTCGGGCCGATCGTCGCCGTAAATCCAGAGGACGAGTTCGGGAATCGTCTGCGCACCGTTGAGCGCGAGGGCGTCGATGAGTTCGATTTCGCGCGCGCGGCGATGCGCGATATACTCCGCGATTTTTGCTCGGGCGTCGGTGACGACCGGACCGTGGCCACCGTAGATGGTGCGAGCGTCGCCAAACTCGTCGGCAAGTCGTTGCAGCGTGCGCCGATACGGTCGCATGGCGCCCTGCGGCGGCGCGATGACGACCGGTCCTTCGCCGAGAATCACATCGCCGGTGAACAGCGCGCGTTCGCCGGGCAGATAGAACACGACGTGATCGAAGGTGTGCCCGGGTGCGTTGACGACGCGAAACGTCACGTCGCCGACGGTGAAATCGGCGTCGAGGCCGAGATCGGCGTCGTGCGGAACCGCGCTCGCCGGATGTGCGTACACCGGCGCGCCGCATAATCGCGCGAGCGCCGCAGCCGCCGGAGCGTGGTCGGGATGGCCGTGGGTGATGGCGATCGCGCGAATCGTCAGCCGCTGCGCGCGGGCGGTTTCCATCAGGGCTTCGACGTGGCGCGCAATCGGCGGACCCGGGTCGATCGCCAGTGCCGATCCGTTGCCGCAATCGATCACGTACGAGTTCGTTCCGCTCAACGTCATCGCCGAAGGATTGGGCGCGCGTACGAGAGTTACCATGCGTTTTCCAACGCGACCGGCATCGTGAAGTCGCCGCCGTCCGGCGCCGGCAGCGGTAAGACCGTCAAGACCGGCTTGGCGCGCGCGAACGCCGCCACGGCATCGGCCGATTCGAAAACCGCGAGCCGTTCTAAATGCTTGACCGTCGGGTAGACCAGATGAAAGCGTCGATCGCGGTGACGCGCGAGCGCGTCGCGCGGCGCGATCCACAAACCTTCGTGCGTCTCGCGCGCGTCCGCCAACCCCGCTTGACCGGCGGGGGCGAGGGCAAAAAAGAAATACGTATCGTACCGCCGGGGTTCGGACGCCGGCGTGATCCAGTGCGAAAAGAGCGTCAGCCCGGTCGCATCGGCGAACCAATCGTAACGCGCGAGAAAATCCGCGAATCGGAGTTCGCCGTTGCCGATCGGCGGGCGCGCCTCTTGGACGTCGTGCGAGCGCACGCGCTCGGCATCGACCGGCGATCCGTCCCGCGTGCGCGCGATGAGAATGCCGGCCTCTTCGAAAAGCTCGCGCAGCGCCGCCGCGAGCAGCGCGGCGGCCGCGGCATCGTCGACGCCGGCTTCG
>JBAUZB010000175.1:0-3862 GCA_049585095.1 Candidatus Tumulicola sp.
TGGGAGGTCGCGGCGGGTCGCGACGCGGCAACCCCCGGGCAGGTCGGCTCGGCCGGCGACTACATCATCAGGATGTTCTGCATCATGCCGGTGTCCTCATGAGGCAGGACGTGACAATGGAACACCGTCTTCCCGGTCCACTGAACGAACCGAATGCGGATCCGCAGGCTCCCGTTGACGCCGTTGCGCTTTGGCGGAATCGGGAACGTGTCCCAGATTTCAATCGGATTTCTCGGCTTGTCGTTGACCGCGAAAAGTTGGAACGAGTTCTCGTGGAGGTGAAACGGGTGCACGTCGTCGGTTTCGTTGACGATGCGCCATTCTTCGCAGGTTCCGACCTGCGGCCGCGTCGGGCACTCCATCTCTTTGTAGAGCACGCCGTCGACGGTAAAGCCGAATCCGGTCAAAAGATCGGTTCGCGAGCCTTGACCGAAGACGAACTTGCGGTGCGCGACGATGTCCTTGTCGTCGATGAGCGGATACTCGCGTTTCGGCTCGGGGAGCGTCGAAGGAATCTTCATTCTCACTGGACTGCCCGCGACGACGAACTGAGCGATATCGAACTTACCTCCGGCCGACGGAAAGATCTCGCGGGTCGCCAGCGACGAGAGGGTATAGGCACCTTCCTCTTTCGGCGCTCGCAGCAGCAGTTCGATGCGGTTGCCCTGCGCGGCGAGTTGAATCGGGGCGCTGAAGAGATTTTCCGGCGTAATCTCGCCGACGTTCTTGCCGCTCATGTCGACGAACAGCGGTTCGAGCGTATTGATGCCGTCGAACCCGATCTGCCACGCATCGAAACCCGGCAGTGCCATCAACAGCGGCGCGCGCGTGGTTCCGTTGAGCAACCGCAGGCGCACCACCTCGCCGGGCTGCAGGTAAAACCGCGGCACGCCCAACGGCGTGAATTCCGCCGGTGCCTCACGGGTGGTGTTCCGAACCCAATAGATGCCCTCGCCGTTGACCGTCAGCATGGTGAAAACGGTTCCGAAGGAATAGCCCCCGTCTTCCGGCTTTTTGTAGGCGAGGTACTCGCGTTCGTAAAGGTTCCGGTGCGTCTTACTCGGGTTCACGTTGAGCGACTGCACGACCAAGAAAATCTCGCGTGCCGCGGCGATCTCCGGTACGTCGTCGATGGGGCCGCGGACGACGATCAGACCCGCCATCCCGCCGCTGACTTGCACGTCGGTCGACCCGTGCTTGTGCGGATGGTACCAGTGCAGTCCGCTGGGGTGATCCGGCGGGATCGGAAAGCTGTAGAGAAAGCTCCGGCCCGGTTCGATCGCGATCATCATCGCTTTCGGGTCGCTCGTCCCCAGCGGCGCGAAGATGTGCGGAATGGTCTGGAGGCCGTGGACGTGCAGGTTTGTCGTGTTGAAACCGTGCGGGTCGTTCATCGAATCGATTGCCTGCGACATCTTCATCGGGAAGCGCGATACGGCGTCCATCGCGTCCATCGAATTCCGCACGTCGGGTATCGGCACCCGGCCCGCCGGAGGCTTGGCCGGAGGATTCGGCGGCAGCCGATTGAGGATCCGCACCGCCAACGTTTCGCCGGGCCGCGTTTCGAGTTTTGGCCCGATGGTTCGGCCGCCGTACGTACGCGTCCGCAAGCGGTAACCCTTGATATTCGTGACCGCGTACTCCGTCGAAAGGTCGTACACCGGCGTGAACGGCGGCTTCGGAATCGGTCCGTTGAGGCCGCCGACGCTTCCCGAAGAGCATGCGTCCGTCGCGAGGGCCGCGCTTACCGCGGCTACCGAAACTCCGGTAACGATAAAGCGCCGCCGATTCATCGAACTCTGCTACGTCGCCGTCTTGAATCTCCCTTCGAGCGCTAACGCCAAGGCGGACCTTAGCACGTCGGCGAAGCCGCAGCCATGCAAAGCTCCGAGCTGCTGCGACGCGAGTACCTGCGGTTGAAGATCTTCGGGTGGATCATCGTCGTCTTCGCGATAACCTGTTCGGTCTTGGATTTATTCGAATACCGGCACGCGATAAATGCCAGCAATCCCGGTTTCGCGCCGGCGCAGTGGGAGCGGATGACCGTCGCGCGCAAGCGACAACTGGCGCCCCGGTATCTCGAGTGGGAGATCCTCATCATTGCGGTTTCCTTGGGCAGCTGGCTTCTGGCGGTGCGGCGTCATCGCACGCGCGTGCGCCAGCTCACGGGCACGCCGTAATTCAGAATTTCTTCACGGAGTTCACGCAGACTGTTACGATGAACCGAATCGTGCGTCTCGCTTCGGCGTCGCTGGCAATCGGCGCCGCCACCGCCTGTAGCGGCGCGTCTAATTCCTTGCCCGCAAACGGGACGGCGCCGGCGGCGATTCGCGAGCCGGCGCAGCGCAGAGCCGGTGCGCTCGGGCCCGTGCTCACGACCTCCGACGGCGGTCAAATCTTCGGTTTCGACATCGATCAAAACGGACACGACGGCGTGCTGGCGTCGGCACTGCCGTCGCGCATTTCGGTTCAAACGTTCGACCAAACCACCGGCAAGATCGTCAAGACGTTCGCCGTGCGTAGCGGCCGGCGCCCGCGCGCCGGCGACGACTATGTGGCCGACGGCATTTTCGCCGGTGACGTCGCGCTCGTCGACCATCAGCGTGCCGGCAAACCCGGCGTCACCCCGACGAAAGACCTCTATGAAGTGATGAATCCGGTGACCGGCAAGAAGTTCACCGGCAAATGGACGCCGCCGACGCCGGATTTGAACGTGCTGCAGAATGCGGTGAACCAAACGACGAGCACGAGCGTGGTGTACGGCTACGAACGGGTCGGTTCCGACCCGCCGGCGCTGGTCGTATCCGACGTTGCCACGAACACGTTCAGCAAGGTCATCAACCTCGACCCCAACGAGTTTGCCCTCTACACCACGCCGCAACTCGCGCAAGATACCGCCCACAACCTTGCCGTGATGGCCAGTTCACCCGACGGCGGAGCCGCCGGCGGACCACCTCCGGTGATTGCCACCATCGACCTCTCTTCCGGAGCGCTTTCGAAGTTTTCCGGCGTGAACTGTCCGGGGTCGGTCGGCTGCGGCTACGCGAACGGAATTGCCTACGACTCGAACAGCGGCATTGCGTGCACGACGACGGAGCTGGACGGCGGAGTCGAATTCTACCACGTCGCCCAGAAAACCGGGACGCACGTTTTGCTTCCCAACGGCGGCGGTCAATTTTACGCCGGCACGTACGTCGTCAACGATTCGGTCCATCAACTGTTTCTCGTTGCGCAGCCGTTTTCGAGCACGTCGCAGTCGGGAAGCAGCATTCAAGTCTACGGCGAGGATGGGACGTTGGTCGAATCGATCAACGGCTTGAACTTCACCAACGCCGGCGACGAAGTGATCGGCGTACGGATCGCGATCAACCCGACCAAACGCACTGGGTGGGTCAACGGTCCCAAGATCAACCAGCTCCAGGAGTTCTCGTACTGACGCGCCGCAGAGCGCGCGATTGACGAAACGGGGCGGCCGCTCGTCGGGCTACGCCGTCGGAAACCGAATGACGAAGCGCGCCCCGCCTAAAGGCGACGACTGAACGCACACGTCTCCGCCGGCCCGGTCGGCAATGGCCTTCACGACCGCCAGCCCGATACCGGTCCCGGCCCCGCGAGCCGTGGCGCCGCGCGCACCCAACTCAAAGATCGCTTCACGTTCGAACAGCGCGATACCGGGCCCGTCGTCGTCGACGGTCACCGAAGTAAACGATTTTTCGACGGCGCAGATGATTTCAACCGAACCAGCGTCGCGACAGTATCGCAGACCGTTCTCGATCAGGTTGAGCAGCGCGTGCATGCAGGCGTCACCATCGACCCGAGCCGGCGCCGTTTGTGGGAGCCGCGCACGAATCGTGACGCGGCG
>JBAUZB010000176.1:0-4600 GCA_049585095.1 Candidatus Tumulicola sp.
GGCATCCCCATCGTACTCTTGGAGATCGCCGACCATCAGGTTCCCGAGTCGATTCGGCTCTTTTACTGACGACACGCGCGACAACGAGACATTGTTCGCGCGCGACCAGCTTGCGCGCGCTCCCAAAGTAATGTACGATTAAAAGCCCTGAAAACGCTTGCAATTATCGGTGCATCATAATTGCTAGCCAGGGTGGAGCAAACACAACGCACGCGTCTAAATAGAGGGTGTTTTTATGGAACATGACGTTAGTAAACTCGAAAAACGCATTAGAGCTCACCACGACAAATTGCGGAACATGGAGAGCCTCCCAGACCAATTAATCGGAATCATTCATGGGCCGGGTTGGACCTCAATTGCCGAGTGGGCCTTCGTGATGCTCGCAATGGATGCTTTGGAGCAGCATGTCGAAAGCATCTCCCGGATTCAGAGGCAACTCGTAGAAGCAGCACAATCCGTGGCGGGTTAGCTGGGAATAACGGCACTTCGAGTCCGCAACGTAACCGACGCCTCGCGATGGAGACCGCTATGAGCGGCCTCCATCGCCCCAGCGAACAGTCGCCCTGCGGGGCACGGGGCGTGAGGCACTTCGCCCGCTTTAGGTTTGCTTAGTCGCTATTCAGGGAAGACTGCTAATAATTGCCGCTCATTTTGTAGCGGTGTCTGGAGATATTGGAACGATTATGGCAGCCAAGAAAAAAACCGCTAAGAAGTCGATGGCTAAACGCGCGCCGGCAGCGGCGAAGAAAACCGCCAAGAAAGTCGCCAGCGCCGGAAAAACCTTAGCAAAGAAAACGACGTCAGCCGCTTCCAACGTCATGGGCAAAACGAAGCAGGTTGGCCAACGCGCTCAGAGGGTGGGCAAGATCATAGGAGTGATTGGAAACCTTCTGGAGGCTGGCGGCAAAGCCGCCGAGGGCCTCACGACTAAGGTTGAAAGCGGCGGCCGCAAAGCATTGGCATCGCGCAAGTCGTCGGAAGCAGCTAAGAGCGCCACTCGCAAGAAGCGTTAGTTTCGGCTGCTACCGTGATCCGCATCCGTTGCTGTATCCCCAGCAGATGAGGATCGATCCGTTACCGCGGTTCACACCGCTCTGCGACGACACGTTGGTCGCGGACGGCTCCGCATAACCCGAGCCCCCACCACCGGAGCCGCCGTTACCGCCGCCGCCACCGCCGTAGTAGCCGCCGCCACCGCCGCTGGCGTAGTAAGTAGTTCCATAGTCAGGGTTTTGAAAAAAGGTCAAGCAGATTCCGGCGCCGGCGCCGCCGGCGCCAAGCGAGCCACCGTTGCTTCCTACGCCTCCGGAGCCTCCTGAGGATTGGGTGCCGCCGCTACCGCCGACGGGTTGGTTGATGCTGCACGTCGGCGTTCCTCCGCTGCCGCCGGATGGGCCGCCACCCGCTCCTCCGCCCACGGTCCCGCTTGCCGGCAAGGCCTGGCAATGGTGGCAGTGGTGCGCGAAGTTATGGCCGATGGCGGTGCCACCGCCTCCGCCCGCCACCACGACGCGATTCGCTAGTGCGTTGCCGCCCTGGCGTACGTCGCTCGCGCCGCCGCCACCGCCGCCGATCGACTTCCCATTTTTGTTTGTCGTACCGGCGCCACCACCGTTGAAACCGCCACGCTCGACGCCGCCTGCGCCACCAACCGTCATGATCAGCGTTTGACCCGGCGTGACCGGGATGGTTGCATTCACCTCGCCGCCGCTTCCACCACGCTCGCCCGACGCTCCCTTGGCGTCGACGTAGACGCTCGTCGCACACGCCGGCACAACGAAGTTCTGTGATTGGCCGCTGTAGTGGAAGGATTGCTGACCCTGGCACGCCGCGTAAGGCACAACAGCCAACGAAGAAAGGCTTTGAGCCCGAGTGTTTTGGCTCGCGACGGGGGGTTGATACGAGGGCTGCGTCGAGCCGCCGCAACCGGCAAGCATGGCAGCAACGCAAACGCTTAAAGTATAATGCCGAGGTGAAATCGTCTTCATATGAATGCTCCTTTGCAAGCACGCAACGTGCTTGGCCTTAAATAGCGTGAATTATAGTGGCGTGGGAATGCATGTGCCGCCCGTCACGCGGCACACGGCGATGCCGATGGGCTCGCTGCCCGTCTTAAACAGTGACCCCTTCACTTTTCTTAGCGCGCCGTCGGTCGCAATCGTGTAAACCGACACATCGTCGGAGCTAAAGTTGGTCACATACGCGAACTTGCTTGTAGGATCGACTGCTCCAGAGATGGGCGCAGTCCCCGGATTCTTAAACGGCGATCCCGCAATCGGCGTCAGCGTGCCTCTCGTCGTGTCGATGCTGTAGGCGGCGACGAAGCTGTCAGAGCGACCGAACTCCGCACTGTCTGGTACGTAGGCGACGCCGCCCCCAGGAACGACTACCACGCCCGCGGGGCCGGAGTCAGGATCCGCGAACGGCGACCCCTCCAGCGGCCTCAGCGCGCCGGTTGCCGCGTCGATTGCATAGCCGTCGAGATTATCGGACCCGTACGTCGCCACATAGACGAACTTTCCCGAGGGATGCACCGTCACGCCAACGGGACTAATGCCTGTAGAAAACGGTGAACCTTTCACCGGCGTCAACGCGCCGCTGGCTACATCGATCGTGTAGGCGGAAACGTTGTTGGAATCAACGTTGACCACATACGCGAACTTACTCGAAGGATCGACCGCCACCGCATAGGGTCTGAGGCCCGCCTTGAACGGCGAGCCGTTCACCGGCGTCAGTGCGCCACTCGTCGCGTCGATGGCGTAAGCGGAAACGTTCTTGGAGCCGTTGTTGGCCACGTAGGCGAACTTGCCCGTCTGATCGACGGCCACGCTCAAGGGATTGGTGCCCGTAGCGAACGGCGAGCCCTTCACCTTCTTCAGCGCACCGCTCGTTGCATCGATGACGTAGGCGGAAACGTTATTGGAGCCAAGGTTGGCAACATAAGCGAACTCACCGGTGGCATCGATCGCAATGCCGTAGGGAGCCGTGCCCGCCTTGAACGGCGAGCCTGCCACCGGCGTCAGCGCGCCGCTGGTGGCATCGACGGAAAATGCGGAAACGTCGTTGGAGCCAAAGTTGGCCACGTAGGCGAATTGCACCGAGCCTTCGGGAACACGGCCGCCCGGATGCGCGATCGCTCGGCTAGCGCCGGACGAACCGACCGGTAGGGCTCGTGAATCCGGCGGCGTGTTGGAGCATCCCGCGAGCATTGCGGCGAGGAGAACGAGGGCTGCACGATTCGCGGCCGCTATTGAAAGACGCATTGTGTCGAGTCTCCCTTCATCCGTACGCATGACGTTCAAAACGCGCCGATTCCGTTGGGTGTACCCCAGCCGGTTGGGCCGGAATGGGCCCCAAACTCATCGGTTCCAGCCGCGCAAAGGTAGCTGCCTTCGAGGCCGCGCGGACAGCCGTTGGAGCCGCTACTGATAACGTGCAGATCCTCTTGGCGCTTCTTTTCGCCTAACGTCCAAAAGGTTTTGCCGCCGTTTTGTTTGGCGGCGTTCCCGGCAAGCGCGAACACGCCGGCGATAATAGGTGTCGCAACGCTCGTCCCGCCGACGGTAGTCCAGCCTCCGCCACCGTACGTATCGTACGACGCGACGTCCCAAGCGACGGCCGCCACGTCGTTGGTCGTCCGTCCCGCGCAGCCGCGATCGTGTTGCCATGAGGGCTTGGCGATGTGCGACGCGCACCCGCCGCCCGTGTCTTGCCAAACGGTCTCGCTATAAATGGAACCGCTTTTCGAGAGGAGCGTGCCGCCGACCGAGACGACACCGTCGAATTTCATTGGTGAGGCGATGCCGTAAGCGAAGTCGCCCGCTGCGGCCACATACGTTACGCCAGGCGTTTCGAAGGCTCTGCTCTGAAAGCAACCCGCGCCGAAACACGTAAAGCTGTTGCTGATGATGTGTGCGCCCAGCTTCACGGCTTCCGCTTCGGCTCTATCGATCGCGAGAACGTTGTTCCCATTTGCTTCGACGAGATCGATCGTGCAGTTCGGACAGCTGGCCGAAACCATATCCACGTCGAGATCGATCTCCGCGCCTTCGCCGACGTTACCCTTGGGATAGTGACTCTGCTGTCCGAGCTGGTTGTACTTATAGAACTTGGCTTTCGGCAGACCGTAATGCCGGCGGTACGCCGCGAGATCTGAGGCGACGTTGGGGTTATCGTCATAATCGACGATCGCGACGATCTGCCCCGAGCCGTCGCTCGACGAGGGAAGGTTGTAAGCCGCCTCAATATCGTCGGCGCCCCAGCCATACACTTTGCCTTGAGGGCTTTCGTTCAAAATCAACAACTCGCATTGCACGTCGCCGGGTCCGACTTGCGGACAAGCGCGATGCGCGAGGTTCCGCGCCTCCCACTGCGGGATCGAGTGCATTTCTGACGTTGATTGGCCGATTGCCGCCGGCATGCCGGCCGAGCCGCCGGCATTGCAGCCCGCGAGTGCGAGCGCAACGGCGAACCGCGTGAACAATTTCATGCTTCTACCGCGATCCGCAATCGTTGCTGTATCCCCAGCAGATGTGGACCGATCCACTACCGCTGTTCGCACCGTCTTGCGAGGACACGTTGGTCGCGGACGGCTCTGCGT
>JBAUZB010000177.1:0-9228 GCA_049585095.1 Candidatus Tumulicola sp.
GGGCGTGGCGTCGCCACCGGTTCGGGAGTGAAAACCGGCCGGCGCGGCACGGCTTCGCCGGCGAACGGCGTGGCTGAAGCAACCGGCGCAGTGGGCGGCGTACGCACCTCGAGCGTCGGGGGCGACGAGTGGTAACGCAGCTCGTCGCCGAGTTCGCGCAGCAGCGGTGCCAGCGCCACCGCCGACACGTCGAGGCCGCCGTCAAAACGCAGCACAAACGGCACGCGCGCGCGCCGCGCGCCGCGTTCCACGACGAGCACGCGATCCTCGAACCACATCCGGTCGACCAGCATTCGCACCAGGCTCAAGGGCGCGTATACGCGACCGTACAGTATGCGTGCGCGCGCGTAGACCGCCAGCCTTCGACCGTCGACCGTCACCATGACCGGTGGCGCGGGTGGGAATACGGGCACCGCGCACGATATACCGCGTCGAATGGGGCGATTCATTTCAGCCTTTCGCGACGGCGCGTTGCGGTTTTCGCGCGACGGCTGCGCGTTTCTCGCACAGTCGATCGCGTTTAACGCCCTCTTCGCAGCGTTTCCTCTCATGGTGCTCGTCCTCAGCGCGGCGACGTTGGTGCTGCCCTCGGCCGAGCGGCGCACGCTGCTCTTCTTCGATACGTTCGCACCGACGCTGCACGACTACGTCGCCGCCAACCTGCAAACCTACATGTACGGGCGCGGCATTTCCAGCATCATCGCCCTGCTGGTGTTGCTGTGGTCGGGAAAAAATCTGTTCATGGGGCTCGCCTTTGCGCTCGATCGTGCGCTCGGCGTTCCGAAAGGACGCCCGCTGGTGCACAACCTCGCCATATCCATGGTCATGCTTCCCGCAATCGGCATCTTGCTGATCGTCGCCATCGCCTTGCCGGTGCTCTTTTCGGTGACCGCCCGAGCGAACGGTTTCGCCGATCCGGTGCGCTTGACGCACGTCTTGGCGTATCTCGTTTCGATCGCGCTGGTTTTCATCGTCACCGTGGTGCTCTATCGCTGGCTGCCCAACCGCAGCGTCTCGTGGGGTTTTGCGCTGCGCGGCGCGACCGTCGTTGCCGTCGCTTGGCCGGTGGTGCAGTTCGCGTTCGCGCAATATATCACGCACGTAGATTTCACCCACGTGTACGGCGCGCTCTCGGCACCCCTGGTGCTGCTGCTCTGGTTCTACTTCATCGGGTCGATTTTTCTCTTCGGCGCCGAATACGGCGCGACGTCGAGTTCGCGCCCGTGACCCGGGTGCCCGGCATCCCGGCGCGAATAGCCAAGGCAAACTCAATGAAAGGATCGTTCGTGCATCGGCTCTTCGGTACGCTTGCGTTGCTCGGTTTGTCACTCGGCCTGGTCGCGGCCGCCGCTCCGGTACCGTCGACGCCCGCCCCGAAGATATCACCCACGCCGCTTGCGACGCCGAGCTCTGCGGGCGCCTCCATGGCGGCGGTGATGATTTATCCCTTCGACGTCCAAACCGGCGTCGACGCCAAGATCGGCATGGCAATCGCCGCGATTTTGGCACAAGAAATGGCCGCCGCCGGTGGTCTGGTCGTCTTACCGGTGCCGCAAGGCGTGAAGCGCGCCGATTTTCTCGAAACCGCCCGCTCGCTCCATGCGGACTTTTACATTAGCGGCTACGTAACGCCCGTCGGCGACTCGGCCGCCGTCGTGGAACAAGTCGTCAGCGTCGAAAGTGGCGTGATTCTCTTCTCGCAAACCGCACAAGTGCAGAGCGTTGCCGACGTCGCTTCCCAATCGCTTCAGGCGCGAGCGCAGATCTTGGCGTTCGTCGGGCGAGGAACGCAGAACATTGCCGAGCAGTCGACCAACACGCCGGCTCCGACCGCCACCAACGGCGCCCAAGTGCAACTTCGAGGAATTAACAGCATCGTGGATTCGGTTTTCCATCGCAAGGGCGCCGCCACGCCGACGCCGGCGCCGGTCGTCAAACCGGATCGCGGCGTGATCGTCGCGCCGGTAACCGCATCCGGCACGGTATCGGTATCGGGCGCCGATCTCACCAACGCAACCCACGAACTCTTTTTTGCAATGCAGCGCCACTACACCGTGCAACTGACCGCCGTCAACTCGAACCCGGCGCAGTCGGCCGATTCGATTTGCGGGCCGAATCGGAACAACACGGTCGTCACCGGAACGCTCGCCGAAAACATTCCAAAGCACGGACGGCCGGAGGCGGTCTTTGCGTTATCGGTCTACACGTGCTTTGGCGCGGTGCTCGATCGCGCCGTCGGAAAGGGCGATACCTTCAGGCACGCCGTCGACGCTGCGGTGGCGACCTATGCGGCCGCCCATCCGAGCAACAGCTAGCGCCTAGTCGAACAACCCGGCCGGAGGCTCGATCAGGATGTGGCGTCGCGTGAGGTCGATCTCGCGAACGTACGCCTGCACCATCGGCACCATCGTACCGGCAACGACCAGCATGTCGCTCGCGGGATAGTGTTCCACCGCGTCGACGGTGCCGTAGTCGGTTCCGTCGACTCCCCGTACGCGGCACCCGACCAGGTCGGCATCGAGGTACTCACCGTCGGCAACGTCGAGGCGCCCGCGCGGTGCGTAGAGCACCGCCCCCGCGTAGCTTTTCGCCACGTCCGCGTCGTCCACGCCTTCTGCCCGAAGCAGCAATCGCGCCTGGTGCTCGCGCACGCCGACGATGCGCAGCACCGACGAGGCCGTGCCGCGCTCGCACCGCAGGACGGCTCCGGGCGAAAAGACGATGCGACCCGCCGTCGTCGGGTCGCATTTCATTTCCCCGCGAATGCCGAAGGCTCCGGAGATCCGGCCGACCGCCAGGTCACTCGGTGCCGGCGTTTTCCTCTCCTTCGGGCGCTTCGCCGGCCTCCTCGGTATCGAGAATATCAACCGAAACCCGGCCTTCGGCGGTGGCGCGGACGAGCGTTCGAAGCGCGTGCGCAACGCGTCCGCCCCGGCCGATCACCTTTCCCAAATCGTCGGGAGCGACGACCAGTTCGATCACCGGCTGCGCGCTCTCGTCCATGAAGAGTTCGACGGCCACTTTATCCGCGTCGGCCACCAGCCGGCGCGCCATGAATTCGAGCAGCGACGTCGCGCGCCGGTGCCCGGCCCAGGGATCGCTGGGTGTGGCGCGGTCGCGCGGCTTGCGTTCGTACCCACGCGGTTCGTAGGCGCGCTGAGGCGGCCGTTCGCGCCTGGGCGGGCGCGGGGGCTGCGCGTCTTCCGGCTCGATTTCGTCGATAACGGTTTCGCTCGACGCAATCTTGCGGGCACCCAGCGTCGGGCGGCGTTCGAGTTCGTCGGACTCTTCCCCGAACAGTCCGAACTCGTCGTCGAACGCGCTCATCTAGGTGCCGCCTTCCGCGCTCTTGGGCTTGCGCTTGGTTTCCGGAATCGGCCCGCGTTCCATAATGCCCTTTTCGGCGAAGAGCCGGCGTACCGTCACCGACGGCTGCGCACCCTTGGAGAGCCATTCTTTGGCTTTCGTTTCGTCGACTTCGACCGTCCGCGGCTCGGTACGCGGGTTGTAGTGGCCGAGAATTTCGATGAAGCGGCCGTCGCGCGGTGCGCGCGCGTCGGCGACGACGAAACGATACGTCGGCTGTTTTTTCGCGCCCATGCGGCGCAGTCTGATTTTTACCATTCTATGCTTTCATTTGGGTGTTTTAGCGTAGCATCCCGGACGGAAACCGCGGCATTCCACGCCGCTTGCCGCCGCCGATTTGCTTCATCATCTGACGCGATTGCTCGAACTGTTTGACCAAACGATTCACGTCGGAAACTTGGGTGCCCGAACCGAGCGCGATCCGCTTGCGCCGCGAACCGTTCAGAACGTCGGGCAAGCGGCGCTCGCGCCGCGTCATCGAGCAAATGATCGCCTCGATTTTGGCGAGGTCTTTGTCTGGAATCTCAAAGTCCTTGGGGAGACGGTTGGCCAGGCCCGGCACCATCTTCAGAATGTCGGTCATCGATCCCAGTTTGCGCATTTGACGCATCTGCTCGAGAAAGTCGTCGAGCGTAAAGCTCTGCTTGAGAAGCTTTTCCTCGAGTTGTTTGGTTTGCTCTTGGGAGTAGAGGCTCTGAGTTTTCTCGATGAGAGTGAGCATGTCGCCCATGCCGAGAATGCGCGACGCGAGCCGGTCGGGATAGAACGGTTCCAGCGCCGACAGTTTTTCGCCGACGCCGACGAACTTGATCGGGGCGCCGGTTTCGGAGTGGATCGAGAGTGCCGCCCCGCCGCGCGTGTCGCCATCCATTTTCGTGAGAACGACGCCGGTAATCCCGAGGCGGTCGTGAAAACCGCGGGCCACGTTGGTGGCTTCCTGGCCCGTCATGGCGTCGGCGACCAGCAGAATTTCCTTCGGGGCAACGGCGGCTTTGATGCGCTCGAGCTCGTCCATCAAGTCGGCGTCGATCTGCAGCCGTCCGGCCGTATCGACGATGACCGTGGAAACTCCCAGACGGCGCGCTTCGGCGACGCCGTCGCGCGCGATTTTTACCGGGTCGCCGGCACCTCGCTCGAAGACCGGCAGGTCGATCTGCTTGCCCAGCGTCTGCAACTGCTCGATGGCCGCGGGGCGATACACGTCGGCCGCGACGAGCAGGCTGCGTCTTCCCTGTTCCTTCAGCCGCAGCGCAAGCTTGGCCGCCTGTGTAGTCTTTCCGGATCCCTGAAGGCCCACCAGCAAGATCACTGACGGCGGCGCATCCGAGAACTGCAAACGGGCCTGCGCGCCGCCGAGCAGCGCGACGAGCTCTTCGTAGACGATCTTGACGATGGTTTGCGCCGGCGTCAGCGACTCCAGGACGTTGGCGCCGATGGCCTGCTCTTTGACTCGCGCGACGAACGCTTTGGAGGCGGCAAGCGAAACGTCGGCCTCGAGCAGCGCGACGCGTACTTCGCGCAGCGCCTCGTTGACGTCGGCTTCGCCGAGCTTGCCTCGGCCGCTCAGGCGCTTGAAAACCGCGCCTAAGCGCTCGGTCAGCTGGTCGAACAATTAATTGCGGGCGCCTATGTCGACGAGCTGGCCGTCGCCTCGTCGACGCGTTTTACCGCGTCGCCGACGGTCTTGATTTTCTCGGCCTCTTCGTCGGGAATGTCGATGTTGAACTCGGTCTCGAACGCCATCACCAGCTCCACCTGGTCGAGCGAGTCGGCACCGAGATCGTCGGTAATCGACGCCTCGGGCGTCACTTCCGACTCGTCGACTCCGAGCTGCTCGACGATGATCTTCTTCACTTTATCGAAGGTGGTGGACATTACGTCTCCTTATTGACGACGGTACAGAATCGAGGTTCGAACTCACATTACCACGCCGCCGTCGATGACGAGGGTCTGGCCGGTAATGTACCCGGCGGCGTCGGAACACAGGAAGGCGACCGCCCCACTTACGTCCTCCGGCTTCCCCGGGCGTCCGAGAGCGGCGTGCTTCACGAGGTACTCCCGGGCGGCGTCGGGCATCCTTTCGGTCATGGCGGTCTCGATGAGGCCCGGCGCGACGGCGTTGACTCTTATATTCCTCGAACCCAACTCCTTCGCCAGCGACTTGCACAGGCCGAGGAGGGCCGCCTTGGAAGCCGCGTAGGCCGCCTGCCCCGCATTGCCGGTTAATCCGACGATGCTGCTCACCAGCACGATCGCCCCGGAACGCTGCTTCATCATGGGTTTCGCGGCCGCGGCGCACAGATAGAACGCCGATTTCACGTTGACTTCGAGCAGACGGTCGATCGTTTCGGCTTTCAGCCGCAACAAGAGTGCGTCGGAGGATTGGCCGGCATTGGCGACCGCGCAATCGAGGCGCCCGAAACGCGCCGTCGTCTCGGCCACTGCTTCGTCCACCGAGCTTTGGCTGGTGACGTCGCAGCCAAAAAGGTGCGCGACCGCACCGGGGCGTGCCGCGGCACACAGGCTTGCAGTCTCCTCCAGCGCGGGAACGTCGCGACCGAGCAGCGCGACGTCGGCGCCGCGTTTGGCAAACTCGACGGCGATCGCGCGTCCGATCCCGCGGCTGGCTCCGGTCACCAGCGCGCTCTTTCCGTCGAATCTCACGCTGCGTCTCGCAGCATTTCGCGCAGACGTTCCACGCCGGCGTAGTCGTTGACGCCGACGACTCGGGGAGCGTTGCGCATGCGCTTCATCAACGGGCCGAGAACGCCGCTCGCTCCGAACTCGACGACGACGTCGAGGCCGTACGAAAGCATGCGCTCCGCTGCGTCGTGCCACCGGACCTCATGAACGATTGAGCGCACCAAGTTGTGCCGTATTCCGGCGACGTCGCGATACGGTTGCGCGTCGACGTTGCTGATGACGTCGAATGCCGGCAGGTCGAAGTGCGCGCTCTCCACGGCGGCGGCGAAGCGCTCGATCGCCGGCTGCATGAGTTCGCTGTGCCACGCACCCGAAACGTTGAGCGGAACCACCCGCTTGGCGCCCCCGGCAAGCATGGCATCGGCGGCGGCCTGTACCGCTTTCAGGTCGCCGCTCACGACGATTTGCGTCGGGGAGTTGAAATTCGCGAGCTGCACCCGTCCTCCGGTGGCAGCGTTGGTTTGCTCCACGATGGCGCGAACGGCGCTCGCCTCCAAGCCGAGAACCGCTGCCATCGCACCGTGGGCGAGTTCGGCGGCGTACTGCATCGCCTTGCCGCGTTCGTCGACGACCCGCAGTGCTTCGTCGAACGTCAACGACTCGGCGATCACCAGGCTGCAGAACTCGCCGAACGAATGGCCCGCGCTCACGACCGGCTGGAGGGCATCGCCCACGGCGCGGTAGAGGGCAAGATTCGTCGTGAAGATCGACGGCTGGCTAAACTGCGTCTCACGCAGCTTTTCTTCCGGCCCCTCGACCTGCAGCGCGAGCAGATCGTAGCCCAGTACGGCGTGCGCGCGCGCGAATAGGTCGCGGGCTTCGGCCGAGCGCGCGGCCACGTCGGCGCCCATGCCGACGACTTGCGAGCCCTGCCCCGGGAAGACGGCGCCGACGCGCATTTAGTTCACCCACCGCCAGGCCACCGCGCCCCACGACAGGCCGCCCCCGAAGGCGACGAATATGATGACGTTTCCCGGCGAAATCAGGCCGGCTTGAACCGTCTCCGAAAGTGCGATCGGAATCGATGCCGCCGAGGTATTTCCGTATTCGTGGATGTTGGTCACGACTTTGTCGCTCGGCATTTCGAGATAGTGCGCGGCGGCGTCGATAATTCGCTTGTTGGCTTGGTGGGGAATAAGAAACGTGACGTCGGCTTTCCGCAGGTGGGCCTTGGCCAGCGCCTTGTCGGTGGCCTCGATCATCTTCGTAACCCCGGACTTGAAGACTTCACGGCCTTGCATGTGAATCAGATTCCGTTTTTCGTCGAGCGCGGCGTGGTCGATGGGATGCCGCGACCCGCTCGAACTCACGTAGAGCATCTCCGGCCGGCTTGCATCCGAGCCCAGTTCGGACGAAAGAAACGAGTTCTCCTCGGAACTCTCCAAAATCACGGCGCCGGCGCCGTCGCCGAACAGGATCGCCGTGGCCCGATCGTCTTTGTTGAGAATCTTCGAAAGGGTTTCAGCCCCGATGAGCATCACGCGGCGATAGACGCCGGAGCGGACCAACCCCGAAGCGACGGTCAAGCCGTAGATGAATCCGCTGCACGCGATGGAGATGTCGAAGGCGGGCTTGCCTCGAGCGCCGAGGCGTGCCGCCACGAGACACGCGGTTGCGGGAAAGTAGTAGTCCGGGGTGACGGTGCAAACGATGAAACAATCGACGTCGCTGGGTCGAAGGCTCGCGTAGCGAAGGGCTCCTTTGGCCGCCGCAAGCGCCAGGTCGCTGGTTGCCTCTTCCGGCGCCGCCCAGTGCCGGCGCTTCATTCCGGTGCGGGTGGTGATCCAATCGTCCGACGTGTCGAGCCACTGCTCGAGGTCGGCATTCGTCACGACGTGGGCCGGCGCGTGATGTCCGACGCCGACGATCTTCACGCCGCGAAGGCTCACTTCAGCCGCGGTCGTGACCGGCGTGCTCGTCCCGAATCTCGATCACCTGGCGTCCGGCATACGTCCCGCACGTCGCGCACGCGAAGTGCGGGCGCTTCGGCTGATGGCACTGCGGGCACTCTACGGTGGTTACCGCGCCGAGCTTCCAGTTCGCCGCACGGCGGCTGCGCGTCTTACTGCGCGGTGTCTTCCATTTTAGATTTGCCACGTGTGTCTCCGTTATCGCACGAGCATTCGCTCGTGTTTCGGTTAGCTCCGCATACGGCGCAGAGTCCCCTGCAATCGTCGCTGCACCGCAAGCCCATCGGAAGAACGCTCAGCACGAATTGCTGCGCGAGGTCCGCGACGTCGAGCCGAGTGCCCGTCAGCACGTTGCCGTCGCCGAACGGGTCATCCTCGCGCCCGATCGAAGGGTCGAGCCGCTCGTCGAGATCGACGTGGATCGGGCGCTCGACCTCCTCGAGGCATGAACTGCACTCGCCTTTGGCCAGGGCATCGATGCTTCCCGTCATCGCGAGCATCCGGTCGACGTAGCGCAATTCGAGACGAACGCGCGCCGGATGCGGAAACGCCAGACCCTCGAATGCTTCGATCGGCACCTCGTCGTCGACCAGCATGAGCTGGCGTCCGCCGCCGAGGAGCCCTCCGATGTCGACTTTATGCGAACGAGCCATGACACCAATGCGCTTGCAGTACGAGGGCCCCGCCATCGGGCGGGGCCCCCTACAACCTGCACATTCTAGAACCCCCACCCCGGCTTGTCAAACACCGTCGTCGGTGGGATGTGACGCGTGCTATGACTATCGATCCGATCGCATCGCGCCTAGCCTCGCAGGGCGCCGCCTACGCCCCGGAGATTGCTAAGGCCGCGGGACGGCACGGCGTCGATGCCGAGCTGCTGGCGGCGGTCGCCGCCCAAGAAACGGGCGGCCCGGACACCAATGCCGCCCACAACGTCGTCGGCGACGGCGGTCACGGCCGCGGCCTCTTTCAAATCGACGACCGCTGGCATGCCTTTGCCACGACGCCGGCCGCCATGGACCCGGGCAAGAACGCCGACTATGCGGCGGGGATGCTCTCGGGCCTGCTGGCCAAGTACAAAGGAAACGTCCATCGCGCGCTGTCGGCTTATAACGCCGGCGACCCCAACGCAACCGGGACGGAAACCCAGTGGCGCGACGGCAAGCGCCTCGGGTATGCCGATTCGGTGATGCAGCACTACGCGCGGCTCACCGGCGCCCCCGCGGCGCCGGCCACCGATCCCGTTACC
>JBAUZB010000178.1:0-1982 GCA_049585095.1 Candidatus Tumulicola sp.
GAAGAAGACAAGCCGAAACGCTCCCGACAGCGGCAGATAAGTTGTGGCCGCCGCACTTTGCACACTCGGTATGGTTTTTACTTGTTCCACGAGCCTGCGATAGAACTGGGTCTGCAATTCCTGCGAATAACGCACGGGCAGGTTAATGGGGAAAGTCGTTACGTTATGGGATTCAAATCCAGGGCCTACCGCGAGGGTCCGAACAAAGCTCTTAATGAACAGTCCGGCGCCGGTCATCAAAACCAAGGCAACAGCGACTTCGGCAATCACGAGAGTAGAGCGCAGTCGGCTACGTCCGGTCCCGTCCGAAGAACTGCGTCCTCCTTCCTTCAAGCTATTGTGTAGATTCCATCCCGAAACCTGCAAAGCGGGAATGATTCCAAAGACCACGGCAGTAAGCCCTGACAATAAAAGCGAGAATACCAAGACGGGGAGATCCAGCGTTGCCTGTTCCAGCCGGGGTACGGTCCCGGGAGCCGTCGAGCGCACCAGGGGCATCAACAATGCCGCAAGTAGTACTCCCAATGCTCCGCCTAGCAGGGACAACATGAGGCTTTCCGTCAGCAATTGGCGAATCAGTTGCGCCCGGGTCGCGCCGAGCGCCTTGCGAATGGCGATTTCTTTCTGGCGGGCTGTCGCTTTCACCAGCAGCATGCTGGCGACATTGGCGCAAGCAATCAATAAGACAAA
Source organism: Candidatus Tumulicola sp. (assembly GCA_049585095.1). Taxonomy (GTDB): domain Bacteria; phylum Vulcanimicrobiota; class Vulcanimicrobiia; order Vulcanimicrobiales; family Vulcanimicrobiaceae; genus Tumulicola. The sequence goes on from JBAUZB010000178.1 coordinate 691, forward strand.
ACCCACCGCAGCCAGCAGGACCAGCAGCGAAGGCCGCAGAGGCCCTATCAGGGACTCTTCCAGCGTTACAGTTGAGAGCCCGAACTGCGATGCATCTGGATAGCCGCCAAATTGCTGTTTGTAATTGGCATTAATGGTATCGAGTTCTGATTGCACTTGGGGCAGAGTTTCACCCCGACGCACTCGCGCGATGACAGCGAGATAGGAGGCGCCAGAGTGGACTAACGCTGGCTTAACAAAAGTTGTTTCAAATACACGCGGCAACCAGACCTGGGGTTCTGGAAACAAGATGGGGAAGTTGAAGGTGGCGGGCAGGATTCCGATAACAGTGACGTTCTTTCCATCAAGCGTTATTGACTTCCCCACAAGGTCGGGATCGCCACCGAAGTGGCTGTGCCAGAAGCCGTCACTGATCATAACTACGTCTGCGCCTCCCGGCTGATCCTCTTGCGGCAGAAAAGAGCGGCCTGGGTTTGGCGTTGCTCCAAGAATCGAGAAGAAGTCATGCGAGACTTTTGCGGCGGTAACCGCTTCCGCTTCGCGCTTGGTTGCCAGGCTCATGTTCAAGGTGTAGAACGCCGCAATTGCCTCCAACGACTTACTCTGCGCCCTAATCTGCTCAAACTTCGTAAAAGAGACATTGAGAGGAGCATGGCTTTGCAGATCCACCGAATTAATAGCAAGAAGTCGTCCCGGATCTGGATCGGAAAATGGACGCAAGAGCACGGCGTCCATGACGCTGAATATCGCAGTGTTTGCTCCGACGCCTAACGCCAAAGTCAGAACTGCTACGCTCGTGAAGGCGGGACTCTGCATAAGCACGCGTAATCCGAACTTTACGTCTTGCCAGATTGTTCCCATAACTCAACACTTTCCGACGCCTTGAAAACAAACTCCCCGTCACTCGCCCGGATCAATTTTGTCGCCAACATTATCCACTGGGACTTCTTGAAAATGAGCCGTGAACCTGTTTCAGGAACACTGAAAGCGTTCAGATTCGCAAGTCGGATGTCCGGAATTGAACATTCCGATGTGTGAGACTTTACGAATACTTGAATTGTTCTGTTATGAACCCGCGAACGATAGCGTATTGGGGCACAAGACGATGACCGCGGCTTGGGTTGTCGAAATAAGGTCGCTATTGATATTGATCTCAGGCCGCCTTCAGGCCGTTTGGAACCAGCGGCAGCGAGCGTAAACGCACGCCGACTGCATCGAAAATGGCATTCGCGATCGCTGGGGCGAGACCGATCAGCGGGCATTCACCCGCTCCGGCCGAAGGAATATCTTTC
>JBAUZB010000179.1:0-30628 GCA_049585095.1 Candidatus Tumulicola sp.
CAGTTTGGTCGTCAGGTTCGTGGGGCTGGGATAGTCGAACTGTTGCACGATAAACCACCCCGACTCGACGCTGACGAACAGTTTGTGCTCCTTCTCGCTCAGCGAGAGCCCGAAGATCTCGCCACCGCTTACGCCGATCTTTTTTGACGGCTCGGTCTGACCCGCAGGGAAGATATCGATGGCCAAACCGTAGTCGTCGACGAGAATAATATTGCCGGAGCGATCGATTGCTATTGGCCCAGATCCGCTGACGTCTAGCCCGAGATCCTTGCCCAAGGTCGATCCAGGGGCAAACTCCATGACCCCCGTTCCCTTCGAGCCGCCAAGATACGATACGTACAGATTGTCGGAGCCATCGATGGCGAGATATTCCGGACTGCCCGCTATCGGGATGGTCAGCGACGGGGTGGTCTGGCCTTTCGGATAAACGGTGACCGACTCGCCTCCCGTGTTTGCGCAGTAGACCGTGCCGGCCGCGTCAACGGTGAGCCCCGTTGGATTGTCGACGCCGGTGCCGATCGTGAGACTCGGCTTCGTTGCGTTTCGCTTGTACGCGGTAATCGTATTGTTGCCGGCATTGGTCGCGTAGATGGTCTGCACGCTGTCTACGAACAGGCGCTGCGGGTGCGAAAGGCCTTCGGTGATCACACCCTTTTCCGGCGGATTGATCGCGCCTCTGGGATAGATTGTAATCGTGTTGTTGTAATAGTCGCCCCAGTAAATGTTGAGCGCTCCTCCTTTCAAGTCCGGCGCCATCCAGGTTGATGCTCGAGTGCGTGGAGTCAGTGCTTCACCAAAGCCTTGTGAAAGCTGGAGGCTGCGACGAGCGTTTGCCGCAGGCGAAGGACCGAGTTGCGCGTTGCCCGCAGGCGACACGGAAGAGTTCGTGGAGCAGCCGGCGACCACGGCACCGAGCAGCACGACGTATCGGAACCGGCGTGTTAGCCCGAGAAGAGGCTGAGACAAGATGCGCTCCTTTGTAGCGTGGGAAGCACTACTGTACCATACCTCGGGCGAGGCCAGTACCGCGCCGGCATCAGCAGCCTTTATCCGACAGTTTTTTCGGCCTCCCGACTGACGTGGCGTAGTCGTCGATCCAGCGTAGTATCCAGCGACGCAGGTATGCGCGATCGGCATCGTTGCAAGCCAAGAGCGCCTCGCGCGCCCGTTTGAAACTCTATCGAGGTATGGCCCTCAGCCATCACCGGGCCTATCGGCAGCGCCAAACGCGGAGCGTCGGATATAGCCGCGCCCACTTGCGCTAACGACATGCCCTATTGACGGGTGCTTCGCTTATGTTGAACTGTCCGGAGTATCAACAACAAAGGTCTGGAAATCGATTCCAGCGATCTTTCCATCGACATCGTAGGCGAGCGCCTCTACAATTTTGCCTGCGCGAAAGCCTATAAGGAAATAATACCCCATCGCCCCTTTGATCGGCCCGGAGCTAAGGAACCTGAAGCGGAGAGGCTCGCCAAATGCCTTCAGCGTCGCCTCTTCCTTTCGCACGCCCTCTGCCGTGACTTGTTGATTCACTTCAGCGTTGAGTTGCGATCGATCCACGTCGCCGGTCTGAAATCGATGGAACCACTCCTTCGCGGCTGCCATTATCTTTGGATCAACTGATGGCGCCGGCGTTGCTGCAGCGGAAGAGCTCCGACCCCAACTTACCAATATGACACAGGCCAAAATGACGGCAGTTCCAAGCTGAATCAACTGTCTCATCAATTTGCGCCGTCCCCGCCGTGGCACTTACACGGGCACTTGCTGCCATCCGGTTCACAGAACCCAGCGCACTTGGGGTTCTGGCACTGAACGTACAGTCGCCGTCGATACACCCGCTCATACCGTAGTCGTCAGCGCAGCCGGCTACGTCGTGAATGCCACTTATTCGCGCAGGGCCACGGACGCACGCTTCGCCCGCCTACTCGCGTGGGCCTCGGCATTTAGCCGGGGCCCCTCGGCGGCATCCCAAGAGCCTCGACAACTATGCCCTCCAAAACTTGTACGTCGGGCGGCGCCAGATTCGCAACGGCTGCGTGGGCCGCCATCGTTCTCTGCATTGAGCTCATGATTATCAATCTCTTTCACAATTAAAGACATGGAGATAAGGGTGCGCTGACCCCCGCTATCGAACGTGGAAGAAACTATGTATACCAACGAGAGTCTGACATGCGTTGATTGCAACGCGATCTTCACGTTTACCAGCGGCGAACAAGAGTTTTTCGCCCAAAAGGGCTTCACGAACAAACCGAACCGGTGCCCCGACTGTCGAGCGGCGCGCAAAGCGTCCAGAGGCGCAGGCGAAGGCTCCAGTTTTGGCGGCGGAAGCCGACCTGTCCGCGAAATGCACTCGGCGACCTGTAGCCGGTGTGGTAAGGAAGCCCGGGTGCCATTTGTACCGAGCGGCAGCAAGCCGGTCTACTGCAACAATTGCTTCGAACCTGGGCGCAACTAGCGACCGCAGGCGATCGACGCCGCCCCAGCAGGCTCGCCGCCCAACATTGAACCTGCGAGAGTTTTGCTCGCCTGGCGCGCGTGGAAGGTGCTGCAGCCAAAGCAGCCCTTGCCGGCAAACCGTAGTAGCCTGGGGTTTGCGTGCTACTTCGATCGGGGTCCCCACTTTGCGTGATCCGATCGTCACGCCGGCCGGCGCATTCAGTAGACGCGACAGCCGGTCTGTGCTGGTTATCATCTTGGGAATCTCTAACGATTTGGTTCAGGTTCCGCGCTCAAACGGCAAAAGAGCACGAGAACCCGGGTTGAAAACTTGAGCCGCGGGTAAGGGCGTTTTACGCGCCGCTTCTTTTCTACGGGCGGCCGAACGAAGGAAATTTAAAATGGACAAAGATGCGACGATCGCACTCGAACTAACCAAGATTGTAGCGTCCAAAAATAGCAGCCCATCTGGGGGTGACCTTTTCAAAGTTAGCACAGACTACCTCAGTGTCTATCGATACATTCTCAAGGACTTGACGGAGAAAGTGAGCCCGCGTTGAGGGCGCTTTGAGTCACGCGGCCCGCCTTTAAGCACAAGCAGCGAATGTTCCGTATTTTGCCAGGCGTAGGGGAGCGAACGCGGCAAATACAGCAACGTGGAGGATCATGTACAACGAACAAAGTCTGACTTGCAGCGACTGCAAAGCGACCTTCATGTTTACCGCCGGCGAACAGCAGTTATTCGCTCAAAAGGGCTTCATGCACAAACCTGGCCGATGTCCTGACTGCCGAGCCGCCCGCAAGGCATCCGGCCGCAGTGGGCCAAGTCCCGGCCATCGGTCCCCGAAATGAACGGTCCCAAGCGCGAAAATTGCAAAAGAGCGGCCGGCGGACTCGGCTGCTCTTTCTAACGTAACGCTCCCAGCCTGTTTGGCCGTGGCGTTCCTGGCTCTCACGCCCCCTGGCGAATGCCGGGGTTAGTCTCGCGCTGCGAGGCTCCGAAACAAGCTTACCACATCTTCCTGTTCCATGCGCGTCCTAGACGAAACTAATAAGAACGGTTTAGGCGACGACGAAGCCGCCGCGTGATCCGCTTCTTCTACTTGATCGTCCACATGCTGGCATGGGCCTCGGCTCTTAGCCGGGGTCCACGCGGCCTAAGAGGCATGCCGCGCGCTAGGCTGTCCTGACGCCCCTTACGGCGTGAACTCGAAGATTGCGCCGAATCAACGCCGCGAATGCAACCACCTACGCCATCGATCGCCGTGCCGTAGAGGGTGCCATTTAGGGCTATCAAACCGTTTGAAAAGCTCGCATCTCTCACGCCCTTGAATGGATAAAGTACGCTCTATGTATTCGTCGATGGATCGAAGTCGAAAATTGTGCCACAACGGCATTTCCCGCCCAAAAGGGTTGTCCCGTATGCTTTACCATTAAGCATTACGAGATCCGCTGCGGGACCCGCTCCATCTGGGCCGCCTAAATTATCTGTGAATTCATGAACTACTTTCTCAATTCCCGTGGCAAGCGTGAAGGTAAAAATTGTCCCACAAACTGCGGTATCGTAGCATCCACCGCTCTCATAGGTCGTTCCGTACAGCTTGCCTTTGTACAGAATCACGCCACTGCGAGGAAGCCGACCATCCTCACCATCTTTGAATCGGTACAGAACGCTCTCGACGCCGGACTTAATATTGTACTTGAAAATCGTGCCATAACCGTAGGTATTGATACTCAGGCACTTTCTGCGGCCGTAGCGCCTCGTTGACGTTCGAGAAGGTGAATATGCGAGTGTTTCATAGCGCCGTGGTCGTGCGATCCCGGCTGCGCCGCGTGATATCGACCTCCACGACGATCGACGAACACCGAGCGCAACGCAGCTTGGTTCTTACCGAAGGTCGTGCCGAAGCTCGATGCGTTCATGCTCGCGCAGATCGCCAAGGCGACAGGGCTTTCGCTCGCGGCCTGTTCGCGAATTCGCGCCGGAGCTCGCGTTCCGCATCCGCGCCATTGGGAAGCATTGCGCGTGCTCGTCGAACGAGCAGACGGGTAGCACGGGGTGATGCTCAACTCGCAGGAACCGTGCCGACCCGTCGTGCTGGGGCTTACGGCCAAACGCCAGCGTCTGCGGCTGTGAGTTTGGGCCTTGGTAGATTGTCCGCAGCACCGACTTGCTCCCGGGGCGTAGGCGGTCGGCAACGCGAAGAGAGCAATTCGTGGCGTGGTACCGACAAAGCGGTCGCGTTTTAGTAGACGGCGTGTGGGCCGTCGAACGTCCCCGCATCGCCGTCCACCTTGCGAATGACCTTACCCCTAGCGTAGTCGACGACGAAAACCCCAATCTTGCTGAAATTCGTTACGTAGACGAGCGAGTTGGGCCCGTTGATCGAGACGTAGTATGGCTGTGACTGCCGCCCTCCATGCGCCAACCGCCGCGTGATCTTCGCGAACGGAGGGGCGAAGACGAAGACCTGACTGCGATCGTAATCGGTCGCGATGAGGTTTGCGTTCTTGTCGAGCGCAATGCCGGCTACGAAGCCAAGCTGGGGACCGAGGGTGGTTGCTTTGCAGCCGTTCAGCCCGCGCTTGTACTCGACAACGCGGCCGTGAGCAGATCGGCTATTGAGCGCGAGGAAAACGTCGCCTTTGCCGTCGATTGCAATTCCCATGGGATGCGCCCCCGGCGCGCAGGAATGCAACACCATGCTGGTCTGCGGGGCGTACTCGTTGACGAAGCCGTCGTTGCCACCTACACCATCGGGGTTTGCGGAGTCGACCTCGTAAACGTTCCCGTGTGCATCGTTGCTCACGAAGAGCGGCTCGATCATTCCCGTGCTATACGTAAAGGAGGGGGACGAAGCACCGGGCGAATACTCGGCCACATTCACGCCGCTGGCATTAGCGACGAACAGATTGCCGGAGCGGTCAAGTGAAACGTCGAGAGGGCCGTTGATTCCATCGGTGATCGTTCCGTCTGGCGAATAGTCCGAATTCTTGAGCAGAAGGATGGATCCGCCGCCGTCGTCAGCGACGTACAGGTCCGGCAGTCCGCCCTTCGCGGTGTGCTCGCGATCCTCGACGCCGACGCCTGCGCGCGGACGAGCGCGTTGTTTGGGGCGCTGGGAACTGACGACGATGGCGCGCTATTGCACGCAGCGAAGCCGTAGACGAATGCGGCGACGCCTATTGTCCGAAGGAAAGTACGCATCTGGTTTGCCCCTTTTTAGCTCAACTGCGAGTGACCAGCCAAGAGTCCCAAAACCTGCGCTGCAGGGGCGCGAAATCCCTGGGCCCGCGCGAGCGATCGAGCTGGGCGCACCGTGGCGAGGGCCAACGTTGAGCAGCATCGCCGCACTCGAAATCGGGCTTCCGTGGAACCGGACGTTCGAAACGCGCATCGACGCCGCGTTCGCCCCGAATGTGTCACGCTGAGCCTGCCCCGATTTCGTGGACAGTGGGTTAGGCGACACGTCGCCAACGCTCTTCGAACTCCACCGGGCTGAGAAAACCGATGGTTGAGTGCCGGCGTTCTCTATTATACCAGGCTTCGATGTATTCAAAAATGGCTGAACGAGCCTCCGATCGTGCGAGAAGCTGTCCGTCGTCTAGTTCAACCTTCATCGAAGCAAAGAAGCTTTCCGCAACGGCATTGTCCCAACAGTTCCGTTTGCGGCTCATGCTTGCAATGATGCCGCATGCCGCGATGAAGTTTCGATAGATACGGCAAGCGTATTGGCTGCCGCGATCAGTATGGAGCACCAATCCACGATCGGGTTTTCGGGTTTCGATGGCCATGCGCAGAGCCGCAAGAACGAGGTCTGCATCGATGAACGTGCTCATCGACCAGCCCACGATTCGTCGAGAATACAAATCGATCACGATGGCCAGATAGAGCCAGCCCTCTTTGGTTGGGAAATAGGTGATGTCGGCTGCCCACGCCCGGTTGGGAGCTGAAGGGGCAAACTGCCGGTTGAGCACGTTGGGGGCAACCGGGTAACCATGCTGAGAGTCGGTGGTCACAACTCGAAAACGCCGCGTTTTCTTGCCCTGAAGTCCTTGGCACTTCATCAATCGGGCCACTCGCTTGCGTGCGGTCCGCACGCCCTTCGAGCGCAGTTCGGCATGGACGCGCGGCGAACCGTAGCGCCTCTTGCTACGCTGGTGAATCGAGACGATTTGCGTACTGAGCTGCTCGTCAGCCAGGCTTCGAGGGCTTGATCGACGACCCCGCCACGCATAATAACCGGCCTTCGACACCTCGAGATTGCGGCAGAGCGCAACGATGGAATACCAACCGCGATGCGCATCGATAAACCGATATCTCAGCGGGTGTTTTTGGCGAAGAAGGCCGTCGCTTTTTTTAAGATCTCGTTATCTTCTTTGGCTTGAGCCAGCTCTTTGCGTAATCGAGCTAGCTCAGCCTCGGCCGGCGACAGATTCCCGTTGCCGGGAAAGACGTCGCTCGGGCTCTGGGCCGGGCTTTTTTGCGCTTGCCGAAACCACGCATGAAGGTACTGGCGTGGAACACCAAGCTCCCGGGCAATTTGAGTGACCTCTTTTGTGCCCGCTCGCATCAGCTCTACCGCTTCCAACTTGAACTGAGCCGGATATTTTTCACGTTTGCCGGATCGGGGTTTCATGGGACTCCTCTTTCCGCGTCTTCCGACGCTTATCTTGGAGTCCACCAAACCGGGTCAGGTCCACGCTGAGCTGTGTGTGCGGTGAGCGCGCGCGCAGCTAGCGCCTAACCTTTGAATCAGCGTTTAGCACTTCGTAAATCGTGCCACAGCCGAAACCGCAAGGTCCCGTTCCACCATAGCCGGCAGTACCGTAGAGAACGCCGTTCTGCAAAACTAACGGGCTGCCGGGAAATGCGCCATCCGTGTAATCAAAACTGTGAAGGGTCGTCTCGCTCCAAGATGACTTGCCCGTCGCCCGAGCGAGTTCATAGATCGTTCCGCAGCCTCCACCAGCTTGACAGTCGCCGCTCCCTCCATAAACGGTCGCGCCGTAGAACTTGCCCCCGGCAGTCATGACGAGTTCGCCCGGCTGCGCTCCGTCGTTTGGAGCACCTCTAAACGCGTACAGGATCGACTCGACGAGGCGTTTGCTTTTGTGCGACGCCGGCGCGAACGCGAAAATGGTTCCGCAGTAATTCAAACCCTTGGTGACGTTGCAATTGCCTAAGCCTCCACCATACTGTGTCGTGCCGTAGAGCGTGCCGTGTTCGTCGGCTACCAGAGCGCCGCTCGGTAACGATCCGTCTGACACTGAAGAGTTGACGTTGAAAGAGTGGAGGGTCGTCGAAGTCGAGGTATTGCCCTGGCCGTCCAACCGATAAAGGGTGCCGCATCCCTGGTACGGGCACCGCGTCGACGTCCCGCCGTACTCAGTCGTACCGTACAATACTCCTTTGCCGCCCCCCACGAGATCGGGGCCCGGTGCGGCGCCATCTGGATTGCCGCTAAACGAGTGAAGAACCGACTCGGTCCAAGTCCGTGTGCTCGACGAAGGGGGACTCAGTTTAAAAACCGTGCCGCACCCGCTGGCAGCGAAAAAACAGTGGGTACCGCTTCCCCCCATGAACGTCGTACCGTACAGTGCTCCGCTACCGTCAACGATCGCAAGTCCCTCGGCATCGTCTCCATCGCGCGGCGGTCCTTGAAAATTGTAAAGGACCGTCTCGATCCATTTTCCCGGCTTACTGGGCGACTGGGTTAGCTCGAAGATCGTGCCATGGTTGGCGGTACCGCCTGCCCCGGTCGTCCCGTACAACACGCCGTTGTGCGCTACTAGGCGTCCCGATGGCAGGAAGGCGCCGCCTGAGGCTGCCTTAAAAGAGTAGAGCACAGTGTCGCCGGTTTGCGAAACTTGGTAGATCGTACCGCACCCGATCGTACAATCATAGGGGTGCTTTGCTCCGCCGTACACCGTGGAGCCATACATGTTGCCGCTAGAGTCGGCTATTAGGCCCTGCGCTACATATCCGTCGGACGGCGCGCCCTGGAACGTATGCAAGACGCTGAAAACCGGCCCGCTGCCAAACGCGTTTCGTGACTCTATTCCGGATGAGATGTGAGCCGGTTGCGAAACGTTGGGGGCGATACCGCCGGCATTACATCCCGCAACGGTTAGTATTATGGCGCCAGCCATAATCTCTCTCGCGTATCGCATCATATGGCCTCCGCCTTTCGGTACGACGCCTAAACGGCTGCAGCTTGCGCCGACATCCCATATTCCTCCTCCAAATAGGATCCCCCATTAGTAAACGATGCTGTTCCTCGTCACAATCGGCATGCTGTCCGCGCGCCGCGAAAGACCGGCGGCCGGGAGGCGGGGGCTTATTCTTGTTCGCAGCCCGTTCGGCGGCAAATTAACCGTAGCCCGTGACCCTTAAGACTGCGCGCTCTCCCTTGCCGTTAGTGAACATTGCCCGACACTTACCGTCGGAAAACGGACCGATAAGAAACTGTGCTCCACCCTTAACGCTACCGTGTCAGCTAACCGACACAATCTGCTTCGAGTAGCACGTCCAATCCGTCCGTACCGTCGCGACCATAGTTTCGCACCACGACAATCGGCCCTGGGCGGTGCAAGTAGATGGTGACCGTTGGGGGATCCACTGACAACGTTAGCGGATGCATGCTAAGTGGTTGTGGCACCTGGCCTCATGTTCGCGGCTGGGGGCATAGATGTACTCGGTGAGGAGCAGGCAACCAGCGCGATAGAGGCCAGCGCCCAGCCTATTTTCGCTTTCATCGGGCATCCTCCGCACTGACTAATATGGGAGGGGGTTATGATGCTCGTTTTCCGTCCTTCAGCAGGTCGCACATCCTCGAACGTGTCGAGCCTCTACGCCTTCTAGGATGCGCCCTTGGATGGCGCCACTCCGTTTTCGTTCATCCTCAACGGTACACGAGGCGTGTACGGCATAACCACCAGCGTCGGCAACGGGGCCTGCCAGGCGTACGAGGGTTGCGGCACGATCTACGAATTAATGCGACGATTAATGCGAACATTAAGACGATTAATGCGACCATTAAACGGAAGAATTCCGTGGAAAGAGCGCCTCCTCCATTCTGTCCAAGGCGGACCTACCGATGGCTTTTCGCCCGGGGGCACGCTTGTCTTTCATAACGCGACGCTCTATGGCGTAACCGATCTGGGAGGTTCGGGGCAATGTGGGTTCGGGTGTGGGATCGTTTACACGTTGCAGCCGTAGAGCCCGCTGCTAACGCGTCACGCCGGCCTAGCCGCTTAGCCTAGAACCTCGCGGCACGAGTAGCACAGCAGCCACATGCTCGGCGAGGGGCGCACGATTTTAGGGGTGTAGCTCCAATTTGTAGGAACCTGATTGGACTGTTGTAATGGCTGTAGTGAAGCCAGGAAGATGCTGCTCCGTCACGCTAACGTTTCGGCGCGGGGCCGCATACGCTACGTCCCGCAGAACGACTAATTCGTGAAAGGCAAGCGCGCCTGAGTGGCAGATGAGCAGGCGCTCGGCAAGAGGTAGCTGGTCTTACGGTGTGCTGTCCAGAAGCCAGTTCGACCTTGGTGACCGAAGCTCGGCACTTCTGCCAAGAATAAGGACATGAGTACTAAGGTGGTTACTGATCTCATGATGAAGACCAGCACGAGTGTTCGGAGCATCCGTCTCGGCGCGTAGATTGATCGCAGCCGTTATCGCAGCGCTGTCTTGCGCCTCATGCGTTGCATCGAGATCGACGGGAGCCAGCCAAACGCTGCGACCGCATCGTTCCCCGATTCGGCAATCCGTCGCGATCGACTTGCGCGAACGGGACGGCGTCGTGATGCTCCATTCCTTCAGCTTCGGTACCACATATACGATTGATCGGAACAAACTTTTATTTTCGGCGCGTCCCTACGGCAATCTGCACGCCGCCGAGGTGCCGCTCGACGTGACGCTCGGCTTGCCGATATACGTCCCACCGGCGGGCGCCGGAAAGCCCCCCGAACAGCGGCTCGAGGAATACGCGATGAGGGCAACCTTTCGTGGTCCTCCAGGTCCACCGGGAATGTACGAAGTTGTGCTCCACGCCGCCCCGGGCTTCGCTCGCACGGAGGACGGTACGTTGCTTCCGTTCGGCGATTGGAGCCGTCCAAAGGAAGTGGGGCATATCGCGATGTGGTGGCCCGACACCCGTGACAACGATTCGAGTCTCCGCAACGCCCAGAACCGCTTGGCCGGACGCGACGTTTACGGATACGGCGGCATCCTGATCGGCTGCCCTAACTGGTTTTACACCTACAGGGCTGACACGCCCGTGCACATCCGCGAGGTTGTCCGCGACCGCGGTCAGGTCGAGGAACTCTGGACCGGATCAACCGTCAGCGGCGGCGACGATATGGCTCCGCACTTCTTTGCGGTCGAGCCGATCCGCCTTCTCGTCGAAAAGCCCACCGCGAAACCCCTCGCTATTGGGGGATCGTCGGGCCAGTCGTTCGAGCGCTGCCCGGCCATCGTTCGAGCCGATTGGCAGCTCGACGTTACGATCTCAATCCATGCGCCGCCTCCTCTTGCGAAGCTCGACGGTCTCTATCCCCAGTTCCGAGTTGGCATGACGAAGGATGACGTCGCCTGGCGGTTCGGGTATCCCCGTTCCTTTGCAGACTTGACCTTTTTTCAACAAGCGTCGGAGTGGAATTACGACGGCAGCCCCTTCAATACGTTCTCCGTCAAATTTCGAAACGATCGTGTGAGTTCGTTCCCGTTGCCCCGACAAATGCCGTAATCTACGATGGCCTGCAGTTCGGGCTCACATTCAGCAACCGTATTATTCGTCGCCCGCGGTCGTCAACGTAATTGTCTATGCGGGCTTGGCAGAGAGCCCGCGCAACCGCTTCTGGCTCTGTTTTCTTCCGAAGAGGCGCGACCGTTGGCCGCTCGGGACGTCCCTTGAGTCGCGGGCGATGCGACCCTGCGTTGAGGGGAACGAAATGCTCCAGTCCCGCACGGTCATACGCGCGCGGGAGGGGGTTGCGTGCAAGCCGCGGTGAGTGGCTTGATGCTACGGCGTTGCCCAGGCCGTACTGCAAGCGGGACACCAGCCCGTGACGCATGAACTTGCGAGTTCGGGAGGTCTGCCATGGTAAAACGCGTCACCTGGCTCGCGGCGTTTTGCTTTATCGCAGGGACCGGCGGTGTCCCGGCGATGACAATGCGCGTCGCCGGCGATCAGGCGATCCTCAGCGGAAGGCTCGAGCCCTCAGATGAGGCACAGTTTTCGCAGGTCTTACAAAGTAACCCGTCCATTTCGACCGTCGTACTGTGGAACTCGCCCGGCGGGTCGGCCGCCGCCAATGCCGACTTAACTGCGATGATACAGGACCGCAAATTGGACACCGCGGTCGCCGGCTACTGTGTCTCTGCTTGCGCTATGGTTTTTCTTAGCGGGAGTCAGCGCTACTTTAGTGACGGCGAGTCGCTCGATAGAACCTCGCTCGGCTTTCACGGCAGTTACTTGCACGGAACGCTGGCGGGCGAAAAGCGGCTGCAGTTTCTAGAAAACCTTGTGGAAACCGAGACCGAAGGCAAAACCGACCCGTCGCTCGTCGAGCACTGGCTTCATCTAGCCGATGAAAGCCAGACGGTGCGCTTTCGCTATCCGGGATCGGACGGGACGCCGAAAACGGCAACCGTCTTTAACTGCCAAGGCGGCGGCGGCCCGAATCGTGGCGATTATGACTCCTGCACGCCGATCGCAGGACCCAATGCGCTCTCGATGGGCATCATCACGTCGACGCGGATCGTGCACGTCGAACGCTGATCGCTGGGCGCCCCTACGTGCACATGGGTGAGTGCCCATCAGATTTTGGTACCCCTAGGGCCATATTCGTTGACGACGCCCGGGGCGTTGCGAAGCTGTGTCCCCATTGTGTCGTCCTGCGCGCCCGCGCGCGACCGTGAACGCCCAGAAAACCCTTGCAGATCGGGGGTTTGAGCCACCGGCGCCTAAGCAAAACCGGAATGCAGTTGTCGCGCTGGGGCCACCGACAGAACCCGTGACGCTTCCGCCTATGGCTATTTGGTTGCCACACGTGTTAAACGTGCCCATACCGAGGTAAGAGCGGAGGGTACCCATCGGGACCGAAAAACCTTGAAAGGCCACACTGGACAACACCATCCGGTCTTCTCCATTAAGCCATAATCTCATAAGGGACGCTGCTAAGAGGCTTTCGGAGTCCGCGGCGGCGTTTCTGGCGCCACCTCTCGGTTAAAGCGCGCCTGCGATAAAAGCGATTTTCTCTCACGGGTTTTCTCACCGAATAAGATCTCGTACCGTCTCGATAAGGTTTGATGGTCTCGCTTCCCACGGTCGAACGATACTTGCAAGAACGTGTGGAGGCTAGCTCCAAACATTTAAAGACCACTGCATCCAACTGCTCTGGAATCCAGCAAAGCGTGAACGGATAGTCGCAGCTGCGGACTCGTCACAATTTTGTCACGGAACGCTCGGAAACGGATGGATTCGGATGGGCGCGGTGGAAACGGCGGCGCGCCGATAGCCCTTACAAAATAGGCCTTTCTGAATTTACCAGGGATCGGCCGGGACCGCTGGTTGACGGTTCGACTCCCGCTGGGGCTACATTCCGAAAACCCTTATATAACAAGGGGGGGTTGCTTTTCTGTGCGGGTAGCGGTTGCCGTGCCAGCTTATAACGGGCATTGGACCTGCCGCATTCAACTCTTGGGGGAGCACGCTAACGTCCGATGCCCTTAAAGATGCGCCTGCCAATGTTCGCGATTGCCTGGCTAGGCCTCGACGAGCGCCGCCGCACTAAGCTGGGCAAGAATTTCCTGCGCCTTGAGCGGGCTGTCGAGGAGGAAGTCATAAAGATACTCAACGAGTAACGAGCGAATCGTCTTTAAAGATGCGTGCCTCTCCTTACAAAGCACGACTTCATTACGGAGATGCTCGATCACCGTTGCGGTTAGGTTCGACGGTTGAATAAGCGAATAGTACGGGCCCGTCGTCGCAACAACTTCAACAATAATAGAACCGAACCGACTCAGGATATAGCCGCGATCGACGGCGTTTGGGCGATATAAATCGTCGAGATTGTCGAAATAGTTGTGCAGGTCTATGAAGCACTGAGTCACATAGCCAAGCTCATGTTCTTCATGCGACGGCTCCCCGGCTTCTACGAGTTTCCCGACAGCCATGGGGTCTCGATTTGCAAGGTGCCTAAGTTCGTCAGCAACGCTGTGGTGACCAGCATCCCTGTTCGAGAAGTCGTCAAGGAGTTTCATCGCCACTTTGAGGCGTTCCGTGTTCACAAAAGAACGCAGCTGCCGATAAGCGATCACTAAGGTCACGACGACGGCGATTGCCTGCAGGAAGGTTCAAAACGCTCCGGGGCTATTGGGCGTTACGACACACACGAAGTATTGCCAAGAAAACGCGGCCGCGCAAGTACTATTTGTCATTTCGGTAGGCATCCTGAGATGCTCGAACTAGACACCTCCCGCGTGACTCGC
This sequence comes from Candidatus Tumulicola sp., assembly GCA_049585095.1. Lineage (GTDB taxonomy): Bacteria > Vulcanimicrobiota > Vulcanimicrobiia > Vulcanimicrobiales > Vulcanimicrobiaceae > Tumulicola. Next base: position 13,940 of record JBAUZB010000179.1, read on the forward strand.
CGCTCGTGCGGAGGTAGAAGACGCTTTGACAGGCATCATAGGGGCTGGCACTATGCTCTCTTCGCCCGTGCAAGGCGGTCGTCGATCGAGGCGATCGCGCGCGACTCCGCGGCCGGCATCGCGTGAGCGTAAATGCTGAGCGTCGTCGTCGGCGTTGCGTGACCGAGAACGCGCGCAACGGGCAACGTCAACGCCTGCCGCGAGCATCCACGTCGCGGCCGTATGGCGCCATGCAGAACACGTAGCCATCATACGACTGGATCGCCGCACGAACGAGAGCGTCGTCGTGCTGCCGGAGCGCTTCGGGCATCGCCGCGCGTTTTTCATCCCATCGGCGCGTGCTACCTTCGATGTCTGAGAACAGGAAGTGCCGCTAGGGCGAGCGATTCGATGCGCATCATGGTCTCGTTGTGCGGCCATTCATGGAGGTTCGCGCCTCTAGGGTCGCGACCCGCAGCATCGCGTTATAATCCGCCGGACACCAGGAACCGACGCCCCTTCCGGCATAGCGATACGCGTGCGCCCCTATCTAAGGCGGTCAGCCAGCGTTGCTCGAGTGCCGATACGGCTCTCATTTGTTTGTATCGCGCTCCTGACCGCGTGCAACCGTACTGATATCGCAAGGCCTCTTTTCCCGAGTGGATCGGCCGCAATGCTCGACCGCCCCGACACACTTCACGTTGTTCCATTCTTCGCATTTACCGGGGGGAAGGGCGGCGGCAACAAAAAGGAACACACGATCGGAAGCGGGGGATCCGGCGGCTCATAGGTAATCCCAAAATGGCGCTGTTTGGGACGACAAGTTATGGTGGCGACAAGAATTGCAACTGCGGTGTCGTTCTTGAATTGACACCACAGAACGGAACGCCGAACTATACCGAGACGGTTTTGCACACTTTTCACGGCAACGACGGGGCTTCCCCAGTGGGAAGACTCACGATAAGCGGCGGTACACTTTTTGGCGCGACCTCGAGCGGCGGGGAATATGGAGCGGGAACCGTATTTGCGCTCACGCCGAACGGGTCGCACTCCACCTACAGCATTCTTTACAGCTTCCAAGGGGGGTTCACGGGGGAAATCCGACCGGTTCGCTCCTTATAGCCGCCGGTGGCAGCAGTATCTTTGGGATGGCAGCGGAAGGCGGCGGGGTGTGCTACAGCGGCTCTTATTTCCACCTTCCGTGCGGCGCCGTATTCGAGCTGACACGCGCCGGCGACGATTATGTCAAGTCCTTCATCTATGTGTTCAAGAAACGAAATCGCGACGGATACTATCCGTCGGCGGGCCTCGTCGCCGACGAAACCGGAGCGCTCTACGGAACAACAATCTACGGCGGGGAACCTGAGTGTGGATATTACAACACTGGATGCGGACTGCGTTCAGGCTGTTGCCATCCTCGAACGGATACAAAGAACAAGTCATTCACAGGTTCGGTTCGGGCGGCATCTATCCCGAGACCGGTTTGACCTTTGGTCCTGGTGGCAACCTCTTCGGAACGACGTCTTTTGGAGGAAAGGGCAAGTGCTCGATACCGCCTCCATCAGCCCTCTTTGGATGCCGTGTGATCTTCGAGCTGCTACCTCAAGGCGGCGATTACCACGAGAAGGTCATCTACTCGTTTACGAAGATGCAAGCAGAAAAGGGTATTTGGCCCGCGTCACCACTAACGGTCGGGAGCGACGCGTCGATGTACGGGACAACGTTGGAGGGCGGCGACCCGGCATGCGATCCGTCGCCCTCCGGCGCAGGCGGCTGTGGCACCGTCTATAGGCTAGCGCCGTCCGGGGCCGTTGACGTCCTGTTCCAGTTTCGAGGCGGCAAATACGGCAGCGAGCCTGCCGCGCCCCTCTTCTATTTCCACGGCGCGCTCTACGGTGAGACATTAGCGGACGGAACAAACGGGTACGGCACGACGTTTAAACTGCATCTGTGAACGGCGATTCGGTCGGCGTCCGGCGCAGCAAGCGTGCTCCTAATGCCTGAGCCAATTACTGCCCCGCAAAGTGCGAGTGTGGAAACAAGCTCGCGCATTGCGACACGGCAAAATGCGTGGACAAGACGGCGACCTTATTGTCGGGACGACTCAGCACAGGACGTTACAGATCTTCCGCTACATTGTGAGAGAATACGCACTATAGGCCTCACCGGTTTTAGCCGTCGCCCATTCACCAGCTGCGTGATGTCTTAGCCAATTCTCTAAAGCTCTCGCGCGTCCTAATGCTTAGCGTAGTTGCGCTGACTGCTTGTAATCGCCCGGGCTTTTCGGTTCAGCCTCCCGTTCTTCTTCAACCGGCCCCGTTCGCAGTTGGAACCAAACACCCTACATGTAATTCCCTTCTTCCAGTACAGGGTGGGACAGACGTACAAAGCCGATGGAACGCCGCCGACCCCGACGATCACTGACGGGCTAACTTCTCCCTCAGGCGTCGCGGTGAACGCAACCGGCAAGATTTAGGATTTACGAGCGAATCAGCCCGACAACGAAAGATTATTGCCGGCTGCCGTTCGGCCTCGAGCGATCGATGGCCCGCGATCCGCGGCCATCAGCACTGTAGAGTTGGTTTCTGTCGGCTAAGCCGACAGTTAAGAGATATCAATGCTCACACGCTGGATGTTGTGCGGGTCGCGCCGGAACTCACGGCCCAAAACCCAGCGCATCCGGTTGGTTTATTCCCTGCGAAATCGTCCGCAGCGGTTTGTTGCTGGCCTGGGCGTAAACTGTCACGGTGTTATTGTTAACGTTTGAGATATACAAATTGTCGGAGCCGTCAAACGCGAGGTTGTTCGGCTCATTCACGCCCTGGGAGATTGTCGACAGTACCATATTGCTGCCAGGCGCGTAAACCGATACGGTGTTACTGAAGTAGTTTGCGACATAGAGGTTCCCGGAGCCATCAAACTCCAGCGCATCAGGGAAATTTATACCCTGTGAGATCGTTCGCAGCACGTTCTTGCTTCCAGGGGCATAGACCGTCACGGTGTTGATGTTGTAGTCGCCGTTAGCAACATACAAGTTTCCCGCGCTGTCGGAGGCCAGTGCAACCGGTTTGGATATGCCCTGGGAGATCGTCCGCAACAGCTTCTTGCTGCCCCGACCATAGACGGTGACCGTGTAAGGGCCATCGTATTGGTCGTTTGCGACATAGAGATCTCCCGCGTTATCAAACGCCAGCGCGACACAGGCCGTCACACCCTGGGAGATCGTCCGCAGCACTTTGCTGCTGCCCGGGGCGTAAACCGTTACGGTTCCCGCGCCGGTGTTGGCCACATAGAGATTGCCGAGCGTGTCAAACGCCAGCGCTGCCGGAAAGTACACACCCTGAGAGATGGTCCGCAGTAGCTTCTTGCTTCCTGAGGCGTAGACCGTCACGGTGCCTTGAACGCTAGACGATCGGTTCGCGACATAAAGATTGCCGGAGCCGTCAAACGCCAGCGCAACAGGTCCAGTCATACCCTGGGAGACCGTCCGCAGCAGCTTCTTGCTGCGCGGGGCGTAGACCGTCACGTTACGGTAGCCGTTCACGACATAGAGACTATGGCCCGCGGTTGGCCGAAGAGGGGCAGACTCCGCGGCGGATTGCCGCGCCGCGATTGGCGGCGCGACTGATATCGGCTTTGACGGAGACAGGTTGCTATTGCCGCTGTTGCACGCGGCCAAAAGCGCCGCGCTAAGGCATGCGCCGATGAGACTGGGGAGATGCTTCATGAATAACCCTTTACGAAAAATAGCAAACCGGCGGAGGCCGGAACGGATCTAGTCTAGCTAGTATTTCGACGCCAGATTATAGGCCCCTAGACCGCGGCCAGTCGAGCTCTTTAATAGGATCGAGAGTACGATCGGCTTAACGCAGGGCTTCCAACGCCTTCCAATGTCGCCGATGCGGAAGCAGATGTCTATTCCGAACCTTCGAGCCGCTCGAGATGGTCCTTCCCATGGCTTCGGCGATCGCTCGAACCGGAAGGGCCTTGAAGCTTCGGTAAAATATCGCTTAGAAAATCGACACGATTGCGGGATCCGTCATTGCGCCAGGGCTACACCGGCCTTGCGCTGCTTCGACGCGGTAGAGGCACCGCGGCGCTGCACTTCGGACGTCGCGGTTAGGTCGGGCGATCAAGGCTGTCTTTAAAGGACCCAACTGGAAGGCACACGTCATTTCGCCGGAGACGACCGTTCTGCCCGACATCTCGAACGGGAGACTGCCGCGAATGTCGTGGGTCATCGCCAAAGCCCATAACTCCGATCACGACGTCGGCGACACCGGCGTACCGTCGTGGGTAACCTCGATCGTTGGTCGTCTCTGCAACGTCTTATGATATTTTGGAGGATGGCCGCGATGGATTTTCCCAAATGGGCAGTACCGGTATTAGGCCTGACGATCGCTCTAACAGTCTTCGCAGGTTGCGTTGGAGGGCCTAGGACATCACCTCTTGTCTCTGGGCCGGCGGCGTCCATCGCTTTCAACGGGAGAACGCCCCGAGTTCACCCTAACCGCGAGAAATCGTGGACGCTGCCCGGAGCCCAGAAACAGAGCTTGCTCTACGTCTCCAATCAGGGCAACGGCAGCGTCACCGTTTACACGTACCTGAATGGCGGCGGCCTCGTCTTGGTTGGAACGCTTACCGGGTTTTAAAAACCCACTGGTATGTGTACCGATAATAATACGGGCAACGTCTGGATCACTGACTACGGCACTGGTTACCTCTACGAATACCAACACGGCGGCACAGCCCCGATCGAGATTATCGAACAGAAGAGTACCCGTGGGTTCCCCAACGACTGTGCCGTTGATCCGCTGACCGACAATTTAGCCGTTGCTGATCAGCATCCAAACGCCAAATATGGCGCGAAAGGCAACGTCGTCGTGTATCCCAAGGAGTCGAAAAGTGGAGGGGTCTACACTACCGCCAACGGCTTCAGAAACGTAGACTTTGTTGCTTACGACAATAAGAGCAATCTCTACCTCGACGCCACTCCGTGTCCCCCGTCCGGCTGCGGCTCGCTGAACTCAAAACCGAGGTACTTAGGAGCAGCGCAACCTCGAACACTGGGATACCTTCCTGGACTCTTTGAACTCCCAAAAGGTGGGCCTACTTCAACCAGCTAACCATCAACGGCGCCACGCTCAACGCGCCCAGCGCAATCAACTGGATCAAGCCAACGCTGCTGCTGGGCGATCAGAACTTTCAAGGCCAAGGGACGAACGGGGCTTACAAATTGCTCGTGTCCGGCTCCACGGCGACCGTCGTGGGCACGCTGCCGTTCAACGGAACGCAGCAAGCCTTTGGTTTTTGGCGGCGGGCTGGCCGCGTTATCGTGCCCGATTATATCGGGAACGTCGTGCGAATCTACAATCATCTCGGACAGCTCGGTGATCTCCACGCTGACCACCGGAATCTCGATGCCGTTCGGCGCGGTCGTCAGTCAGTAGGTAAGCCTCCTGGCGATGCGCTTGCGTGGGCATTGCGTGGCCAAGGAGGCTCGCGATCGACGACGGGTGACCGCGAGGCCATCCATCGCGCGATGCAAAACGCACTATGCGGCGCCCTCCTGTCGCGGTTGCCAAACGGTTGCCATCGATGGCAACCGCTCTTCCCCAGGGACGACCAGACGCCCGGGCGGAAGCCCTTATTTTACGAGATTGTTTGCCCGGTCGCGACCACGCTCGACCACGCACGGCGGATTCGACTCCCGCTGGGGCTAAACTTTCTGGCCTGTATTTACGGGCCTTTTTCGTTCGTGACGTCCTCGCGTGGGCCCGTTGTGGGCTCGCCCCTGCAGCAATTCACGAACAGCGCGCAGTGAGTGCTTTTGGAGTATTTCACATATAGTTCGCAAAGATTTCGTCGAGTATTCGGATCGGTGCGAGATTCGGATAGTCGATCATTTTAGTTCCGTCGCCGAGCTCGAGCGCTCGCTCGTGTTGGCTATAGTACTGCAACCACGTTGGCAAGTTCGCTCCATTAGGATTGCCCCACTTTGCGAAATTGGTCCAGTAATCGGCCATCGCTTCGGCCAAGCGCCGGTCCTGCGGAGTCCAGTTCCATGACTCGAGGTTCAGCTGATCGAACACGTACCGCATCTCGGCCCAGTGGCCCGCACCCCAGTGGGCGTGCGGCGACCCCACCGGATAGGGTGGAACACGCGTGAAATAATAGGCGAAGACTGGTTGATGTCCGGTCATCGACTGGAGCCGAGCCCAGGTCCTCATATCCCAGCCGAAGCGAAGGTCACGCTGGAGATGTGCGAGTGCGGAAAACGCCTCCGCATCGGTCTTCGGTCGATACGCGGCCAAAAGCGCCGGCGGCAGCGGACCGAAAACTTTAGCGGTATCTGCGTCAAACGTGGCGGCGCTCGTCTTTACGCCGTCCATGAGCGGAAGCCCTTCGTCGGCGTTCGTCCCGACCAAGAGCGGCACGTCGTTCTGCTGACCCATTTGAAATATCCGATATGGCTCCGCCGGTAAGACGTAGCCGTCAATGATCCAGTGAGTACCGCCGATGGCGTCGTTCACTTTTTCCGCCGGCATCGCCCGCAGTTCCGCGACGGATTTCGCTCCTAGCGACGCGGCCGCTTTCGCACCGTCACGTTCCGCGCCGGAAAGGTAGAAGCCGGCACCCGCTGAGGAGACCTTCGCTGGTTCAAATGTTCCGCCGCTCTCACCAATCGCGCGCTGGAAAAGTCCTTTAGCAACTGGCGAGCACATGAGAATGCTCACCGACATGGAACCGGCGGATTGACCGAATATGGTCACCCGGTGCGCATCGCCGCCGAAGCCGCCGATATTGACATGCACCCATTTGAGTGCAGCAATCTGATCGAGGAGGCCATAGTTCCCCGATGTGTGATGCGGAGACTCCGCGCTCAACTCCGGAAGAGAGAAAAAACCCAGCGCGCCCAAGCGATAGGCAATCGTGACCAGGATGACACCGCGCTTCGCGAGCTTGTTACCCCAGTAGTTCGGGATCGAAGCCGACCCGTTCGTCCATCCGCCGCCATAAATCCATACCATAACGGGAAACTTCGCTTTGGGTCGCGCGGCCGGGGCCTAGACATTGAGATACAGACAATCCTCGCTCTTTGGCTCCGATGGGGCGCCGGGCAGGGAGTCGCCAGTTTGCGGACAGACGGGTGCAAATGATCGGGCCTCTCGGACGCCGGTCCAGGATGCGGCCGGCTGAGGATCGCGCCAACGGAGCTCGCCAACCGGAGGCGCCGCGAACGGGATGCCCTTGTAGACGCGCACACCCTGCTCGTTCACGCCTTCGACAAGACCGGATAGCGTTCGCACGGGAGGCGTGGCCGAGGCTTGGCAGTCGGTCGAAAACGCGATGCTCGAGATCAGCGTTGCGGCAACTGCCGCCGTAATCCGAACTTTCATTGAGGGCCCCCCGCGCACGGCCCTCGGCGGGGCCCGCAAAAAACGTACCACAGCTAGTCGCACTTGATAGTGTGGCGTACATTCTAACATTTTCTAACGGAGCGGTCGGGAAAGGCCGGAAATGGGCGGGAACAGCCGGGAGCCGAGCGACGAAAAAGCCTTGCAGAATAACACGAATCGGTAGCGGACGGGACTCTCCGGAACCCCCGAACAGTGGTTCGACTCCCGCTGGGGCTAGAAATTCTCCTTATTCTGTAAGGCTTTTTCGCGTCTTTAGGCTCCTCTTTCTAACATTTGTCTAACCGCCTGAAAAGTTGCGGTTAGCCGCAGCCTGTCGAACACGCTCGCGACCGCCCCGCGACGGCCCGAATAGACGTGCAAGTGCCGGGTGCGTCGGCAAGCAGAACGAAGTCGTGCTGCCTATCTGATTCGACTTTTTCGACAACTCCTGGAGGCTCGTGGCCGATGACCATCGGCGAACCATCGCCAAGGCGGCCTTCGTAGATGTGCAGGTCGGACCCGTGCATGCACGGAGCATGCCTCCGCCTTCGATCGAAGCCGGCTATACAGCGACGAGGGGCCGCCGATCGGCGCCGTGGCGACGGAGCCGTGGGTCGAGGTGGCTTTTGAGATCGCGGCATGGGTGCTGAGGTAGAACGGAGCGCAGGCGATGGCATTCAGCGTTCAGCAAACGTACAGCAGAGTTTCAACGGAATAGGAAACCGGATAAGGAGTAATGCCATGACATCGCTAGTAGAGCTTAGGGATGCCGATTTCGAGTGGATTCTTGAACGTCAACCAAACCCCGGCAGACAATTGACGCTGCCGCCAGAGGGAATCGATGATCCCGCGACCCTGATACAGATTCGAAAAATGGTACGTCGCTTAGAAGAAGCGAACTGCGCAGGGCGCTGGATGATTGTGTCGCGTGGTGAGGTGGTCGGACTCTGTAGCTACAAGGTGCCGCCGAAAGATGGCCGAGCGGAGATCGGGTATGGCGTAGCAGAAAAGAGGCGCCGCTTAGGGCACGCGACGAGAGCCGTCGCGGCCGTGATCCGCGTGGCGGAAACTGATCCACAGGTACGCATTCTCACCGCCGAAACCAGCATAAACAACGCGGCATCGTTGCGCGTATTGGAAAAGAACGGATTCTGCCGAGTTGGGACACGCTTCGATCCGGAGGACGGGGAACTTATCCTGTGGTCTAGGATCGTGAGCTAAGCTAACGCTGCACTTTTACTGCGGGGCTTTCGCGTCACCTTTCACATGGGCCACTTATCGGGCCGAGAGAGCCTGCATCGTCAGCGCTTGCTCGACCGCTTGTTCCTCGGTCATCGTTGCGCCCTCGGTCATGAGCTTGACGAGCGCGTCGGCGTCAATTGCTGCGCGTAGCACAACAAGGGCCTGATCGTATTCCGGCTGCTCGTGTTGATGCCGTGGCGATCCCATCGCCGCGAGGCGCGCATCGACGAAACCTAAGATCCGCGCGGCTGGTGCGTATGCCGTAGGGCTGCGTTCGGCTGCGACATGCGATTGCAGCGCTGCTATCGCTGCGAGCCGCTGGAGCGCAAACGCAGCGAGGACGTCCAAGTGGTGTTCCCGCGCAAGGTTAAGCATTTCGTGTGCGTTCGTTTCAGCCTCGGCGTACCGAGCCATCGAGGTGAGATATATCGTCATGACGTTGAGAGTATTGGCTACGCCGCGCGGATGGTTGATCGCACGAAAAGTCGCGAGCGCGTCCGTCGCGTGCCGAAGTGCCAGCTCTGCGTTTCTTGCGCCAAAATAATCAACAAGACTTAGGTCGTAGACCGCCCATGCGACATCGCGTTTGGACCCCAAATCCTCGTAGCGCTGTAGTGCTTCCTCAATCTGGTCACGCGCTGTGTCAATGTCGCCATCCACAATGCCGATAGTTCCGGAGCATCGCAATATCGTGCCGAGAAGCCAGGAATTGTCCACTTTGCGAGCGAGTGAGAGGGCTTCTTGTAGAGCCAACTGAGCTTCTGCAACTTGACCCAGATGCAATAGCGCCTGAGCCTCACGAGTCCGCGCGAGTGCGATGCCGAGCGAATCGCCCACAGCGCGGTAGCGCGCGACAGCACTCCTGCTGCCCACGAGATGGACTTGGGCTTGGTGAAGCACCAGAGCGATCGTTGCCTCCGTGTAATCGAGCCGCGCGAGGACGCTCGCTGGCGTTTGCTCGTCGGCTAGCTCCCGCGCGCGGACCAGCCAACGCCGTCCTTCAACCGGAGCAACGTTTTGCCAGAGCGCGCACAGCTCCCCAACCAGTCGTTGCCCTAAAAGGACGTCGCCATGGTCGGTCATTGTCCAATGGAGCGCCGCCCGCCAGTTGTCCAGTTCCTCGTGGGCCTGCACTTGCACGACTTCGTCAGGCTCGTAGCAGAATACGCGATCGAGCTGTGCAGCCAACTCGAGGTAGGCAAGCGCATGACGCCGCGCCACGACGTCACGTTCGCCACGCGCCACGAGCTTCTCGCGCGCGTACTCCCGAAACGAATCCAGGAGTCGACAACGCGGCTCGCTCACCTCGAGATCGACGACTACCAGCGACTTGTCGACTAGAGATGAGAGCAGGTCGAATACATCGTCGGCGGCTGAGGTTTCCTCACTCCGGCAGACCAACTCGGCGGCGGCGAACGTGCATCCGCCGGCGAAGACCGAGAGGCGCGCGAACACGCGCTGTTCCGACGCAGCGAGCAGATCGTAGCTCCAATCGATCGCCGCCCGCATAGTCTGCTGTCGGAGCAGGGCTGTCCGATCACCGCCGGTCAGAATCAGGAAGCGATCGTCGAGCCTCTCTGCGATTGCCTTTACCGATAACAGGTTAACTCGGGCAGCGGCCAGTTCGATCGCCAGTGGGATACCGTCCAAGCGACGGCAGATTTCGGCAACGATCGGCGCATTTTCGTCAGTGAGCGCGAATCGGTAGTCGGCCGCGTGTCCGCGGTCGGTAAAGAGGACGGCCGCTCCATACGCGCGAGCGGTCGTTGCGTCCAGTTGATCAATTGCCTTAAGCGATGGGACGCTCAGCGAGGGAACCCGGTAGCTGTGTTCGCCCGCGGCGCGCAGCGGTTCGCGACTAGTCGCAAGAATTCGAAGGTTTGGACAGCCGGCCAAAAGGGTTTCGGCAATGCTAGCCGCGTCGGCGATAACGTGCTCGCAGTTGTCGAGAAGGAGCAGCAGCGCCTTATTCTTCAAATACGCGAGCAGCGTCTCTAGTAGCGGATGATCGGGCACTTCTTGCACGCCCAGCGCCGATGCGATCGCCGCAGCCACCGACGAAGAATGCTCGATGGACGCGAGCCCGACGAAGCAGACAGCATCCGTGGCGGAGTCGCTGACGGTCGTCGCGACGTGCAACGCAGTCTGCGTCTTACCGATGCCGCCGGTTCCCGTTAGCGTGATCATCCGATGGTTGTGGACGAGCGTGGCGATCTCGCCGAGCTCAGCCTCTCGCCCAACGAAGCTGGTCAACGCGAGCGGTAAGGTTGCCCTGGCGGTATCCGTCCAAGGGCCGACACTGACCGTCGTCCCGCGGCGCACCAATCCCGAACGCTTCGCGGTTGCCTCGAACTCCCCGCGTTGCTCGTCATCGAGTGCCAATGCACCGGCTAACAGTGCGAGCGTTTCTCGCTGTGGCGTGCGTCGATAACCACGCTCGAGCGCGCCGATGCCGTTGGCGCTCATCCGAGCGCGCTCGGCGAGGGCCTCTTGCGAGAGTCCGGCGGCGAGTCGAAGGCGCCGCAGGAGCATCCCGAAGGCTGACGAGCCAGGTACTCGCCCCTCGTCCTCCATTTTGCTGAACCTTCGCGACGGCATTAGTCGCCCCCTCATCCACACGTGCGCCTAGTGTGTGGATTGCTTGTGAGGATTGTGCGTTACCGCGGCCGGCGTTCTGCGCGATGATTGCCTAGCGAAAGCAGAAAGTGAGGACAAAAATCGTGTCTTTCTTTTACGGCCTCTGGCCTGCCCTCAAGGGCGCGACGAACGGTGGTTCGGCTGCCAGTGCGGGCACCTCGCGTCAAGAGCTGGTCGATGCCGCACGAATGCGGACGGAGCTGGGTATGTCGTTTGGTGTAACCGCGGTCGCAGTTTCACCGAGAGGTTCAAGGTCCCCCAGATACTCCGACTGACCAAAGCTCACGGCGGGAATAACGGTCTGTGCGGGCTCCGTTGACGACGAAGACCGCCGACGCGTTGCCCCGCACCCGGCGTTCGCGCTTACAAGGTCGTTCTGCATTGCGGCATTGCGCTCTGCTAGGCATTGCAGCAGCGCGGCCCGTAGATCGGCATAGTTTGCTAAGTGGCCACCAGCTTAACGGGCGGCCTTCTGGAACTGCGGGCGTCCTCAGCGCCGCATTCGTGGGATCATCACGCCCGACGCGTCGTGACTACGTCTAATCCGGCTACGCCGGGAATCGCACTGTTAGGGCTCCGCCGGGGCTCGATTTCCTAACATTTTCTAACGGAGCGGTCGGGAATGGCCGGGATTGACCGGGAGCGCAGGGTAACGGTAAGCGTGAAATCCCTTACCAGATAAGATTTTTCGGTAGTGGGTCGGGAGTGGCCGGAACCCCATCGTCAGAGTTCGACTCCCGCTGGGGCTACCAGAGCTTTTTCTAAGATCGAACTTTTTCGGCACTTTGAGTCCGCTTTTGGCACCGTCGTGGCATGGTGCGCACTCGGCGAGCGCTCGGCGATTCTGCGATAGCGCTCGATACGGCTTCACCTAAAATGGCTTCCACGCGATCTGCGTGCCTACGCTGCAGCGCTTCAACGGCGCGAATGTAGGTGTTAGCCGTTATTGAAATTGTGGAATGTCCTAACGCGGGGAGATATTGTTGAGCGTTTTTCTGATGTTGAGGACAGGGACGGCATGACGACGGGTTTTCAGCCTCCGGACCCTAGTTTTCAGTCGTCCTTATCACCGTGACGTTCTCTCCGGTCTATCAATCGCCATAACCGCGTTTCGTCGTGAAGATCGACAAGAAGTGGAAAGGGTTTCCGTAATTTCTGCGCAAGGCCCGACTTAGCGTGCGTGGATGATGCCGCCCTAGCATCGCCTGGTTGTCTTGCCGGCATTGTATTTTCGACCTGGAGTTCAAAGATGCGCTCAAGCGTCATGATAATCGTAGTTTGCGGCTCACTATTGGTTGGCTGTGGTACCCCTGGTCCAAATATGAGCACCGGTAGGGTTACTGTTGCGCAACGGCCAGCTGCAGAAGGTGCACGACGCGACCAACCGGCGTTCAACTTGGTCTATGCTTTCCCGAATCATAAGTCTGGCTATCTGCCGTATGGTTCGCTGCTTGCGCTGCGTGGTTCACTGTATGGGACGACGTCAGACGGCGGATCGGAGTGCGGATCGCTGGGTTGCGGAACGGTTTTTTCTTTATCGCTCAAACCGTCCGTCCGGGAGACGGTACTCCACTCTTTCGCAAACAGCCCTGACGGGTGGACACCTTATTCGGGCGTCACAGCTCTCGGCGACACGATTTACGGGACTACCTTCAGACCCGGCAATGGAGTCGTTTACAGCGTTGATCTGAAGTCGGGTCGCGAAACGGTGCTGCATCAGTTTCAAAGAACCCACGACGGCCGTAATCCGGTAGGCGGCCTCGCAGCCATTGGAAACACGCTGTACGGAACGACGAGCTCCGGTTATGACGGACGGGGAGCGGTGTTCTCCATAGATACTAGCGGCCGAGAAACCGTAGTCTACCGCTTTAAGGTAAGGCCGGACGGCCAAATGCCGAAGAGCGACCTCCTTGCTGTCGGTAACGTGCTGTACGGCACAACTGAATCCGGCGGTGTCAGCCCTTCGAGGGAACGGTGCCGTGAAATCCCAGGTTGCGGAACGGTCTTTTCGATTACGCCGGGACCATCGGGACCACAGGAAACGGTGCTATACAGATTCCGAGGGGGGCCAAACGATGGAGCCGTTCCAATGGGCGGACTGATTTACGTAAATGGCCTCCTCTATGGAGTCACTGCTGCCGGAGGCGACGAAGGTTGCGACAATTTCGATAATAAGGGTTGTGGAACCGTGTTTTCCCTAAACCCATCTACGGGACAAGAGACCGTCTTGTACAAATTCAAGGGCGGAAACGATGCCTCGTTTCCGGTGGGTAATCTTGCGCACCTGAACGGAACGTTATACGGCGCAGCGTACGTCGGTGGACTTTATGAAAGTGGCGCGGTTTTTTCGATGAAGCTCGACGGCTCTGGAGAAACTGTCTTGCATAGTTTTTCGGGCGGCGCGAAGGACGGCGCTAACCCCGAGGCCGGTGTCGTGCTATCGAATGGGATTATCTACGGCACAACGGGCTTCGGCGGCGGTGGAGACTGCGCAGGTCAGGGGTGTGGAACAATCTATTCCATCACCCCCTGAGTCCACTCCAAGTCGGCGCTGACGGTCTTAACCGCGTCTAAGCGGGCGCAGGACTGGCGCCGTGTAACGCCCGTGTAACGAACGGGTTAGGAATGAGCCGTTTTGCGCAGTACGGCTCGGCACTCACAAAAGCGAAAACCCTTAAGGATGGAACCTTTTTGTACTCCAGCGGACGGGGCAGAACCGTAGTGTTACACTTCGACTCCCGCTGGAGCTGCTTATGCGAGAATCGGATCTCCCTTCATGCACTCTTCGGGGACGCTTCAAGGCGCCGTAGAAGCAGAGTGCTGCGATCGATGCGCTTGCCGTTCGACGCGACGAGACGCATTAGAAATGCTCGTTCTGCCGAGCCTCTTGCGGCTGTCATGTCGCACCGAACGGCTTTGGCCTCGTATTACTTACCGGACGGCCACGTAATAAGCGTCGCCGATGTTGGTATTCGATCCGGTGATCGTTTGAAGCGGCGCTACATTACCGTTTGCGCTGCTACTGAAGACCAGGATGCTCGGGAGAGGGCCTCCGAGGTTTGGGACGTAAAGCCTCGTGCCCTTCACGGCTATGCCGCCTACGTCGACGAGACCGGTGTTTGACCCGCTGATCGTATGCGTGGGGGAAACGTTCCCGTTAGCGTTAGCCGCATAGACGGTTATGCTACCGGCATAGAAATTGGTGACGAATAATTGGCCCGCCTTGACTGCAACGCCCCAAGGGTAAGCGAGTCCCGTGTTGGAGCCGGCGAGCGTTCGTAGAGGCGTCGCGTTGCCGTTGGCATTGGCGGCGTACACCGTTACGCTTGGCCCGTTAGAGTTCGTGACGAACATTTTTCCGCTACCGTCCACAAAGACTGCATCTGGGAAGCCGAGACCAGTGCCCGCACCGGCGATCGTCCGGGTCGGCGGCACGTTGCCGTTGGAACCGGCGGCGAAGACGGCCACGCTGCTGCTGACGTTATTGGCCACATAGATATTGCCGCTCGAGTCGATAGACAGCCCGCGCGGGCCCGAAAGGCCGGTGTTCGAGCCGGAGATGACCGCAATCGGCGAAGCGTCGCCGTCAGCGCCTGCGGCGTAAACGGTGATGCTGTCACCGCTGTAATTCGCGACGTATATGTTCCGAGCGGCGTCCAAGGCGATGCCGTACGGGTGATCAAATCCGGTGCTGGACCCGTTGATCGTGTGCACGGGCGGCACGTTGCCGTTGGCGTTGCGGTGAAAGACCGTTACCCTTTCCGAATTCAAGCTCGCGGCATAGATACACGTCTGGCTCGCACACGCTATATTAGGTGCCAGCGCTCCTCGGCTCACCGAGGCGGATCGTGCGGCACTTCCCGGCAATGAACTGCCGCCACACGATGCAAGCGCCAGGGCCGCGCAGAGGAAGGCCAGGTGTCCAGCCTGGCGCACGAAGCGGATTTTGGTCATGGAACTCCTCCTGAAGTAGCAAAAGCAACCTAAAGGTTGGCCGCAAGGCGGCGACTCGCTATGCGACCCATGGGCGACCCGTACCTGTCGGGCTCTGGGAGTCTGTCTTACTAGCGCTTGGCTAGGGTACAGTTGAGCATGGCGGATAACTCATTTCCTACGGTCGCGACATCGCTGACGCTGGGTACTTCAGCGAACTCAATGGTGACCAAAATGCTGCACCCTTGAGCCGGTCTTCGGGAACTTGAAGCGAGCTCCGAGATTGCGCGTCGCGGACGTCTTTCTCGGGAATCCGCTCGCGCAAAAGAACTAAGGCCCGGAAAGATGCCGTGCCTTGTCACGAACGACTTCGCGACTATTACGTCACTTGCATGACCGAAGGCATCCGCCGCATCAGCATCATCCGTCTTTGTGGTTTTCAGCCTCGGCGCAGGATTCATTTTGGCGGTTCTGGGGCAAGTCGGTGCGGGCATAGCTCTCGGGGCAGAAATGGTTTGTAGTAGCATAGCTCAATTCAGGCTGCCGCCCTGCCCACGGCTTCGCGAGCGCGGGCGTGCCACCTGAGGCGCCGTCGTTTATCGGTTAGAAAAGCGCCCTTTAAACTGGAAAGACGGGTCCGATTCCCGTTCGGCGCTACCACAGAAGGCAAAACACGGATCCGGTCCTAATCCCGGACTCCTGGAAAGCTGCACTAGTTGGCAAACGATTTTGCGCCGTTCTCAATGAGTCCTTGAGGTATGCCGGATGTCGTTGTCCGAATGGGTAACCACAATCGTTCCGGTAGTTACTTTGCTAATCGTCGCCATTACAGCGTATGCAGCACTGCGTCAGATCGGCCACTTGCGTACCGCGAACGAAACGCTTGCGCTTTTGGAGTTAAACAAAGCGGCGAATACACCTGAGTTTGAACAATCGCGCCAATACGTTCACTGGCAACTGAGCAAAGACACAGAGGATGCGGCGCTCCGGCAACTGTATCTACAGCCGCGAAACGGCGATCGCGGTCCAATCGCCCGCGCCGCGCCCTACTGCGATTTCTTCGAAGCAGTTGGTGGTCTCGTATTCACGGGCGCGATCAACCTTAAAATCGTCATGCGCTCGTTCGATTTCGAAAACGCCTGGAAGGACGGGCAAGCCTTGGCTCGGCTCGAGCGACAGCATAGGGGAAACGACAGCCGAATTTACGAGATGTTTGAAGCGCTCGCCATGACCCAGCACCGATATTGCGCACGCCGTGGAACTACTTCGTTCTACCCCCGCGGGGCTGCCAAGGGATCGGCTTTGACGGAAATTGGTTTCTGGCGAGTTCGTTGAGCGTCGCCTCTTGTGAGTTCTTTAGTTCATTCGGAACCCGAACGTCTCACGAATTCGTACAGTGCGCCTTTCCCGTATGTGCCACCTGCGGCCGTCACGCCATAGATTTTCCCTTGTAGATCGATTACACCACCACTTGGGAATTTCCCATCCGCAACTCCTT
>JBAUZB010000180.1:0-28877 GCA_049585095.1 Candidatus Tumulicola sp.
CCATCATGACCACGCTGCCCGCGTCGCTGGCCATCGGGCTAGGAGTCCGATGCATGCCCGCCCCCCAATGCGCGGCCCCCGGCGCTCCGGCGGGCATCTGGCTTTGCAGTTGCGCGTGCATCTGCTGCATGAGGACTTGGCTTTGGCTGACGAAGGTGCTGTGGTCGGCGAGGATTTTCTGCTGCTCGCCCGGCGATAGGACGGCGTCGATCCGCTTGGCGGCGGCCGCCGGATCGGGATTGTCGGAGATGACCATCTCGCCGATGACTCCGGCCACCGCCGTACGATGGTCCGGAGAAAGCGCGCCGAGGATTTGCGAACGCAGCTGCTGGTGCATCTGGAGTTCCTTCTCCCGGAACGTCTGCATGGTCTTGGAGATGGCCTGGCGCTGCTCGGGCGTCAAACGCGGAGGGGCCGACGCGGTCGGGTTAACCTGGGCAAACGCGGTAGCCGGCAGGGCGATGAGCGCTAGTGCAAGCGCGAGGCAGAGATTCTTCATGACCGCAATCATACCGCAATCAGTCCTAAACCCGGCTGAGAAACGCTCGCTCGCCCCCATTCGTTGAAGGATGCGCTTTCAGTGCAGCCGTTCGCGGCCGTGGGGGGACTCGAGATCCTGGAGCGGACCGATCGGGACGATGCGCGTTGGATTGATGTCGTCGTGGGTGCCGTAGTAGTGCCGTTTGATGTGGTCGAAGTTCACCGTTTCGGCGACGCCTTCGATTTGGTACAGATCGCGCAGATAGCCGTAGAGGTTATGGTAGTCCGCAATCCGGCGAAGATTGCACTTGAAGTGACCGTAATAGACCGCATCGAAGCGCACCAGCGTCACGAAGAAGCGCCAGTCGGTCTCGAGAGGCTGCGGTCCGAAAAGGTAACGCCGCGCTTCGAGGCGCTCCTCCATCGCATCGAGGGTTTCGAAGACGCGGTACGCGGCGGCTTCGTACGGGCGCTGGGAGGTCGCGAACCCGGCGCGATAGACGCCGTTGTTGAACGTCTCGTAGAGCGATTGGTTGAGCCCGTCGATCTCCGCGCGGCGCTCCGGAGGATACAGATCGAGACCGGCGTCGCCGAACGCATCGAACTCACTCTCGAACATGCGCAGGATGTCGTCGTCGGAGTTGCTGACGATCCGTTTGCGCTGCTTATCCCACAATACCGGAACGGTGACCCGCCCGTGGTACGCCGGGTCGGTCGCGAAGTACGCCTCGCTCAAGAAGGCCCAACCGTTGACCGGATCGGGGTCGGTGAAGCGCCACCCGCGCTCGTCGCGAATCGGATCGACGACCGTCATGCCGACGGCGCGCTCGAGCCGTTTTAGTTTGCGAACGATGATCGTGCGGTGGGCCCAGGGGCACGCGAGCGAGACGTAGAGGTGGTAGCGCCCGGCCGCGGCCGGATAATCCGAACGGCCGCCCGCTCGCACCCAGAGGCGAAAGGCGTCGTCCTGGCGTACGAATTCACCGGAGGGAGCTTGTTCGTCGGGAAACTGCGCTCTGACGGTCATGCGCTGCATAACCCGGAATGGGCGCCCCCGTTTCCCGAAGAACGCCATGCCCATGATACCAACCCGGCTTCTCGCAGCGATTGCCGCCGCCGTCGCACTCGGCGCCTGCGCCGCGCACAAAACGACGATCCAGACTCGCGAAGGAAACGCCACGGTTACGACCAGTCAAGATGACAAGAGCGTGACCGTACGCACCAGCCAAGGCACGACGTCGATCGGACAAGGCGTCGACACCAGCCGGCTCGGCGCACCGCTGTATCCGGGGGCGCAGGCATCCCAGCCCGCCAGCATTACGACCGCGACCGATACCGGAACCAGCACGCTGGCAAACTTCACCACTTCCGACGCTTTCGACAAGGTGTATCGCTACTACAAAGACCGCCTGCCGCCCGCCGCCGAGAAAATGAAAGTCGTCAGCGCCAACGGATCGGTTGCGTCGTTCCAGGTAAGCGATCCCAGCATACGCGACGTGGTCAGCGTTCAAGTATCGTCGGACAAGCCGAACGAAACCAGCATCTTGATTACCCGCACTCAGGAGCTACCGCACTAGCCCTTCGAGCGTTGGAACTCCAGCGAGCGGGAGTTGATGCAAAAGCGCGCACCCGTCGGCCCCGGCCCATCGTCGAAGACATGACCGAGATGGGAATCGCAGCGTTTGCAGCGCACTTCCGTTCGACGCATCCCGTGGCTGTGGTCGTCGAGCAGGCGCACGTTTTGCTGCTGCTCGGGATGCGTGAAGCTGGGCCACCCGCAATGTGAGTCGAACTTTGCGTCCGACGAGAACAGCGCGCTGCCGCAGGCGCCGCAGACGTAGGTGCCGTCGTCGTTGCGGTTGAGCAGGCTCCCGGTGAACGGCGCCTCGGTTCCGGCCTCGCGCAGGATATGGTAGCGCTCGGGCTCGAGTTCCGCCTGCCACTGTTCTTCGGTTTTTTGAATTTCAGGCGTTACGTCGTGATGCATCGCACTCCTAGAACGCTCGGCGAGCGCCCGGCGGATGCACCCTCGGCTGCCCCAAGCCACCGGCCGCGACGGGGCCGGCACAGGCGCCGACGCGAGGCGGCCGCGAAGACCCTCGCATGAAGCTCCTGCTCGAGATTCTTCTGTCGCTCATCCTGCACCCGATCGCGATGATCCTGATGTGGATTAACTTGATCGCCCGCGGCGATCTCTCGACCTTCACCAAAGTCATTTGGTTCCTCGTCAGCATCATTTGGGGTCTCGGCCCGATCCTCTACGTTCTGGTGGCCGACGGCTCGCTGTGGTAAATGCCGGCAGCGGCGGTTAGGCGCGTTTCCAAACCAATCGATTCGACGTTCCCCAAATCTCGGGAGGCAGCGTGCGAATGG
The DNA here is from genome assembly GCA_049585095.1 of Candidatus Tumulicola sp. GTDB lineage: Bacteria > Vulcanimicrobiota > Vulcanimicrobiia > Vulcanimicrobiales > Vulcanimicrobiaceae > Tumulicola. The sequence continues at coordinate 2,854 of JBAUZB010000180.1, forward strand.
TCAGCGTGTCGCCGGAGAGGCTGAACTCGCGCTCGAGCGTCGTTCCGACGAGGTTCGTAAAGACGCTCACTTCGACGTGATGGAACACGTGGTTTCCTCGAACCTCGTACGAGCCGGCGTAAGATAGAAAATTCTGGAGCGAATCGATGACCTGTTCGCGCGTCGACTTCGCGCCGTTCGGCGCATCCAAGACGGCTCGATGCGCCGCCATAAGCGTTGCCGACATTTTTCCGTTTGCCGTATAGATGAGATAGCCGACCGGGTTGAGCCCGAACCGCGGCTTCTCCGCGTCGGCCGACGAGTCGATGACGAAGCTCTCGAGTTTCCACGCACCCACGACGGCCGATGCATTGACCCCGGGCGCCGGCGCGGTGACGGCTGCAGCCGCGGGACCGCGAACCGCCGCAAGAAGACCGAGCGACGCCGCCGTCTCCAATAGCCGTTTGCGCGAAAGACTCATCTCATACCTCGCGTTTGGCAGGTTTGAAGCCCACCATTGGTCGCGAATGGCTTAAAACCCTTACGAGACTACGGTGCTTTAGTTGGGTACCGTGTTCGGTAGCGTCGTCGGGGCACTAGGATTGCCTCCGCTGTAAGAACCTCTGAACGACGTATTGGAGTATCTGAACTGGTCGATTCGCGGCGATCCACCATTTGAATCGAGCATGAAGAGATAGGTGATTCCCGTCGTCCCCGAGTCTAGACGGAACAACCCGGCGCATCCTACGTTTGCGGATATGTTACGAGCGGTTCCGCTACTCGCAGAATATGGCGGAGTGTAAACGATAATCCGTCCGTCATTCGATCCCGCGCAAGAGTTTGGATTGTCGGCAACGATAAGGTCGTCAGAAGAATCCATGCCGATCCCTGCAGCCGTGCCTTTTTGCACTTTTAGCGGCAACTCGGTACACGCATGGGTGGAAAAACCGTACTCAAAAACGCCTACATATCCATCCGAACCCGCGCCCTGTACGTAGACGTTACTTTTGCTATCGGATGCAACGGCAACGCCCGACGCGATAGTTCCGCAAGCGATCGTACGCCCGGGAGAACGGTCGTACGGCATCGTCTTTCGTATGCCACTACTATAAACCGTCGACGACGTTTGACAGCAAACGTCGGCTACGTCTACGGCGGTGCCGGTATCGGGTTGCAACACCGCCGTACCGGTGCTCAGGTCGTACTGAACGGTTTGGGCCGGCGACGTACTGGCGATATCGAGAATGTCCCCGTCTGCCGACATTGCGACGACGTTGGTCGAAGCAAAGTTGCCGGTCAACGTCGCAAGAACCGAAGGTTTCGTTCCGCCGGTTGAAGTGACGACCCACTCTTCGATATCGTCGGCGGCATTGTCGTAGGCGACCAGGTATTCGGTGGAGTTAGCTGTGGCTTTACGGTGGATCGCCGCGGCCGTCGTGGGTGTCGTTGGATTCGAGAGTGAGCTGCACGCATTCACGGTAGCTGCAAATGCGATAACAAATGCAACGTTACGCAGTAACTGCATTGTAAAATTTCCTTTACAGCGCTAGATGCAAACAACGGCGTTGTCGCACGCCGCGTAGATGATGCAGGCATCCAATTGCAAGAGCTGCCGTCAAGACGCACTGTAGCCGCTCGAAGCAACGAGCGGCAGCAGGGTCCGACTGGTTCTAAGAACCTCACGATAGCCCACACCCCCCAGGATTCGGAACGCGGCGTTTTAAGCCGAACCCTGGATACCTTGCTTAGAGTCTATCAGACCCTAAGCCGTTGCTGCAAGCCGACGCTACATCTGCGTTAGCGTCACACCCCGGGACTCAAGGCCCGAATGCGAGCGCGCGAGGACCGTTCACGCCCTGGGATATCGTGCGTCGCAGGGTCCCGCCGTGGACGTAGACCGTGACGGTATCGGCGTTTGCAACAAAGAGGTTGGAACTCTCAAACAGCAGCGCGACCGGATGGCTCACGCCGGAGGAGAACATTCGTAGAACCGCGTTACTGCCCGGAGCGTAGACCGTGATCTCGCCGATTGGGTGTATGTACTTACCACCGTTGTCGGCAACGTATAGATTGCCGGAACGATCGAAGGCCAAGGCGTCTGGGTGATGCACTAAGTTAATCGTCCGCAGCAGCTTCTTGCTGGGGGAGTAGACCGTGACCCAGTTCTGGTAACAGCATGGAGGGCTGTCGTTGGCAACGTACAGGTTCCCGGAGCCGTCAAACGCCAGCGCGACGGGCGCGCTCCCCTGCGGCAGTGTGTGCAACGACTTCTTGCTGCCCGGTGCGTAAACCGTTACCGAGCCCGGGCTGTTTCCGCCATCGTACACGTTGCCGACGACGAGATTCCCGGATTTGCCAAACACCAGCGCATCCGGCGCGTTTACGCTCTGAGAGATCGTCCGCAGCACCGAACTACTGCCCGGGGCATAGACCGTCACCGTGTTAGCGCCGGCATTTGCTACATAGAGATTGCCCGCGCCGTCAAACGCTAGCGCATGCGGCGCGTTTACGCCCTGAGAGATCGTCCGCAGCACGGAACTACTGCCGGGGGCGTAGACCGTCACCGTGTTAGCGCCGGCATTTGCTACATAGAGATCGAGCGCGCCGTCAAACGCGAGCGCATCCGGCGCCTTCACGCCCTGAGAGATGGTGCGCAGCACCGAATTACTGCCCGGGGCGTAAAGCGTCACCGTGCTAGCACCGGCGTTTGCCACATAGAGATTGCCGTTCGTTTCGTGGCCCGGCGCCGATCCGGCGGCCGAGAGCAGCGCGCCGGCCGGCGGCGAGACCGACGCCGGCACCGAGGAAGGAACCCCGCTGCCGCAAGCGGCCAAAACCGCCCCGCTAAGGCATGCTCCGGCAAGACTGCCGAGTTTCATGAGTTTGCCTGTGACTCCCGGCTCACATCGCTGCCCTGGCAATTTGCCATTCGAAGCAAGCCTTTGCGATGCGTCAGCGTTTCGCCTCCGTGTCGTGCTATGAGGCGGCGGCAAAATGGAGCCGTTGGCGGGGATTGAACCCGCGCTCTCGTCATTACCAATGACGTGCTTTACCACTAAGCTACAACGGCACGCGTTGGGCACGGCGTGATTCTACTTCATGCCGCGCCACGGTCCCTACCGGGGACGGCGCCTAGCCGGGTGCCTCGGTCGTCGGGTCGATCATCTTGCGAACTTCGGTCACCTTCGTCGCCGGAAAGCCGCTCATCTCGGCGTGCTTTTGGATAAGGGCTTCGTCCTTTGCGAGATACACGCAAAACGTCTTATCACCGGCGACGTAGCTTTCAAGCCACTGAATGTCGGGCGCCAGTTCCTTGAGCACCGAGTTCGATTTTGCCGCCGCGTCGCGAAGCTGCTCGCGCTCGAGCGTCCCCACGCCGGGAATGTCGCGCTCGATAATGTACTTGCGTAATGCCATCGATCTGCCTCCGAGGCGCAGATTCTCGCTGCTACCGCCAATTACTGCCTGAGGCGTGCGGTTCGATAACCACGTACGAAGCGAAAGGCGCGGGAGAACCGTCGCGGAATCGGGGTTTTTCATGAAGCGCTTTATGTACCACACCGCCGCGCTCGCAGTCGCGGTTGCGCTCGTCGCGTGCTCCGGATCGAAGGGGCGGAGCGGTCCCGCGTATGGGACCGGCGACCCGAGCTTAGCGGCGCCCAATTCGAATGGCTCGGTGAACCCCTTTCTCACCGACGGGCAGGCCGTCGTTCGCGCGCTCGATGCGATCGAGGCGCGTACCGGAAAGCCGTTGCGCGTGACGCTGATAAGCGCGAATGCTATGGGTGGACTCACGATCGACGTTCAGGAACGCGCCAGCCACGGCAAACTCGATCGGTATCAGGTCGCGCCCAACGGAACGATCTTAGGCCCCGTACCGGAGAAGCTCGTCACGGCACGGGGTACGGTAGCGACCGCCGCCGACATCGAAAGGCAAGCGTTCGATCCGAGAGCGCTCGCCTTCGCGCACCTCGCTCAAACCGAGCGCGACGCGATTGCGAAGGCAAACGACCGCGGCGCGCGCGTCGCCGAGTGGGATGTCGGCGGAATCCGCCCCGGCGACCGCAGGCTCATCTACATCCAAACCGCCAGAGGAAATTTGTTCGCCGTGATCGACCCTCAGTTCCACATCGTTCGCATTCGCGAATCCGGGACGTAGGGCAGCCGTTGGGCACGCGTGGTCGCGTTTTCAATGCGGCATCTCGTGGTCGTCGAGACCGAAGTAGTGTCCCAATTCGTGGATCACCGTTTCGCGTACTTCTCGAACGGCTTCGCGCCGCGTGCGGGTGACGCGGTTGATTGGGCCGAGGAAGACGGCGATCTCATCGGGGAACAGCGGCAGGTCGTGGGTCCTTTCGGTCAGCGCAACCCCACGATAGATGCCGAGTAACTCCGAGTCGCCGTCGTCGTCGGGCTCGACGCTTTCGAGGTCGTCGGCGCTGGGCTCGTCTTCGACCGCAATCACGAGGTTCTTGACGAGGCGAGCGAACCGCTCCGGAAGAGACTCCAGCGCTTCGGCGACCACGCGTTCGAATTCGGCTCGCGTTAAATGACCACTCACCCGAGCTTCCCTTCGCAGTCAAGCGCTGGGTTTCTTGCGCTACGAAACGAAGGAGCGAAGGGGTCCTTGCCTGCCCCGACTAATTGGGCGGCTGGGATCGCAATCCGCATTGGAATCTTCTTCTGGAACACAACGGAGCATTAACGCATGAAAGTATCCGCTATTCTCGTTGCACTTTTGGTCGTGGGGAGCGCGCTGGCCGCCGGCACCGCCACGGCTTCCGCTATGTCCACCAGCCAAGCCTCTCAGCTCGCGCAGTTAGAGGCGACGGCCAAGTCGGCGCAGGCCGCCATCGAAGCTTCGCCGACGGATCTGAAGGCAATGGTCAGCGCAATCAAGATGCGCAGCGTCGCCCAGGCCCGCTCGATATTGGTGCGACACGGCTTTACCGCCGCGCAACTGGAAGGCGGCATTATGGTCTTCAGTCACGCGCTGCTGCCGAAGCAAGTAAAGCCGAGCCAGTACTATTATTTCGAGCTGGCGAATTCGCCGCTTAAAATTGAAGTTCTGGGTTTGCCGCCGCATTGATCTGAAGCTCGCGCGCGCCTCGAACGGATGATCTATCTCGACGAGGCGCGCGTTCGTTCGGTGCTGCGCTGGGACGCGCTCATCGATGCGATGGAGCGCGCGCTCGGGGCGTTTTCAAACGGGCGCGTCGTTGCGCCGGTGCGCACCGTACTGACGGTCGAAGAACACCGGCGCTATTTCGGGATCATGCCGGCGGTATGCGACGACGTCATGGGTGCCAAGCTCGTCAGTTTCTATCCGGGCAACGAAGGGACACAATTCGCCACCCACAACGGGCTGATTCTGCTGTTCGACACGCAGACGGGCGAGCCGCTGGCGGCGATGGACGGTCGCCTGATTACCGAGATGCGCACGGCCGCGGTTTCCGCAGCCGCGACGAAGTATCTCATGCCCGAGCGCAGTTGCGTGCTGGCGGTGCTCGGCAGCGGCGTGCAGGCACACTCGCACGTCGAAGCCCTCGGGCATGTCGCCGACTTTACCGAGACTCGGGTCTGGAGCCGCACTCCGGAGCACGCGCAGCGTCTCGCACGTGAATTTGGCGCGACCGCGATGGACGCGGAGGCTGCCGTCCGGAACGCCGACGTCGTCGTCGTGGCCACCAGCGCGAGACAGCCGGTGCTGCACGGGGCGTGGCTCAAGCCCGGCGCGCACGTCAACGCCGTGGGTGCCAATCGTCCGGAATGGCGCGAGCTCGACGACGAAGCCATGTCGGCGACCGTGCTCGTCGACTCGCGTGCGGCAGCCGCAGCGGAGTCGGGCGATATAATCCTCTCGAACGCGACGATCTACGCCGAAGTCGGCGAAATTTTCGGCAACGCCGTACCGGCGCCACCGCGAACCGCGACGACCGTTTTTAAGTCGCTCGGGCTTGCGGTGGAAGATCTCGCCGCCGCGAAGCTCGTCCTAGACGCTTACTCGTAATCCGGCGCCCGCCCGTCGTCTTGCTGGTTCATGAAGAACTCCGGCCCTTTCGGCGCTTTTATCGGAACGAACTTGCGTGGCGGCTGCGTGAAATCAAAGCAGTCGCCGGCAGGCGAATTCGCGCGCGTGTCGCTCGCCGCCAACTGGCCGAGCCCGAAGACGTCTTCGGCGAATCGTAGGATGCTTCCGGTCTCGTAGCGCACGTGCGAAACGTAACCCTTTTTAGCATAGGGCGAAATCACCAAGAGCGGCACGCGAAAGCCGAGACCGTCGTAGTCGACGTGTGGCGGCGGAACGTGGTCGTAGAGGCCGCCCCAATCGTCCCACATCACGAAGATCGCGGTGCTGTCCCAGAACTGGCTCTTCCCGACGGCGTTGACCAGCGAGGTTACCCACGAGGGCCCAAAGCCGCCGCCACAATTGACGTGGTCGGAATTCTTGCAGATGGGCGTGATCCAGGTGACGTTCTCGAGCGTCCCGCCAGCGACGTCTTTAATGAATCGCTTTTGCGGGGTGATGATGTCTTTCTTCCAGTCGGGACCGAAGCGGATGTGGCGAACCGCCTGATAGCCGGACCACACGTAGTCTTCGGAATCGTGGATATTACTCGAGTAAAAGCGCCACGATAGGCCGGCATTGTCGAGTTCGTCGCCGAGCGTCATATAGTCGAAGCAAGGCCGCTGATACTTTCCGTATTTGCGCTCCTTGGTAATCGTCGCAACGATCTCGCTGGGTGGGCCGTCGCAGCCCCAGAACCCGCCGGGAAGATCGACGCTCGACTGCGCCTGCGCGGCGATGATATATTGGTGCGAAACGAAACTTTCGTCGAGATGCGATTGATGCATGCGATCACCCAGCACCCACTCGTGCGCCATGTCGAAATACGGCTGCGACTCGTTGTGCGGCACGAAGGCGTAGATCGGGCCGTCGGCGGGTTCCTTATTGAATCCATCCATACGGCACTGCGTTCCAGGCAACTTTCCGGTTCCGTGGCAGGCTAAGAACATCGAATCCGCCGAGTGGTCGATATCGTACTGCGTTGCAAGGCTTACGGCCTTAAGTGGAATGATTTTTCCGGACGAGTTCTTACCGCTGGCGACCGTGTCGGCGCCGGGATACCCCTGGAAGAGATTGTCGAAACTTCGGTTCTCTTGAATGATAATGACGACGTGTTTGATCGGGCTCGAGCCCGTGGCGAAACGGAGAAAAGATTGCGGCGCAACATTTCCGGCCGGCGGCGCATATTGCGCATTGCATCCGGCGGCAAGGACGAGCGCGCCGAAAACGGCAAGCTGCCTCATGGTAGACCCTCGCTCTAGTGCATGAATTGGTTCCCGGCGAGCAGACGCTTCCGCGGTCCCGACAGGCTCACCTTTGACGTGTCGCCGCGGGGATATAAGACAGGAGCGGTTCGAGCATTTTTTGCTAAAACTTGAAGTAGATGAAGGTCGCCGGCGCGCCCGGCCATGAGAAAAGCTCCAGCGCGATCAAGAGCGCAGCCAGCGTTCCGGCGCGCACGGAAAGCGGGAAGGCATTCCACGAAAGATCGACCCGCCGGCGCATCGCCGCAAGGCGTATCAGAGCGTACACCACAATGCCGGCACTCAACACGGCTTGCCAGCCATGCAGCGGCCAGCCTTGCCATCCGCCGGCCAGGAGTTGGCGATACACTTGTGCGACAACCCCGAAGCTCGGCGCACGAAAGAGCACCCACCCGAGACTTACCGCCACAAACGTCGTCGATATCCGCAATAGGTACACCATGCCGCGTGGTTCGTCGCCGGCTCGTCCAATGCGGAACACTCGTTCGAGTGACAGCAATACTCCATGGTAACCGCCCCACGCCACGAACGTCCATTGCGACCCATGCCAAAGTCCCCCCAGCAGCATCGTCAGCATGAGATTGCGTAACGTTTGGCTCAGGCCGTTCCGGCTTCCACCCAATGGGATGTACAGATAGTCGCGCAACCACGTCGAAAGCGTGATGTGCCACCGATGCCAAAAATCGGTAATGCTCGTCGCAAGATACGGCTGAGCGAAGTTTTCGGGAAAGACGAAACCGAGCAAACGTGCGCAGCCGATGGCAATGTCGCTGTAGCCGGAAAAATCGAAATAAATCTGCATCGAGAACGCGAATACTGTGCCGATGGCCGCGAGCGATCCCGGATGGGTAGCGACCGAGTCGAAATAGGCGTTGCTCACCTGCGCGAACTGATCGGCGATTGCGATCTTCTTCACCAAGCCGAATCCGACGCGCATGCAACCGTATCCAACATCCTCGGCGCTCGGCTTCCGCCACGCAAAGAGTTCGGAAAAAAATAGGCCCGCGCGGACTATTGGGCCGGCCAGAAGTTGTGGAAAGAAGGCGAGGTAGAGCGCGTAGTCAAACGGATCGCGCACCGCGCGCATCTTCCCACGATAGACGTCGACGATGTACGAGATGCTCTGAAATGTGTGAAAACTGATTCCGATCGGGACGATTAAGCTTACCAACCAAGGGTTTGCGTGCATGCCGATCAGCGCCGCAATCGTACCGCTTGCAAAGTTTACGTACTTAAACGTGCTCAGGAACGCGAGGTTCGCTGCGACGCCGGCCACGAGCGCGACCTTTCGCGCAGTCGGTGAGGCGCGCTCGAGCGCAATTGCGATGGCGTAGTCGGAGATGGTCAGAATCCAGAGAAAGAGCACGTACCAAGCGTTCCACCGCGCGTAGAAGTAGTAGCTTGCAGCCAGGAGCACGAACCGGCGAAAGCGACTCGCGACGGTGTAGAACAATGCCGCCACCAGCGCAAAAAAGATCCAAAATTCGTAGGACTGAAACGTGAGAGGCACTCCAATGCCGAGCGCCTCCCGGGCAGCGCGCCACGGCGAACCGTTACTGCGGTTCGGAGGCCGGCTGGGTTCGGACTCAGGATTTGTGACTGAAGCTGCGCGATCGGCGATCGCGCGCTCGACGTCGCGTCCGAGCTCGGCGCTAAAAGCGGCACTTCCGCCTGCATTCAGATGATCGTGATCGGCGAAGAGTCCGGGCCGTTCGAGTACGAGATACCCTTCCTGCGGCAGAATCCTGGCGCCGTAGGTACGCGCAAGCTCGAGCAGTGAGCCGGCCACAGAAGCCTTCGCGCCGCGATGGGCGGGCCGTGTGGGCAGACGCACGAAAATGACGGGGACGCCGGCCGCGGCATAGCGCGCGACGATCGGGCCGAGCCAGCGGCGACGATAGCGCTCGTACGACGGGCTTGCATGCGGAACTCTGAGTACCTGATTTTCTATCTCGCGACGTTCGGGTTCAGAGATGCTTGGCGGAAAAACGATATGCCCGCGAGCGAAGTCGACGCGCATCCCGTTGAGATTTTGGGACCGCGGATGTGCTGCGAATGGATCGTACGGATCCAGCGTGCGGGCTTGCGCAATCGCTTGCAACCTAGCAACGGGGTCTGCGGCGAAAGCTTGCGCGTCGTCGCGCAACTCGGGCCCGCGCAGCATCAGGTCGGTGCCGACATTCAAGCGGGTTCGCGAATCGGGAAATGACTCGGCGAGCTTTGGAATGTCGCGCAGGCCGGCGCGAAAGACGACGTAGTGCAGGTCCAATTGACGCTCGTCTCCGTCGATACTGCCGATCGCGCTGTCGTCATCGCGATAGGTATCGACCGGAATGACGATGGCGCGGAAGCGAGCTGCCCGCGGATCTACCGCGCGAACGAAAAAGAACCAGCAGCGCGGTGTCGTGCCGGGCACGCTGCCATCCAGAAAGCGCAGGTGTCCTCCGGCGGCCGCGGACGCCTGCGCCGGATTGAGCCCTGAGTAGACGCGTGAGTCTCCGAGGACCAGTACGTCGTGCCGCGGGTCGGTCCGGACCTCGAGCAGGCGCGCAATCGCGCTCTCGAAAGCGCCGGTTGTCGAAGCGGGATCGAGCAAAGGGCGGTAGAGTGCGCCCCAAAACATCAGCACGGAGAGTAGCGCAAACAGGAGCGTTCCCGCGGCGATCGCGACGACCGAAGCTCTCCTAGAATCCGGCACGATTCCGCTGTTCGGGGATGCACCGGATCTTTCCATTCCACGGCGCCGCGCCCGGAAAGCGCTGTAGATTGATGCTAATCGGGGTAGAATGCGATCATGAGCGATCGAATGTCGAACGAGCACGGACACAACACCGACGAAAAGGTGAAAGATCGGCCCGAGATTCTTCCGAATCCGGACCTATCGATACCCGATCCGGCCGAGGCGCCGTCGCCCGAACGCATTCCGGCGAATGAGGGCGGGACGGCCTAGGGGCAAATCCGAGAGTCGTTGACCTTCCAGGTTTTGGAATCGATCGTCAATCGAACGTAGTGATCTCCGGCGAAGACCAAGCATTGATCGCGCGAGTTTGAGATCCGCTGCTGCCATGCTTGAAGATTGGCCGGCCTGAGGTCGATCACGACGTTTGCGTTGGCGTTGCCGCGGCCGTTTGGATAGACGTTGTTGAGGACGTCGACCGACCAGGCCGAGAGCGTCTTGAACGTCGCCGGGATTTGCGAGTTGTCGGCGAGGAAACGCTGCGCCGACGCGAGCGCTCCGGCGGTGAGGGCGTTGATTCTCTGAACGTCGGTCCGGTAATCGCTCGGCGGCGCAAGCGGCTGGGTGGTCCAGCCGTCTGCCGAGGCGGCACCGAGCTCGAACGATACCGCACGGATCTTCTGACCGTTCGGAACGTGGACGAAGCGGCTTCCGGTGGCCTGCTGTTGGACGATGGCGGCTGCGTCGCCGGTGCTGAGATCGGCACGCACGGCGGCGGCGTCGAGCGTACGGCCGATGGTGACGTCGCGGCTTACGACGACGTTCCCGAACGTGATGCGCACGACGTAGGGACCGGAATGCAGGTAGCCGATCTGGTAGGTATCTCCGTCGGTCGGAACGGATCGCCGCGTCTGTTCGCCGAGCAAACTGCCGGCGCGCATGACTTCGACGGTGGCTGCCGGCGCCGGCAGAGAGCCGTAAATGATTCCGATGAGCGAATCCCCATCGATCGACTTGACGTTCATTCTATTGACGGTGAGCGCAAGGTGGCGCTGGGCGCCGGGAATGGCGACCCACGGTTCGCCTTCGCCGCTGCAATGCGGCGATTCGGCACTCAGCATATACGGCCCGGGGGCGAGCGTCAGGGACGCTTGCCATACGGAGCCGATTCGCTCCCACGCCGGCGTTTCCGCAATCTGCGCCGGAGGCCGTTGTAGCGCCCACGCTCGCAGCGACGGCGCGGCCGCTGAATCGGTCGCGCACGGAAAGACCGTGACCTGAAGTTGGACGGTTTGCTCGGAAGCCAGGGCGCCCTGCCCCAACATTGCCAGCGCGAACGCGATGCCGATCGATAGGAGTTTCATAGCGTGCTCCTTTGCCCTAGAACGACCTAACAGCCCGCGCTGTTACAGCGGCCGCGCTTCTACGCCGTTGATAGTCATGCCGCCTATGGCGACAGCATACCGCGCCGAATTGCCTCAGCGATTAATGCATGCCGGCTGCTGACGGAGAATGCCTTTAGAACCGCCTTCGCGTGATTGGCGACCGTCGACACGGAAATCCTCAGCAGCGATGCGATCTCAACGTTTGACTTCCCCTCACAAAGCAAGCGAAAAGATCTCGCTCACGCATGAATACCTGGCTACGATGTTAGGATCGCGCCGATCCGGAGTGACGATTGCGGCCGCAACGCTGCAGCAGGCGGGCTTCATTCGCTATGCTCGCGGGCATATCGTGATTCTGAACCGCAAAGGCTTGGAACAAGCGGCGTGCGAGTGTTACGGCGTAGCGCGCGCCCAGTTTGGACCTCTGCTGCAATCACGGATGGCCAAGTAGCAATCCTAGCGAGCCGTCGGCTACGTGCGCCACAGTACAGACGTGCAGGATGTGGCGCCAATGGAACCAGCGGCGGCACATCGGCTCTTGCTCCCCTGGCGCCAAGTGGCCAAACCACATCATTGGCGAGTGGGAAAGCGTCCCCGGATGTGGCGTGCCCCATTGAGCCCAACAATGTACCCCTCGCTTCGGCAGGTTCGTTTGCCGTACTCGGCGGGTCCACCGTTACCAGTACCGGCCTAACCGTTCTCGATGGTAATCTCGGCGTTTCCCCGGGAACGTCGATCACCGGATTCCCGCCCGGCATCGTTAACGGTACTACCTACGCTGGAGGCCCGGTCGCAGCGCAGGCTCAAGCGGATCTGGTAATCGCCTACGGCAATGCCGCCGCACGTCCTTTCGCGACGCCGGTGCCTGCCGATATCGGCGGAATGACGATCACTCCTGGAACATACGTCGCCCCCAGCACGCTCGGCATTTCGGGAACCGTCACGCTCGACGGTCAAAACAACTCGGGCAGCACGTTCATTTTCCAGATACCGTCCACATTAACGACGGCAGTGAACAGCAAAGTCAAGGTCATACACGGCGCGAATGCCTGCAATATCTTCTGGCAGGTTGGCACTTCGGCCACGCTCAATACGAACTCGCACTTCAAGGGAACCCTTATGGCGGCAGTATCCGTCTCTCTCGGCGTGGGCGCGCGAGTGGTTGGCCGAATCTTAACTGAAGCGGGGGCAGTTACGCTGCTCACTAACTCGATCAAGATTCCCCATCATCACGCATAGCGTCGCATTCAACCGACTCCATCACCCACCGAGAAATCGATTGGTGAGTGAGCGCACCTAACTTGAAGGCGGTCTGACCGGCCTTCCAGCGACAGAATCCTCGGCGCGAGCCGAGGATTTGGCGTGTGTCCAGAGGCGGGGCAGCGCCCGAACGGACGATCTCCCAGGGCGTGGACGAGCCACACGGGCTAGCGTTTGGCCCGTGAGGCGCGCTCCCGATCCATCTTGAATCGACGCCGGGAAGACGCATTGTGGGGGTTCCCCCACTATGACTCTCGCGGGACTTGCATACGATAGCGGTATACGGCTAGCTCGGCTGCAGTCTGAGACTGTACCCGCTGGTCGTGGAGAGGAAGTTCAATGATTTTCCAGCCGCAGCATCGTTTTCTGCCCCACGCCGCCGCCGCCGTTGCTTTCGCCGCTTCTTTGGCCGCCTGCAGCGGCGCATCGAACTCCGGGACCGCCATACCGCTCACGCAGCAAGCCGGCAGCACATCATCAACAATGGGACGCGCGACGGCTCCCGCGCCGACGAGCACGGAGTTTTTCAACGGCATTACGCCAAACAGCACGCCGCGCGGCATCGCGGCGGGTCCCGGCGGCATGTGGTTCACGCAACCCGGCGCAAACCAGATCGCCCGCATCGATACGACCGGCACCGTGACCGAGTTTACCGCGCCCACGACCGGGGTGAACAACATCGTCAAAGGTCCGGACGGAAATCTCTGGTTCACTCAGAGCAGCGCCGATAGCGTCGGCCGCATGACGCCCCATGGCAGAGTCACCCAGTTCTCGGTTGGGAATGAAGCGTACGGTCCGTTTGACATTACGCTCGGCTCGGACGGAAATCTTTGGTTCACCTTCCGTTCGCCCAGCACCAACGCAATCGGCCGTATCACGCCGTCGGGAGCGTCGACGCTCTTCACCAGCGGCCTTTCCCCCGGCGACGTGGCCGTACACGACGTGACGACCGGACCCGACGGCAACGTCTGGTTCACCGAAGAGTTCGGCAATCGAATCGGCCGCATCACGCCTTCGGGCGTCATTACGGAATTCTCGAGCGGCATAACGGCGGGGGCCGGGCTCGTGGACATCACTGCCGGACCCGACGGCAACGTTTGGTTTACTGAGAACAGCATCAATCAGATCGGCCGGATCACGCCGAGCGGTACGGTGACGGAATTCTCCCGAGGAATCACTCCAAATTCGGCTCCCGGCTCGATTACCGCCGCGAAAGGATTCGTGTGGTTTACCGAATCCGGCGGAAGCCGCCTCGGCCGCGTGAACATGACGGGTCACATCGCCGAGTATTCGATTCCCGCGGCTTTGGCTTCCGACATCGCGCCGAACGGATCGTCAAACTCGCTTTGGATTACGGACTACACGGGGAACGGTATCGTCCACTTCACGCCGTAGAACCGTCGGAAGCAGCTAACGCCTCGGCCCGGCTTTGCGACCATACGACGTATGCCGCAAGCTGGGCCCGAGACTTTATCCCGATTTTCGAGTAGATCGACGTCAAGTATTTCTCGACGGCCTTTTCGGTGATCGAGAGTTCGGTCGCAGCCTCGCGATTGGTCTTCCCGGAAGCGATCAGCAGCGCGAGTTCGCGCTCGCGCGCGGTCAACACGCCTAAGGGTACGTTATGAGCGCCGGCCATTCCCAAGAGTTCGAGACGCCTTACCTCGCCGGCAGCGCCGCGTTGCCGATAGATCGCGAGCGCCGACTTCTTCTCTTCCGCCGCTTCAAGGCAGCGAGCCTCGAACAACGGCCAGCCGATGGCTGCAAATCGCTGCGCGCCGTCGACTGCGTGGCGTCTGGCTGCGGGTGCGTCTCCTTGGTGAAGCGACCATTGGGCATCGAGGAGCGCGAGGAGCGCCTTGTTAACCCGGTCGCCGGCTGCCTGTGCCGCGCCGGCGACGATGGGCCTGAACTCGCTCGCGCGTTCCGGCAAGAGCGTCGCAATCGCGACGATCGGAAGCATCATACCGAAGGCGGTATTGATCGATTCGAGCACGCGCCCAAGCAACGCGCGGACGTCGCGGGGACGGCGTTTTGCGGACAAAACCATGGCCTGCGCCGCCGCTACCCGAGCGAACGTTGCGGTAAGCGGCCGCGGCCCTGCCTCGGCCAGGAGGGCCGGGTCGAAATACTCGTTGAGCATTTCGTCGTCGCCCAATACGAGCGCGAGCGGAACGGCGACTTGCGCTTGGATCGCGCGAATGATGAGTTTTCTCGACGGCGTCATGCCGATGACGATGCGACGGGCCTCTTCGAGCTCGCCCGCATATAACTCCACCTGAGCCAGCAACACCGCTTGTTCGTCGAGACGAAGCGTGTGCGCGAGTTCGCCGGCGATCCGATGGTGCGTTCGCGCGATGGCCGTTTCGCCCAAGCACAGCGCTTGAACCGCGAAGTTCGAGTGCGCCATTTGCATCGGACCCGGATGTCCGCGCGCCTCATAGATCGCCAGCCCTTCCTCAAAACAGCGCTGCCACGGTTCGATTTCCGAACGCATCGCGTGCAATTCGCTCGCGCAAAGGTGGTATTCCGCCGTCGTGTCCGCTTGCGGCTCCAAAGCCGCGTGATCCACCTGCCGGAGGGCTTCCAAAGCCTCGTCCACGCGCGCATCCCGAGCGAGCGTCATCGCGAGACGCGTGAGCAGGCGCGCGCGCAGCGACGGTTCGCTCGGGTTCGTAAAAGATAGCGTCTGCTCGATCAAGGAGATGGCGTCGCTTCTCCTTCCCCCGTCGAACATGTGGCCGGCCATAAGGGCTCGGCTCCTGACGGCTTCGGCGAGGTTGCCGATTTCCAGCGCAAGCTTCACAGAGCGCTCGTAATAGCTCAGGCCGGCATCGAGATCTCCGCCGAAGATCAACGCTTGCGCTGCCCGAGCGCACACCCGCTCACATGCGACGGAGTCGCGCTCGAATCCAATGGCGGCCCGTTCGTAGAGCGCGCCGGCATCGGCGTAGGCATAGATCGACATCGCCCAATCGGCCGCCGATTCGTAGTAGGCAGCGGCGCGGTCGCAGCATCCGGCCTCCCAAAAGTGGTGGGCGAGATCTTCGGGAACATCGGCGGCGTCCGGCGACTTCTCTAAATACTCAGCGATTGCGCGGTGCAGCGACTTCAGCGCCGCCTCCGGCATTTCAGCATAGACGACGTCGCGGGTGAGAGCGTGACGAAACTGATAGTTGCCCTTTGCAGCGTTGACGGCATCGATCAACTGCAGTCCGCACAGGCGCTCCAAAATTGGGCGGAACTCTACCGCTTCACCGCCGAAGATTTCGCACACTTGCTCGACGCGGAAAGCCCGGCCAAACAACGACGCCTGCCTGAGGAGCGACCGCTCCTCGTCGGAACAATGGCGAAGCCGTTCGCGGATCAACGCGTGCACCGAGAGGGGCAGCGTTTGCGACGGCGACGACGAGCGCGAGCGTTGTGAGTCGACCGCATTTCGCAGCAGCTCTTCGGCGAACAGCGGATTTCCGTCGGAGCGCTCGCGCACCGCCCGAAGTACCGGCAGCGGAAGAGTCACCTGGTCCGTAAGCGCGAAGGATATCAGACGATCTATTTCACGATCGTCAAACGGCTTGAGCGTGACGACCGAAACGGCCGGCTCGCGAACCAGCTGCCCAAACCATTTGAACAACGGGTGCGCCGGCACGATCTCGTTGTCGCGGTAGGTTGCAACGAACAACAAACGCTTAGTCGCCGAACGTTGCACGAGCACGAGAAGCGTTTGTATCAGATCGATGTCGGCCCACTGCAGATCCTCGAGAACCACGATCGCCAACCGCTTCTCGGCAAGTCGTTCGAAATGACGTGCGATCGCGTCTAAACGTTCGCTCTCGGACGAGAAGGTTAAGTCGCCGAGACCGAGACGCACGAGCTGGGGAAGAATCTCGAGCAGCG
This sequence comes from Candidatus Tumulicola sp., assembly GCA_049585095.1. Lineage (GTDB taxonomy): Bacteria > Vulcanimicrobiota > Vulcanimicrobiia > Vulcanimicrobiales > Vulcanimicrobiaceae > Tumulicola. Next base: position 19,384 of record JBAUZB010000180.1, read on the forward strand.
GCCCAAGCGGTTTCTGAGCGAATTCGCGGCACGCGCCGTAGCCGACGACCGACGTGCGGCGATTGAGACGCTCACGTAGCTCGCGAACCAGGCGCGACTTGCCGATGCCCGCCTCGCCGCCGATCAACACGAGACCGCCGTGACCGTCGCCGGCCCTGCCACGGCGCATCGAAAGGTGATCGAGTTCGGACTCTCGACCGACGAACCGCCGGCACACGATTCGGGTGGATATCATCGGTTGAACGTTCCCGGTCGCCGGCGCGAAGACTCTAGCAGAGTTTATCGAGCCGGACTCATCAGTTCGATGACGTTGCCCGACGGGTCTTTTCCCAACGCCCTTCAGGCGCGCCGATGTCGACCAGATCAATGGGATTATTTTAGCACTCATCGCCTAAACTTGTCGCAATCGGTTCTAGGGAATGTCGGGACTGACTGCCACGCCGAAGGGCTCTTCGTATCCGAAGGGTGCTGCATAGCTGAGCCCGGATTCGCCGCCGGCCGGAAAGGGAAATCGCTTCACCGTATCGCCGAAGTTGTCCGCGGCGATGAGATCCGGGCCTTTCACCGTCGCCCCCACAATTCCGCAGTCGCCTCCGATGTTGCTGCAGCTCAGCGTCGTTTCGCCTTTGACGTTGCCGTGAGCATCGAGCCAGTAGAACGTCGGCGATTTGAACGCTTCCTGATCACCCACGATCATCGTGCGCGTCTGCGCCGACCACATGACCGGACCGCCCTCTTCAATATAGCCTCCTTGGATCTTCACTTGTGCAAACGTGCCGCGGTAGTACGAGTCGTACTGAAACCCGTACAGGCCCTCACCATCGATCCATAGCCTTCCCGTGTTCCCTTGGTACGCAACCGCATACGGATTCGTCATATTGATCGGTTCCAACGGAGCCGACTCTTACCGTTTTTGTAAATGACGACACTCCCGTGTCCGTGTTCTCCGCTCTGGCTGGTGAAGCTTGCGATAGCGAGACTTCCGGTAGAACGGTCGAAGGCACAGTTCAAGGGATATTGGCCAGGTACGGAAATCGTCAGCACGTATCGGCCGGCGTGGTTATATTCATCAACCGTTCCGAGCAGCGTGTTGGCGATATAGACGTGGCCGCGATCGTCGCTGCAAGCACCCGACGGCCGGTTCCAAGCTTCGCGCGGCGGCTTGAGCGTCTTCAGCAACGTGCCCGTGTCGTAATCGAAAGCGTACGCCGCCCCGAGGAAATTTGCTCCGCCCTCAGTGTCAACGACGAACAGCGTTTTTTGCCGCGCGCAACAGTTCGCAGCGAAGGGCGCCTCGGTAGCCGACGACGGCGGTTCTACCGGGGCCGATCCCATCCATCGAGCGCCGCCATCACATGCTCCCAGCAAAGACGTCGCGCCCAGCGCGATTGCGGAAAACCTCATCCTGCGATCCCCTCTGAGCGGGATTCCTCGGCCGACACAACAATTCGGCGGAACGCGGCGCATCCCCACGCTGCCGCCGCAAGCCTCACGTCGCCTTCGGCGACGGTGATGGTGCGGCGGGCGCTGGTGCTGGTGTGGCCGACGCGGGCGATGGTGTGGCCGACGCGGACGATGGTGTGGCGGACGGTCGGGCCGTCGACGACGGCGGGCTTGGCGCCGGCGTGGCTCGAGCCGCGCGCATCGCGATAGCCCACGCTGGGTCGGGACGAGTCGCAACACCACGGTGCAGCGCGGCTGTCGCCTCTCTTGCATACGTGGTCTTTGGGAAGTGCGCTTTGACATACGAGAGGGCTCGCACCGCGCGAGTGCGCGCGTCTGAACCCGGCAATTCCTCGTAAAATTGCGCCAGCATGTATCCCGTGGACGCGAGCCACGCATCGTGCGGGTAACTCGCCGCCCATGCGTAGAACGCGTCTTCGTCGAGGGTGGCCAGATGCTCGGCCTCTTCCGGCAAGAGTTTGTGCGTTTCGTAGCGCGGCCGGAGTTGTAAGATCTCATACCGGATACGCAACGCGCTCATCCCGAGTTTTCCAAAATAGCGATCGGCAGGAGCATTTCCCGAAACGTTTGCGACGACCGCCAGGAGCAACGGCACAAGCGCGATGGTTCTCACTTTTCTCCTCTACCCGAGGCACCCACATTTCATGCGCGGGGAGCTTAGTTCAAAGGAAATATTAACCTTGAGCGAGGGTTCCGCGTTATGACGTGCCTGTAGTCGTCGATCCAGCGCAATACTCAGCAGCGCAAGTAGCGCGATCGGCGAACTGTTAGTACTCGTTTATCTGTGTTGGGCCGCGCGGCGTATGCACGCCCGGCTGGGGTTGGTTAAACCGGCGTTCAAACTCTGCGAATTTAGCGAGATGCTGCGCTGACTCGTTTCAATGTAGAGTCGGCGGTGATCATAACCGTTTATTGCGACGTCTTGGGCGCACTCTACGCGACTCCTTAATTTGTTGGTATTCGGGGTATCCCTGCGCAAGACGGAGGAGTAACGCACGCAGCTCTTTGACAGCCGGATAAAGCGGATTCAGTGTGACGGCGCGCACGACCAACGGCCGAGTCGCAACGAGACCCCCTTCCTCCAATTTATCCAAGGTTCGTTGGACTGAAGATATGCTGGAACCAAGGTACCGAGCCAACTCGGCTGGATAAGTCTCTTCTAGCACTGCAATGAGTATCAGCAATGCCGTGCGCATGCGCGTTCCAAAGAGTGCTGGGGCTTGAAGGTCCCAATCCTCTTCGTTCCTATAGGACAACGCGCCCAGTGACATGACTACCTCCCGTTGTAGTGCTACCGCTTGGGATGCTTTACGATACCGTACGTTATGCTCGAATATGAGCCTGCCCCGATTTCGTGGACGAGTGGTTAAGCCACTCGTTGCTTTCGTCTTCTTGTCATCTCGTTAGCCGTACCAGCTGCTGTGGGACCGGTGGATCAGGAGGATCCACGGATTCCATCAGCTCTACGATGCTTTCCGCAACTTCGTGTACTCGTTCGATTCACTTTGCTCGAACTCGATCGGGCTGCGATAGCCGAGCGTCGAGTGAAGACGTATCGAATTGTACCAAGTCTCGATGTACTTGTAAACAGCTGCGCGCACTTCTTCGCGCGTTTGCCATTTCGTTCTGTGAATAAGTTCGGTCTTGATCGTTGCGTTGAAGCTCTCGACGACGGCGTTGTCCCAACAATCACCGCGACGACTCATGCTGCACGTCATGCCGTGATCGCGAAGGAGTTGCTGGAACAGCTCGCCGGCGTACTGGCTGCCGCGATCGGAGTGGTGGAGAACGCCTCGTTTCGGCTGGCGACGCGCGATCGCCATCCGAAGCGCGTCGAGAACGATCGTCGCTTCGAGGCTTTGACTCATCGACCAGCCAACCACGCGACGCGATCGCAGGTCGAGAATGACGGCAAGATAGAGCCAGCCCTCGGCAGTATCGATGTAGGTGATGTCACTGGCCCAAGCGACGTCGGTGGCGCCGATGTCGCGGATGCCGAAACGTCGGTTGAGCACGTTAGGAGCGATTGGGAGCTTATGCTTGGAGTCGGTGGTAACGCGAAAACGACGGCGTATCCGGACGGCGACGCCGCCAGATTTCATGAGGCGTGCGACGCGTTTTCTGCCCACGCAGATATCCTCGCGCTGCAGCTGAGCGTGGATACGCGGACTGCCGTACGTCTGAGCGCTAACGCGGTGAATCAAGCGGATACGTGTCAGCAGGCGCTCATCGTCCTGGGAATGTTGGGAGCCTGCGCGGTCTCGCCACGCATAGTAGCCGGCCTTCGACGCTTTGAGAGAACGGCACATCATGCTCACGCAGAACTCGTCTGCATGAGCATCGATGCACTCGTATCTCAGCGAGACTCTTTGGCGAAGAAGGCCGTTGCTTTTTTTAAAAAGTCGCGCTCTTCAGTGACCCGCTTGAGCTCGCGCCGCAAGCGGTGGACTTCCTCGTCGTGTGAGGCGATCGTACCGTTCCCGGGGAAAGCGGTCACGCCGTCCTGTTCGAGCTGGCGTCGCCAGCGATAGAGCTGATGAGGATCGATCCCCAGTTCTTTCGCGACCATCGCGACGGTCTTGGTGCCGTCGCTGCTCAAGCGGACAGCCTCGATCTTGTATTCGCGGCTGAACCTCTGCCGAACCGTCGGCTTCCGCGATCGCTTAGTAGCCATTGGACACATCCTTTCCCCTACATCAGGGGCTTATCTTTGTGTCCACGAAACCGGGTCAGGTCCAATATACCGTGTGAAATACTATACTATACCGGCCGGTATACTTTAAGCCCTGTGAGGTCAGCGTACGAGTGCTGGGCCAAATCGGCTGGGTAACAGACAAGTATCAGTGGATGGCTCGGGACACCTTGCGCGCTATGCGGGGCAGTATCGGTTGAAAACCCTTAGATAACCATAGCCTATAAGCTGGTTACTGGTCTTATACGCGGAAAACGTGAGTTCGTTAGTCACACACGCAGATCCAGATGTGATTTGGAATTTCGTTGCAGTGATTGGCGTTGCGTTGCACCCATTCGTGCTTCCCGCGCCGCACTCACCGGGGGCCACGCTGGCGCTCACAACCCCAGCTCCCACAACGGTGACAACGATGCCGGTCTTTCGCGTCTTTCTCATTAGCCTGATGGGGCAGGGCGTAACCGATACACCATGCGTTCCGCTGCAAAACTGTCCATCGGGTTGCACCGATCGCAGGCCGGCCACCAGAACGGCCGGCATAGTTCCCGTGCCAGATGAGGCAGTTTGCCGGCTCGATCCGCACGCCACCAACGAAAGCACAAAGCCCATGGCAAGAAAACGTCTGATCATCTTCGCCTATCTTTGGGTCGGGACACCGAAGCAATGCGAATAGCCGTCATCGTCGGTCAGGAAAAACTCGGTCTGGCCGTAGTCTCGATGCCTGAGTTCTGAAACGCCGTACCCAAGGCGCTTTAATCGCTCTCTGGTTTCGTGTATGTCCTTCGGCGCCCAGTAGAGTCGAATGCCCTCGTAGTCTTTCGGCTTGATCGGAGTCCCCGCACGCCGGTTCAGCATGAAAAACAGGTCGTCTTTGCGTATCATGCAAAAGATCAACGTATCATCTTTGCGCATTTCCGAACTCATAGAGAATCCGAGACCGTCAATCCACAAGCGCAAACTTTTCTCCACGTCTGCGCTCGGAATGACTGGGATGCAAGATTCAACAGGCATTGACAGTTCCTTTCGACAAGCAACAACGCCGCAAATGCCGGCATTGCGCCCTATTTCCAGCGATCGCCCGCTTTGAGCACGTATTCCTTGAACGTGTAGGTCCACGGAATCGCGATGAGGCAAACGACCACGCCGAAGCCGCACGCGACGACGCTATCCCAGGTGTCTGCGTCGATGCGGTGGCCGAGCCACAGCGGCAGCGCAAACGAAAGCAGCCAGACGCTCTTCCAGACAAACTCGAAAAAGAGCATCGGCAGCATCGCGACCGGATAACGCACACCGAGCAGGCAGAGCAGCGTCAGCGCTCCCAGCATGGATCGCGTCACGCCGTGAGCCAGCTCCAGATCGCCGTGCTGGAAGATCCCCGGCCATACCTGAACGCCCATGCCGATCGCGATCAGCAGGTACGCCGCGCGCATCACGTAGAGCCTTATCGTTGGAACCATCGGAGACGGAGCGGCCGCCAGAGAAGCGGCCCTCATGGATGCAGTCGACATTCCTTGCCTCCCGAGCCCGCAGGCTCGCCGTACATACGTGCCGGACTGCAACGCGGTTTCGAGGCTCAGATGGCTGCCGAGCGGAGTTCTCGCTGCGGACGCAACAAGGCACGCCGGCCCGCAGCCAAGGGTAAGAGCGGCAGGTCGCTTGGCCCTAAGGAGGACGCCAATGCGTGATGTCACGGCTGCGTTGATAGGCCTCTGTTACTGGCTTTATTTGCTTTTACTTACGGATTGATCAAGGAGACGGATATGAGACTTACTCTCGGTTTAGTCCTAGCGTCTACGTGCGTGCTCGCGGCCTGCGGGGGCGCCCATAGCTCGGCCGGCGATACCATCGCCGGCGGCGCACTGCCGAGTTTCGATAACCGCACAAAGCCGGCAGCGGCCGGCCAGACGATATACGAGTTCCAAGGCCCGCCGACGGACGGCGGCAGTCCCTTTGGAAACTTGCTGTTGGGCAGCGACGGCAACTTCTACGGCACAACGAACAGCGGGGGCGTTGGACCTCGCTTTCGCGATGGAGGAACCGTCTTTGAGGTCTCGCCGACGACGATCCAGCCCATCGGCATCCTTTTTCGAACAATTACCTATTACACGTAATCAGTGCGGATCGCCGAGTCAACGTATCTGGCAGCAGCGGTTCGACACCTACGATGCGTCCAAGGGCGCGATCACAGCGTGGGTGAAGCAGGACAATAAGTGCCGCCGCCACTCAAGGCTCGGCTACCTCTCGCCGACTGATTGACGCCGGATGAAGAGCAAGACTACCGCGTGCATTGGAGGATAATCGTGTCTAACACTCCGCCGGCTGACATCCAAAGCTTAATCGAAAATCACATCAACGGCTTCAACGCCCAGAACGCTGACCTATTCCACAGCGTTTTTGCCGAAGACGCGATCATCATCGACGGCATTGCACCCTACCGCTGGTTGAACCCCAATGCTCCGGCCAATTGGCTCGCTGACGTTGAGAAATGGCGTAAGGACCTCGGCGTGACGTACGAGCATCTGACGTACGAGATGGGCTTCTGGAATGTCGAAGGGTCGTCGGCGTATGCCGTTATCTCCGGGACGCTTACGGTGACGATTAAGGGTCAGACGGTCGCCCGGACCGGCACCCTAGCGTACACGTTCTCCAGGGAACGTGGCGAGTGGAAAATCGGGGCCCAAGCTTGGGGGCGCACATCGTAGCTACGTGAGCCGACCCAATCAGATTTAAACCAGGTAACCGTCCAGAAACCGCGGGGTCACTTCACGACCGCCTTGGCCCGGCACGGCAAGCGAATGGCAACCGTCGGGCATCGAGCAATGAAAAGGCCTGTATTTGCAAAGGAAATTTTCTGGAGCGGGCGGCGGGAATCGAACCCGCGACTCTTGCTTGGAAGGCAAGGGCATTACCACTATGCAACGCCCGCGCTGGAGATGGTGGGCAGGGCTGGATTCGAACCAGCGTAGCGCTTTCGCGCGCCAAGTTTACAGCCTGGTGCCATTAACCGCTCGGCCACCTACCCATCGAATCGGCAGACCAGGGTACGATGCCGCGGGGGTCGAGTCCTCGGCGGGGCGGAAAAGGCGGGGCTCTCACGCGCTTTTCAGGCGGAGTTCACGACTTTCGCGTACCATAGCAAGTAAGGAAGCCCCGGTCGACCGCAATCAGGAAGGTTGGTATGGTCCGTTCCCGAGTTTTCGCAATTGCAGCCGCGTGCGCGTTCGCGCTGGCCGGTTGCAGCGGGCAGGGTGGGTACTCGGCGACCGGCGGCGGTTCGGAGACCGTCGATGACGCTGCGGCGATCGTGGCCCATCGTCCAACCGGCTCGCAGAATGCCGCGGCGGCCATCGGGGCGGTCGACGCGCTCGGCTCGCTCGTCAAGGAATTGGCCGACGCCGACGGTATCGGTTCGCTCGGGGGCACGTGCCGCGGGGGAAGCGAGTTCTTCGCTCCCAGCCGCGACGGCGATCCTCGCTCCACCGAGCTGCGCGAATTCTTTGACGCCGGATGCACCCACCTCGCGCGTGACGCCGTTCGCGTCTATCGGCCCAACGGCTCGCACGGCGAAAGCGAGGCCGTCGCCGTTTCGATCTACGCGCCGGGGAGTTCGGCGCCCATCGCGTTACGCCTCGAAAACTCGCAGATCACCAACGCAACGTTCGGTGCGTTGGGGTTTCCGATCGCGCGCTATGGTTTCGTGCGAACGACCGTGCGTCAACTGCTGATTTCGAATCAGCGACAAAGCGTTTCCAGCTCTGAAACGATCATGCTGCCGAGTCGAAGCAACGATCTCGGCACGCTGTGCCAAAACTCCGCCGGTTACAACGCTGCCGGAATTCCGTCGCTCGACGCCACCTTCGGCTGGCAAGGCGCGACGGTCGATTCTCCGACGCCGATTCGACGCGACGACGGAACCGGCGTGGTCACCGTGGCAACGACCCAAGTCGGCGACACGTTCGCCGGCCCAGTCGGATCGCTTTCACTTCTTACGGGTCCGTCGCACGTCAACTGTGCCGAAGCCGCGCCGGCCTACGCCATAGGCGGCGGAACGACCGCGAGCGCCTTCAGGATTCCGGTTCGCGCGGCCTATCGCCACGGCAGGCTCGCGAGCTTGGCCGTATCGCGCGCGACATTTTCCGGCGGCTACCGGTTCGATTTGGCGACGGCTCGCAATCCGCGAAATCAAACCGGCGCCGCTTTCGTGAGCGGCGTTCTCGCCAACGGAAGAACGCGCGTCGCGACCCTCTCTTCCGACGAGTTTGGAAGCGGCGAGCTGACGATCACCAGCACCGGTGCGCAATACCGCCTGGTCGACTGGACCGTCGTACTTTAGAGCGGCGCGTTGTACTTGTAAAACTGCGACTCGCGAGTCCAACCCGCGCGTTCGTACGCCCGCTGCGCCGCCGCATTGTCCGTTGCCGTTTCCAGAGACATCCCGACCGCGCCGATTTCTCGCGCGTACTCGTCGGCACGATCCAACAGCGCGGACGCCACGCCGGCGCGCCGCGCCCGCGGCACCACGAACATATCTTCGAGAATCAACGACGGTCCCAACCGAACCGTGCTAAAGGTTTGAAACAGCTGCATGAATCCGACCGGATCGCCGCGATCGTCGCGCGCAAGAAAGATGACGGAACTGCCGTTTTGCAAATGGCCCGCAACGTAGGCGCGCTCGCGATCCGAGTCGGAGTCGCGTCCGTAAAAAACTCGATAGGACGCAACCATTCCTAGCAGTTCGTCGAGATCTGCCATCGACGCGCGTTCGATCCGAATCATTCGCTCCTGCGTTCTTCAAAGGTTCGGCGTGAGGGTCGTTGAAACTCACCCGGTCTGCAACCGGTTATCACGGACGATCCCGCCGACGTGGCTGAGCGGTTGAAGGCGCGTGATTTGTAATCACGTCCGAAAGGCATCGCCGGTTCGAATCCGGCCGTCGGCTCGGAATTCCCTCTCAAAAACACTATGCAGAACGTTACGCCCAAATGGCTCGCAGAAGGACTCGTCCTGGTTTGCGAGCGCTGCTCCACAGAGCGCATCCCCGAAGAAGACCCCGAGTTCGCCGCGCGGCTCGGCGACTTCCGGCTGCGCGATTGGCTGAAAGCCAAGCTGAAGGAGGATGGACGGTGGGGTGCGATTCGCGCGATGAGCACGAGTTGCATCGACGTATGCGCCCGCCGCCGGGTAACGGTCGCGATAGAACCAGAGCGCGGCCCGACGCGCGTCTTCGTCGTCGATCCCATCGACGAAAAAGAAGCGCTCTACGAAGCGATTATCGGGTTACTCGGTTAACGTCCTTCGCCCTTCGACTGCGGCGCTTCGCGCCTCCGCTCAGGGTGACATG
>JBAUZB010000181.1:0-32632 GCA_049585095.1 Candidatus Tumulicola sp.
GGAATTGCCTCCGCCGATTAAATGAACGCGCTGGCCGCTCACGCGTCGCGCTTCCGATTGCGCCGCACCATAGTACACACCGCGGGTGAGATAGTCGCCGCACCCCCGGGCGTCCAGGTAGCGGTACGAGGCGCCGGTGGCCACCACGATGCAGCGGCACTCGATGACTTCGTCGCCGTCCAGGACGATGCGGCGGCGGTAGTCGTCTCCCTCGATGCGGCGTGCCTCGCGCGTCACCACGACGTCGGCGCCGAATCGCTGCACCTGGACGAACGCCCGATCGGCGAGGTCGTCCCCCGAGATTCCACCGGGAAATCCGAGGTAGTTTTCGATCCGTGACGACGTACCGGCTTGGCCGCCGGGCGCCTCGCGCTCCAACAGCACCGTGCTGAGCCCTTCGGATGCGCCGTACACCGCCGCCGCCAAGCCGGCCGGCCCCGCTCCGACCACGGCAACGTCGTAACAGTGCGAACGCGGTTCGGTTTGCAAGCCGAGCGCTTGCGCCAGTTCCCGAATCGACGGCGACGTTAGCGTACGGCCCGCCGAAAACGTCACGAGGCAATCGCCCGCGTCGCGCACGTCCCAGTCGAACGGTATTCGAAGCCGCGTAAGAAAGTCGCGTAACCGGTGACAGTCGGGAGAGTTCGCTGCCCCGGCAATCGAGCAGCGGGCCGCCGGAGCCTTCAACTCCGTCGAACGCAAAATCGTGATCCGTTGCGCCATATTTTCGGCGACGAGTTTTGCGAGATCGTCGTGGGCGTGCATCAACCGCCAAAATTCCGTCGTCTCCAGCGCGGCCACGCGCGTCGCCTCGGTCGCGCGCACGCTGGAAATCGCCGGCGACCCGAGCAGCAGCGGGACTTCGCCGAACGAATCGCCCGGCAGGTAGTTGATCATCACCGTCGTGGCGCCGCCGATGCGTTTGATCACCTCGAGCCGGCCCTCGATCACCGCATAGAAACGAGCCGCTTCGCCTTCCCGGAACAGCCATTCTCCCGAGTCGAGACGAATGTCGGCACAACGCGAAGCGACGACCGCCAGCTCCCCGTCATCGATGTTTTTGAAAGCGAGGATGGAACGAAGTTCGCCGAGCTGGATCACGCGGTGTTCCTTACGGGTGCAGGTATTGGTTGAGCCAGCCGGCGATTACGTGCAATCGCTCGACGCGGTGAATCGGCGCGCCGGTACGCGACAGATCGTGATTTTCGTTCGGCACGGCGACGTATTCCACGGTTTGGCCCAAAATCTTCAGTGCGGTAAACTCTTGAAGCGTTTGGTCGATGGGAGCGCGCGTGTCGAAATCCGAATGCAGAATCAGCAGCGGCGTGCGGACGTTCGCGACGTAGGTCAAGGGAGAGAACTTCGCATACAGCGTACTGGCCGGATCCCACGGGGGACCCCAGGTGTAATACCCTCCTCCCAAACCGTTCTTGCCGGCAAAATCCGCCGCCAAATTCTCGCTCTGTAAGAAGCTTACGGCGCGTTCGGCGACGGCCGCTTTGTACCGGTCGGTATGTGAAATCACCCATAAGGTCGCATAACCGCCGTACGAGCCGCCGGTGACCCCGAGGCGCGTTGCGTCGACGTCGGGCCGGGCTACGGCTGCGTCCATCACGGCTTCGACGTCTTGAAACATGGCATCGCCATAATTGTTTTCGAGCGCCTCTTCAAACGCATATCCGTGGCCGGTGCTGCCGGCCGGATTGGAAAATACGACGTTGTAGCCGAGCGATGCGTAGTACTGGAATTCCATGAAATAGGTGTCGCCGAACTGCGTTTCCGGACCCCCGTGAATGTTCAGTATGGTCGCGTGTTTCGCGCCGGCTTTGCCGCCGGTCGCCGGCATGAACCACGCCTGCACGGTGAACCCCGCCGGATCCTTTGCCGAAAACTCTTGCGGCGTCGACAGCGTGACCGACGCGAGATAGGCGTCGTTGACGTGCGTCAGCCGGCGAACTTGACCGGTTGCAACGCCGGCCACGTAGACGTCGGCCGGATGCGTGAAGTCGCTGTACAGATACGCCGCCGTTTTGCCGTCGCGCGATACCGAGCACGACCAGGCTTCACCCTTCGCCGGCGTCAGGTCACGAAACGACCCGGTGCCGGCGTCCAGAACGCCGAGGTTGGCGTAGCCGGGCCGGTCGCGGTTGAGCAATACCTGCGGGGCGTTTGGAAGCGGCCACATGCACAGACCGCCGCCTTCTTTCATGTCGCCGAGCAAGCTGTCGCCCCACGAGCCTTGATCCTTTGCCACGACGACCTGTGCGTCGCTTCCGTCGGGTTTGCTCGAAACCAGTGCGACGTTCTCCGCAGCATCTTTCACGCCGCCGCGAAACGAGAAGAACCGGCTGCCGTCGGTGCTGAAAAACAGCCCGTAGTTCCCGACTTCGGGAGACCCGAGCTTCGACATCGGGCCGCCGGCGGAGGACATGAAATAGACGTCGTTGGGGCCGCTGTCGACGCTTTCGTAGCGCAGCGAATCGAACGCGATCGTTCGATCGTCGGGCGACCACGCATCGAATCCTTCGCCCCATTTGCCCGACGTCAGCTGCTTGGCGTTTCCGCCGTTGGCGTCGACCGTCCAAATGTGCGGATGGTCCTGATACGCGTACCCCTGTCCGTTGCCTTCGAAGAATAACTGGTCGATTTTGTGGATGTCGGTCTTCTTTTGCTCCGGTGACGGCGTGAATCCGGCCTTTGCGAAATCGATATACGCAGCGTCGGCAGGGTCCGGGTCGTTGACCGAAATGGCGATTCGCGTGCCGTCGTGTGAAACCACGGGACTGGAAACGCCTTGCTTGATCTGGGTCAGCCGAACTACTTTTCCGGTCCCCAGCGAGTAGCGGTAGAGCTGACCCTTCGCCTTGGGCATGGTTCGCACGAACACGAAGGCGGCGCCGTCGGGCATCCATGCGTAGTCGCCGTCGCCCACGCGTCCGGTCACGTTGGAAACGAGCTTTCCGGTGGCAACGTCGACCAGATCGATCGTCCGGTCGTAGGAATCTTTGCGGCCGTTGGCCTTGGATGCTTCGACGAGGACGTGGGCGCCGTCGGGAGCGATCGCCGCGGAACTCAGAAAGGTCAGGGCAAACAAATCTTCCGGAGCGACCGGCGCGCCGGCCCACGCCGGTGAGATGCCCGCAGCAGTAACCGCGGCGGCCAAACCCAAAACCGATAGCGCTTTCATGGTCGTCCTCATTGGCGGGCCATCGCGATGCGATAGAGATCTTCTACCGAAACGAGATGGCCGTCGCCCTTCTCGCCGATGTCGAGTTGCACCCATTTTACTTTTCCGGAAAACTCGTTGCCGCGCCGCGGATAGTCGGCGCTCACCCCGGTACCAGTATCGGTTCCCACGTCGCACGTTTCGTCGCCGGAAAACAGCATCGGCACGGTAACCTCGACCCGGCCCTGACCGCATTGCTTGCCATCGAGGTAGAGCTTGACCGTACCGCCCTTACCGAGACCGCCGCCGTCGTAGGTGAACTCCATGCGGACCTGGTGATCGCCGGCCGGGATCGGCGTATCCCCGTAAACCGTGAACGCTTTGATGCCGGCGAAATTGTAGCAATAGGCCGGTTTGCCGTCCTTTGCATAGAGCGTCCAGCCGCCGAACGCGCCGCCTTGCGAGACGATCACGCCGTGGGCGCCTTTTTCCGGAACCGCCAACTGCGCGGTAACCACGTGGGATTTGTTCTTGACGTTCAGCACCGAGTTTTCGGTAAGGCGGCCCATACCGCCGAAGAGCAGCTGCGTCGTGCCTTGGATCAGCTGCGGACGACCCGCCATGTCGGGGTCGAATCGCTCGAAGCGCCGATCGTCGAGCGGCAAGACGTTGTATTTCGTCGCCTCGATCAGAAAGAGCCGCTGCAGCTCGTGCAGCTTCTTCGGATTCTCCGCAGCGACGTCGTGGGCTTGGGTCCAATCGTCGGGCGGGTACAACTCCCACACGTCGTCGTCGTAGGGAGGCAGCGGCGTCGGCAGCCACGGGGTGCTGTGGCGAGTAACGGCCGTCCATCCCTTGTGATAGATGCCACGATTGACGAACATTTCGAAGTATTGGGTTTCGTGCGCCTCCGGCGCCTTGGCATCGTCGAACGATGGCCGCATGGAAAAGCCTTCGAGCGGCTTCTGCGCGATGCCGTTGACGATGCTGGGGGGCGGCACGTTGGCAAGCTCGAGGATCGTCGGCGCGACGTCGATCACGTGGTAAAACTGCGAACGCAATTCACCCTTCGCCGTGATGCCCCTTGGCCAATGGACGATCGTGCCGTTGCGCGTTCCGCCCCAGTGCGAGGCAACCTGTTTGGTCCACTGATACGGCGTGTCCATCGCATGCGCCCAACCGACGGCGTAATGGTTGTAGGCTTTGGGCCCCCCGAAGTCGCCGATACGTGCCTTGAGGAACTCGGGTGTTTCGACGCCGGTAACGCCGTTGAGCACCAGCAGTTCGTTGAAGCAGCCGTTCGGCGATCCTTCGGCAGAAGCACCGTTATCGCCGATAATGTAATAAATCAGGGTGTTGTCGAGTTCTTTGAGCCGGTCGAGACCGTCGATGAGGCGGCCGACGTGATAATCGGTGTGTTCGAGGAAGCCGGCGTACACTTCCATCTCGCGCGCCAGAACCGGTTTCATGTCGTCCGAAACCTCGGCCCAAGCCGGAATCTCGGCGGGACGCTGGGTCAGTGCGGCGTCGGCCGGCACGACGCCGAGCTTCTTCTGCCGGGCCAGGATTTCTTCACGCAACGCGTCCCAGCCGCCGTCGAACTTTCCTTTGTATTTGTCGGCCCATTCCTTGGGGACGTGATGCGGCGCGTGGGTAGCCCCCGGCGCGAAATATACGAAGAATGGCTTACCGGGCATGAGCGCCTTTTGCTGCGCGATCCACTCCATCGCACGGTCCGTCATGTCCACGGTAAAGTGGTAGTCGGGATCGTCGGGAGGCTCGATCGGAACCGTGTCGCGGTAAATCGCCGGAGCCCACTGATTCGTCTCGCCGCCGATGAAGCCGTAAAAATGCTCGAAGCCGCTGCCGGTGGGCCACTGATTGAATGGCCCCATGGGACTCGTCTCCCAGACCGGGACTTCGTGACACTTGCCGAACTGCGCCGTGGAGTAGCCGTTGAGCTTGAGAACTTCGGCCAACGGCGCCGCCGACTTCGGACGCACCGAACTGTAGCCCGGCGCCGAGGTGGCGATTTCGGTGATGCCGCCCATGCCGACCGAATGATGATTGCGTCCGGTCAAGAGCGCTTGTCGCGTCGGCGAACACAATGCCGTCGTATGAAATCGATTGTATTTGAGGCCGCTTTTTGCCAAACGCTCGGCGGTGGGCGTATGAACTGGTCCGCCGAACGCACTCGAAGCGCCGAAGCCGACGTCGTCGAGCAAGACGATCAAAACGTTGGGGGCACCTTTCGGCGGCCGCAGCGGTTCGATCGGCGGGAATTTTGTGTCGGGGTCTTTGGCGTCGTACGTGGTGACGCCGACGTGCTGCGGGTCCGGAATCGGGAGGATCTGCCGGCCGGATTGAATCTCGCTCATGGCCTCGAGAGGTTTTCGTGCATGCTTTTCGGGGCCTGCTTGCTAAGTCAGGGGCATGCATTGGCTTCCATGGGCGCCGGCCACGTTCACATTACTGCTTTTCGTCGCTACGCCCGCCGCGGCGACGGTCGCGGCACACGCGCTATTTCGGCGGATAGTTCCTCACGATCGCCTGATTCCGCATCACGACGTCGCAGGTTTTCTCGTCGCCGTCGTCGGCGTACTCTATGCGGTCGTTCTCGGCTTCGTCGTCGTGACGAGCTGGTCGGCGTTCGATTCGGCCCAGCAGAACTCCGACATCGAGGCAGGCAACGTGGGCGACGCGTTCGGTTTCGCGCAAATGCTGCCCGAGCCGCGGCGTACCGACGTCCAGAGACTGCTGGCGGCGTATGCCGTCGGGGTGCGCGACCGGGAATGGGATTCGATGCGTTACGGACGCCAGGACGCGCGCGCTCGTGCCGACTTGATCGGCGCGATACGCGCACTCGGCGAACCGGGTGCACAACCGAGCCGCTCCTTCGACGAAGCGCTGAACCGCCAAACCACGCGTCAAGCCGTTGCCGCGAGCCTCAAAGAGATTGCCGACGCGCGAAGGCTGCGGCTGATTCAAGCTTCAAAAGGAGTTTCGCCAACGCTCGGCGTCGCGCTGCTGCTCGGCGCCCTGATGGTGATCGCTTTCGTGTTTCTGTTCGGCGTGAAGAATCCGGTGTTGCAGCTCGCCATGACCGCGATCGTCGCCGGTTGTATCGGTCTGCTCATCGGCGTCGTGGTGGAGTTCAGCGCGCCCTATTCGGGAGCGCTGCGCGTGTCGCCGGATGCGTGGAGCTACATCATCGTCAACAATCACTTCGAATCGATCGCCGCCTCGCGCTGAACCGAAACCGGGCGAGCCCGAGCGAAGGCAACGCGCCGCGGTCCGAGCACGCGCCGGGACGGCTGCGACTGAAGCATTTGACGCAGGATGCTCCTGCATGCCATAGTGGGGTAACTCCTGCGCGATCTTTCGAATGTGATCGAGCCGCGCACACCACGAAAGATCGTTCACCATCTCTACTTTCGAACACCTCGGCTTGCGGCCGCCGCTGCTTGCTGCCCTGCGCGATGCAGGCTTTACCGAACCCACCCCGATCCAAGCCGTTGCGATTCCCCCGGCGCTCGAAGGCCGCGACGTTCTCGGCAGTGCCGAGACCGGCAGCGGCAAAACCGCCGCCTTCGGTCTCCCGCTATTGCAACGTCTGGTCGCGATGCCGCGCGGCAAGACCCGAGCGCTGGTTCTGGCGCCGACTCGCGAGCTTGCCGAGCAGATCGCACAACACCTTACCTTTCTCGCGAAATACGCCAAGTTAAGCGTCGCTCCGGTTTATGGCGGCGTCGGATTTGGTCCGCAGCTCGCGGCCCTCAAGCGCGGCGCCGACGTCGTGGTTGCGACGCCGGGGCGGCTTCTCGATCATATCTCGCAAAAAACCGCGCGCCTCGACGACATCGAGATACTCGTTCTCGACGAAGCCGACCGGATGCTCGACATGGGATTTCTGCCGGACGTGCGGCGCATCGTCGCGCGCTTGCCGGCGAGCCGGCAGACGCTCTTCTTCTCGGCAACGCTCCCGCCGCAAATCTCCGGGCTCGTGCGCGAGATCATGCGCGATCCGGTGCGGGTGGAACTGGCCGCCAAAGCCGCACCGGTGCAAACGCTGAGCCAAACGCTGTACGCAGTTCCTCAAGAGAACAAGACCGATCTTCTGGTAGAGCTGCTGAAAGACAACGCCATCTATAGTGCGATCGCGTTTACCCGAACGAAGGCGCGCGCCAATCGGCTGGCCGCGGCGCTGCAAAAGCACAAAATCCCGGTCAACCTGATTCACGGGGATCGCTCGCAATCGCAACGTACGCATGCGTTAGAGAACTTCAAGCGCGGACGCTACCGCGTGCTCGTCGCCACCGACATTGCGGCTCGCGGCATCGATATCTCGGCGCTCGGCCACGTGATCAACTACGACGTGCCGCTGGTGGCGTCGGATTACTTGCACCGCATCGGACGCACGGCGCGCGCCAAGGCTGCGGGCGACGCCATCACGTTCGTCTCGTCCGACGAGGAACCGCTGATCAAACAAATCGAGTTCACGCTGGGTAAGCGTCTCGAGCGCTGCAAGAATCCGCTCTTCCCCGAAGCCAGCACCGAGCCGCCGAAAGCTCGCGTCGTCTACCGTTCGCGCACGCGCCGCCGCTAGGCGAGTGGCTTAGCAAACCCCAAGGCGACGCCGGCGGCGTTACGCCGGCTTAAACACCATCAGCAGCAAAATCGCCACGACGAGCACGGCCAGAAGGCCCGCCCAAACGTTTGCGCGCACGGCGAGCATTCGCGCAGCGGCGCTCGCGATTCCGTCGCGATCGACGGCGCCGATCTGCGCGCGCAACGCCGGCGAGTAACCCAGATAGGCCGCCGCCACCGCGACCGCCCAAAGAATCATCGCCCACGCGATCCAGTGGACGCGAAACGACAGACCACCGAGAGCCACCATCGCGGCGCCGGTCGGCAACAAGAGAATGTACGCCGGATTGGCGATCCAATCGTCGATGAACTTGATCCCGCGCAACGCCGTCGGCGCAAACGCCGGATTCGCGTTTGCGCGCGCGAACCAGACGCCGTACGTGAGGTTGGCCCCGAGCGCCGTAATCGCCAGCAGGATGTGTACAAACTTCAGCGCCAGGTACGCGAGCGGCACCCCGCTGGATTCGCCGGTGCGGCCGGCCGAAGCCTTGTGCTACAATGCCAATCACGTGGTCCGAATTCGCACGCTCGCTGTCATTTCCGGCGGACTTTTCGCCCTCATCATCGTCGCCGCGACCGCCGGCAACGCGTTGATTGCCTCGGGCGCGGTCAAGAATCCAACTGCGTTTCAGACACCCGCGAAGATCGTGTTCTTCACGCTCTTTCTCGTATTCGGCTTCTCCTTGATCCCCCTGATGGTGCGGGTGGTTCTCGCTGGGCTCGACCTTATCGGCCGCGGATTGAGCGTTCAGCCTTTCAAACCGCTCATCGCCCATCCACAATGGATCGTGTTGCCGATTTGGCTCCTGATGGGGCTCGGCCTCGCGGTGGCGCTTCCCGCTGCGATTCGCGATGGATTTTTTGGCAGCGATGCCGGCTCGACTTCCGCGTCGGCCGACCGGTCGGCAGCCCAAGCAATCGCCGCGATGCCGACGCAGGGAACGCTGGTCGCCGCACCGGGTATGCGCGTCGCACAAATGTTCGCCGGCTCGACGCTGCACATCGAGCCTGGTTCCAAGTCGGAGCTGTTCAGCGGCGCCCAATTCGGCGGTGCAGCCATTTTCGACTATCGCGTTGCGGGAGCAACGCTGTCCTTTCGCCGTTGCCGCTATTATTACATCACCACCTATGCACGGAACCCGGCGCGCATCGCGACGATCGACGTCGGCATCTCGGCCGAGAAAATGAGCCGGAAGGCGTTGTCCGGCGCCGATCGCAGCGTCCGAGCGCGCCTTATTGCCGATGGTTGGCACGCGTCACCACGCGCGCACGCCTGGGCGCGAAACGGGATCCTGCTCGACCTTCGATCGCGGCGTCTCGACGCGCCGGTTGCCGGTGAGAATACGGCCGAGGCCGGCGATTGGATTCAGTACGTCGAGCTGCGCGAAACTCGGCCGGCTAACTAGAACTTCGACTGGGGTTCGAGGATCAGCCGCTCGCGAGTCGCGGCTCGTACCGCGCGTTCGCTAAAGGGCAATGGCTCGACCGATCCGGCAATCCAGGCGGTGCTGAGGTCGTCGTAATGTCCAGAACCGGGTTCGCCGGATTCGCCGCTCGGGATCGAAATGCCGCCGGCATCCCAGTTGCCGGGCTCCCAGACCGCTCGGAAACTCTGCGAAAATCCCGGTTCCTGTAAATGAATCGTATATTCGTCGCCGTCGCCGGGCAGTGTCGCTCCGTTGAGAAAACCGAAGCGCAACGGCGCCAGCGGATGTTCGATGCGAACCGAACCGGCGCGGCCCCACGGCTGCGGCAAACTATTGGAATAGAGGGCGCCGCGCAAATCGGAATCGACGTCGGCGTTGTCGCCGCGGCGAAATTCGCGCAACACCGCATAGAACGAGGGGGCGTCTTCTTCCAAACGCGCCCGCAACGCGTGCTCGACGGTGGCCGCGCGCGATCCAGGGCTAAACGCGCCGTTCCACGATGCCAGTTCGCGCGCAATTGCCCCAAACGACGTCTCGTCGCCGGCTCGCGCGATCGCGGCACCCGCCAACCGGGCAAATTCCAGATCGACCGGCGACACGGTATCGCTTTGCATCCGTCCGAAGTAGGCGGCGCTGTAGCGTTGCCGCGCGTGCAGTAACGCGGCAATGCGGTACGCGCGATAGGGAGGTTCGAACGTCGCCGCGATTCGATAGGGGTAGCCGTCGCGATACATCTTGTTGTTGGCGCTTACGATCGTCGCCGTTTGCGACGGCGCGCGCGCCGGCAATGCGGCAAATGGAATCGCGGCAAACTGCAAACGCAGATCCCGAGCGGGATGAACGAAGCGCCCCCACGCCGGATCGAGTGGAACGCTTCCGGCCAAGTGATATGCGACGTTGCCGCGCACGTCGGCCACCACGAAGTTTTCGGCCGTTCCGCGGTACCCGGCGAGCACCCGCATCGCTGCCCGGGAGGTCAAGGCGCGGTCGAGCGCCAGGAACGCCGGCACTGCCGACGTTTTCGACGCGTAGGCCGGCCAGCGCACGAGCGCCAAACGCCCGCCGTCGTAGGCGTTTGGAACGGCGAACTCGCGGGCCGTGCGATAGTACGCGCGCGTCACGTCGGGTGAAAAGCGCACGTGAAAGACTTCTTGCTTCCACGATTTCGGCGCGAGGTTCCCGGCGTCGAAAACGCTCATCGCCGACGCATCGGCGTTGGTTGCCGCCCAGGCGATACGCTCGTTATGGCCCAGCAGAACGCCCGGGGAGCCGGGGATCGATGCGCCCGCGACGTGGAAACCGGGCGCGCGCAAATCTTCGAGGTACCAGAATCCCGGGATCGTCAAGTCCAAGTGCGGATCGTTGGCTAGGAGTGCGCGCCGGTCGAGCGTACGCGCACCGCCGGCGGCCCAGGCGTTGCTCCCGGCCTTGGGCGTTCGAAGGCCAGCCGATTCGCCCCCACGCACGAATCGCAAAGCCACCGCGGTGCCGCCCGGAAGTGAACGCCGCGGCCGTACCGGGCTGCCGCTCAGCGTCACGTCGTACGACCCATCGCTCAGGGGAAAGTCCGCGTCGAACCGGCGCGCCCCGTATCGCTTCCAAACGTCGTTGCGCGCGAGCACGTCGTGCCAGGAATCCGCCAGCGCGATCGAAACCGCGAGCGACACCGCGAGCGAATCCTGCGGACGCCAGGGTTGCGGCCGGTACAAAAGCAGGCGGAATTCGATCGGCAGCGGCTGCTGCCGCATAGCCGCGTTTACACCGTCGCTAAAGGCGCCGAGCACCGTCCGGTCGGCGACGTCCATCGCGCGCCATTGGCGCTCGGCAATGTCGCGTACGTCGTAGTAGCGTTGTTCTTCGTCGATCGGCAGCGCCCGCGGACCCAGCACTTCCGAAAGCGTCCCGGTCGCGTACCGTCGCGTGAGCTCCATCTGAAAGAGCCGGTCGGAACCTTCGACGAAACCTTGCGCAAAAAACAGGTCGCGTTGCGATCCCGCCACGACGTGTGGAACGTCTCGCCGATCGCGCACGATCGTCACCCGCGCGTGCAACGACGGCTCGACGATCCTGCCGGCGGTCAGCGCGTGCGCGCGAAAGCCCCACCCCGCGCCCGCGGCATAGGCCAGCGCCAGCGCCGTGCTCGCCAGCAGCAGACCGATCCCGTGGCGGTACGCTCGCACCGCGACGGCATCCCAAAGCGACAGCGGGCGACACAGGTCTCGAACGAGGTCGTCGCGCTCGCGAGTCGTCAGGCGTCGCACTACGTGCCGCGTAGGGTTACGTTTTCTCCGCGAACAACTGCTGGTACAGAAATCCGGCAATCACCGCCCCGGCGATCGGGGCAACCCAGAAGAGCCACAGCTGGCCGATCGCCCATCCGCCCTGCGCGAACAGTGCCGGACCGAGGCTGCGTGCCGGATTCACCGACGTGTTCGTGATCGGGATTCCGACGAGATGAATCAGCGTCAAACAAAGCCCGATCGCGATTCCGGCAAAACCTGCCGGCGCCCGTCGGTCGGTGCTGCCCAAGATGACCGCCAGGAAGAAGAACGTCAGCACCACTTCTGCAACGAACGCGGACGCCAAATTGTAACCGCCGGGTGAGTGGTCGCCGTATCCGTTGGCCGCAAAGTCGCCGGCCCCGGTGAATCCCGCCTTACCCGAAAGAATGAAGTAGAGCACCGCCGCCGCCGCAACGGCCGCGATACACTGAGTGATGACGTACGGGATGACATCCTTGCCGTCGAATCGCCGGGCCACCCATAGTCCGATCGTGACCGCCGGATTAAAGTGACCGCCCGAAATCGGGCCGAGCGCGTAGACGCCGGTCAGTACCGTGAGACCAAAGGCCAGCGCCACGCCGGCAAACCCGATCCCGATCGGCACTTTGTCGGCACTCAGGAACACGGCGGCAAAAATTGCGCTGCCGCAGCCTCCGAATACCAACCAGAACGTCCCCAAAAACTCCGCCGAGACCCGCTTAACGATGGGCATGGTCAGCCCTCCTTTGGGCGCATTGTAGCGCTCGCGGCCCGGAAAAGAAACCGCCCGGTTGGTACCGGGCGGTCTTGCTACCACTATTTGGTTCACGCTTGTCGCCGCGAATGGCGACGACTGCCCCTGGTTCCGGAGCGCCTAGAGCGCCCCGCCGAAGGACGTTACTTGGCCGCCGGCATCGGCCGGGAAGCGCCGGTCACGTTGGTGCCGTTTTGCGCGGTGACCGTCGCCTGCTTGACCGTCGCTTCGGCCTGCTTCTGGGTTTCGACGAGCATCTCGGCGATCTTCAGCGTGTAGGCTTTGCGAAGCTCGAGCACTTGAGCGGCGAACCCGAACGACATCTCGACCAGCTGCGTCGGCGTGGGCAGATTCTCGAAGGTCGGAATCGTGCCGGGCTTCTCGGCGAACTCTTTGCCGAACGAGCGGAACTCGTTGAGCGCCTTGATGCTGGCATCTTGGCCCTGCTGGATGGCGGCAAGACTGTCGTGCTGTAGTTTGGTGAAGTAGTCGTATACGTTGACGGCCATGATTTTCGTGTGATCTCCTCGGGGGATGTTTGGTGTGTGCTTAGTTTACCAAGCACCCGGGGCATTTGTCAACCACCCTCGTCCGCGCCTCCGGCAAAGCTGCGGTAAATCCGGATCAAGGCGTCCTTCTGGTCGACCGTCAGGCGCGGATCAAGCTTGATTGCGTGCTCCACTCCATGATGGTTGTCTTGCTGGGCAGTGTTATCGAGCAAACCGGCTTGGGTGTACATCGTTTCGGCCGATAGGTGCAGCGCGTTGGCGATCTGCTTGAGCACGTCGGCCGAGGGCTTGTACAGCCCGCGCTCCACTTGGCTCAAATACGGGTTCGAGATCTTCGCGATCTCCGCCAGCTGGCGCATCGACAGATTGGCCAGCTCGCGCTGGCTGCGGATGAACTCCCCGAGGCCGCTCCAGCCGCCGCCGGGGCCGTCGTCGTCGCCGGGACTCACGAACGCCGCGCCTCGAGCGCCGGGCCGAACGGGTCGCCGGTTTTGTTTCGAACGTATCGGCCGGGCGCCGGCTCCCCTTCGGGAAGCCGATACGGAGCGACCATCTTGCCGCCTTTGGTATCGGCCCAAGCGGCCCAGTCTTCCCACCAGCTGCCTTGACGCCGATCGGCGGTCGCGAACCAATCGTCGGCCGGCTCGGGGCGGCCGACTGCCGGCTTGGTGTAGAAGAGGCTCTTCTTTCCGCCCGGCGGGTTGACGATGCCGGCGATATGACCCGAATTGGTCAGCGTGTATTTCGCTTCGCCGCCGACATACTGCGTCGTCAAGTAGGTCGCGTGCCAGGGTGCGATGTGATCGTTCTCGGCACCCAGCACGTAGAGCGGCGCCTCGATCTTTCCGAGATCGATCGGCGTGTCGTCGATGACGAATGCGTTCGGCTTCACGATCGCGTTGTGCAAATAGCACGCTCGCAGATACTGCGAGTGCATCTCCACCGGCATCCGGGTCGAGTCGCCGTTCCATGCCAGAATGTCGAACGCCGGCGGCTGTTTGCCTTTGAACCAGCTATTGACGACGTAACTCCAAATGAGGTCGTGCGAGCGCATCCAGTCGAACGTCTTCGCCATTTCGTTCGACTCGAGATACCCGCGTTCGCGCATGCGCCGCTCCAGACGCGAGATCGTATCTTCGTCGGTGAAGATGCCGAGATCCCCGGGAATGCTGAAGTCGATCAGGGTGTTGGTCACCGTCGTGCTGTTGATGCGGCCGGCTTGCCCGTGCACCGCCAAATACGCCATCGCGATGAGGGCGAGCGTCCCGCCGAGACAGAGTGCCGCAACGTTGACCGTCTTCGCGCCGGTGATTTCTTGAACGGCATCGAGTGCCGCCAGAACTCCGGAACGCAGATAGTCGTCCATCTTGTAGTGCGACATCGACGCATCCGGGTTTCGGTAGCTGATTGCGAAGACTTGATGCCCGTGCTTGACCGCCCATTCGATGAACGATCGGCCCGGCGCCAAATCCATAATGTAATACTTATTGATCCACGGCGGGCTGCACAGCAGCGGCAGCGCATGAACCTTCGGCGTCTGCGGATCGTAAGCTATCAGTTCGATCAGGTCGTTGCGCATGACGACGCGACCCGGCGTCGCGGCGATATTCCTGCCCAGCTCGAAACCGGACGCATCCACCTGGCGCGGATACCCGCCGTTGTTTTGCACGTCGTTCAGGAAGTTGCGCATGCCCTGGAGCAAGCTCAAACCGCCGGTATTCATCGCTTCTTTTACGACGCCGGGATTGAGCCACGGCACGTTGCTCGGCGCAAATGCGTCGAGCGTCAACTGCATGGCAAACCGTGCTTTGCGCCGCGTCGCTTCCGGAAGGCGCGCCGAATCGACGAGCGCAAGCGCCGCCTGCGACCGTACGCGATAGTCTTCGACGATGCCGGCCAACAGCGGATTGGCGGCCCATTCCGGTTCGCTAAAGCGCTTGTCGGGCGCCGCCGGATTTTGACCGAACGGCGTCAGCGCCTCCTGGCCGCTCAAACGCCGCAACATGTTCAGCCCGACGTTCTGTTCGGCTAGGGCGAAACCCGAAAGCCAGGTACTCATCCGCAGCGGATCGGCCATGGCATCGGCGATCACGGCTTTGAGCGCATCGTTGAGCGACGCCGGATCGAGGCCGGTAACGTCGATGCCGTAGCTCAAGTCGTCGGCTTGCAGCGGCACCTCGTCGCGCGCTCCATCGACCATCGTCACATGTACCAGCCGCCGTTGACGTTATACACCGCGCCGGTAATGTAGCCGGACTTTTCGTCGATCAGAAAGCGTACCAAGTGTGCCACTTCTTCGGGTTGGCCGAGGCGACGTTTGGGCGTCTGAGAAATCGCCATTTCGATCGCCGCCGACGGCATCGCCTTGGTCATGTCGGTATCGATGAATCCCGGCGCGACGGCGTTCACCGTAATGTGGTTCTTGGCCACTTCCAGCGCCACCGTTTTCGTCAAGCCGATCAGCCCGGCTTTCGCCGCCGCATAATTCGCCTGGCCGAAGTTGCCGCTCTCGCCGACGACCGAACTGATGTTGACGATCCGGCCGAACTCTTGAGCGACCATCGTGTCGAGCACCGCTTTGGTCATAAAAAAGGGCCCCGAAAGGTTTACTTGCAGGACCGCTTGCCATTCTTCGATCGTCATCTTGCGGACGGTGTGATCGCGGGTGATGCCGGCATTGTTGATCAGGTAATCGATGCGCCCGTGCTCCTCGAGGATTCCGGCCACGACGCGCCGGCAATCGGCAAACAAGCCGACGTCTCCCTCGTAAAAATGGAGCCGTGCCGCGCTCCCGTTGAGGTGAATCCGAAGTTTCTCGGTTCGCTCCCGATCGATCGGGAGTCCAAGGACCGCGACGGTCGCTCCGTCGTCGGCCAGGAGGCGGCTGATCGCGCCCCCGATTCCTCGGGAGCCGCCGGTTACGAGGGCGACCCGGCTTTCAAGTGGTAAACTGCTCACGCGCTAGATTTACCCAGCATCCTCCCAGTTTACCTGCCCGCCAGGAGCCGATACCGGCGAAGCGACCTTTTTCATTGGAACCGCCGGGTTAGAAAGCTAGTGCCACATGTATTTCAGCTCGGCGGCTTGGCACGCATTGGCGGTGCACGGAACTCCGGCGATCGTTTCGATGGTCCGCAGCACCGAGTAGTGATCGATCGACTGATCGTACGAGCCGGGGGTAACCATCGGCCCGATCAGCAGCGTTGCAATCCGGTTGGTTCGGTTTCGATCGGGGTCGGCTTCGTCCCAGGTCAAAATCAACAAACCGCGATGAGCCCGATCGTAATCGATGATCGGCGGGAGATGTGTTTTCAACCAATCGTCCCCCGTCCGAGTGCTGCAATCGTGCATGTCGTTACAGAGGTTCGGAACGACGATCGATAGCGTCGGCGGCGACTTCGGAAACCCCAAGTACACGCGATTCGAGGCCGGCGGCACGTTGGTGAAGTCGACCCACGGGTTATGCTTGCGCGCGTATTTGCCCGACCAACAGCCGGTGTAACCGTTCGCCGGCATCGATTCCGAGTAACCGCCGAAGCTCTTACCGGCGGCCAGCAGCTCGGCACCGGCGTTTGCGGCCGAAAACGTCCGCGGACAGAAATCGTTGGTGATGCCTTGCGTCGAGCCGGAGAAGAGCGCCACGTAGTTTGGCCGGCTGGGATGCCCGATCGCGTGGCTATTGGTCATCAGTGCCGCCTGGGGCACCAGCGTCCGGTTGACGTAGGGCGCCTGCGAACTGCCGACGATGAGATCGTAATCCCGATTCTCCATGATCACGACGACGACGTTCTCGGCGTGCGGCCGGCTTTGCGCCGGCGTGACTGCCGGCCGTACGCCGGTACTGCCGCCGTTGGGGACGAGTCCCGGACTCAACCACCCGATGAGCAGCGCGCTCGCGGCGGCGACGATGATTTTCATGCCGGGCTACATGTCTAATCCGCCGTTGACCGAGTAGACCGCTCCGGTGATGTAGCTCGCATCGTCTTCGAGAAGAAAACGGACCACGCGGGCCACTTCTTCGGGTTTCCCCAGCCGCCGCTGCGGGATCTTTTCGATCACCTTCGCGAGTGCCGCCTCCGGAATCGCCTCGACCATTTCGGTCGCGATGAAACCCGGGGCGACGCTGTTCACGGTGATCCCACGTTGCGCCATCTCCAGCGCCAAGCTCTTGGTCAGGCCGAAAAGACCCGCTTTCGAGGCGGCGTAGTTCGACTGCCCGACATTCCCGGTTTCGCCGATCACCGAACTGATCATGACGATCCGGCCCGAGCCGCGTTCGATCATGTGTTCCAGCACCGCCTTGGTCATTTGAAACGCGCCGGAAAGATTGACGTTGAGCACTTGGCGCCAGTCATCGACCGTCATCTTGCGTACGGTTTTGTCGATCGTAATGCCGGCGTTGTTCACCAGATAGTCGACGCGCCCGAACTCGTCCATGACTTCTTTGAAGACGCGATTGCAGTCGTCGGCTTCGTCGACGCGTCCCTGATGGATCGACATCTTGGCGCCCTTTGCGGTCATCCGATCTTTGAAGCGCTGCGCGCTCTCGAGCCCGCGGCTGTATCCGGCTGCCACCGACGCACCGTTTTCGCAGAGCATCTGCGTGATCGCCGCACCGATGCCGCGCGTACCGCCCGTAACCAACGCAACTCGTCCTTCAAACACCGTAGCCTCCTCCCATAAGGGCATCATCCTTTCGCCGCCCGCCGGGCGTTCCCGTCCGCTCCGCGAACGATCTCGTGGCCCTAGCCGAAGCGGCCGGTGATGTAGTCTTCGGTACGGCGATCCGAAGGCTTGGTGAAAATCTTCGTCGTCTCGTCCATCTCGATCAGGCGGCCAACGCCGTGCTCGTCGGCGAGCATGAACGCGGAGTAATCCGAGACGCGAGCGGCTTGCTGCATGTTATGCGTCACGACCACGATCGCATACTCGTCGGCCAATGCGCTCATCAGTTCTTCGATGCTCAGCGTGGAGATCGGATCGAGCGACGACGTCGGCTCGTCCATCAGCAGAACTTCGGGCTCGACGGACAATGCGCGCGCGATGCACAAACGCTGTTGCTGCCCTCCGGAGAGCGCCGTCGCCGGCTTGTGCAGTTTGTCTTTTACCTCGTCCCAAAGGACCGCCGATCGCAAGGCCTTCTCCGCAAGCTGCATTTTTTCGGCCGACGAAACCTCGCGACTGAGACCGGCCGTCACGTTGCCGAGAATCGAGAGCGTCGGAAACGGATTCGCCCGTTGGAACACCATGCCGACGCGTCGCCGCAGCTCGATCACGCTGATATTCGAATCGTACACGTCCTCGCCGCCGAGCAAGACCTGCCCGCGAGCGTACGCACCCGGAGCTATTTCGTGAATTCGGTTCAAGCAGCGCAAAATCGTCGTCTTTCCGCATCCCGACGGTCCCATCAGGGCCGTCACCGCGTTCGGAGCAAACGACATCGTAACGTCGGCAACTGCCTGGCGCGTGCCGTAGTACGCGCTCAGGTTACTCACGCGCAGCGGCGCGCCGTTTTCGCTCACCGCTGCGTCCTCGGCGAAAGCACCAATCGCGCCAGCACGTTGAGCACCAGGACCGCGAGAATCAGGAGCAAGGCCCCCGCCCACGCCTGCTGATGCCAGCTCTGGTACGGCGAAATCGCATAAGTAAACACTTGCAAGGGCAGTTGCGCCATCGGTTGCGTGGGATTGAATTCCCAGAACTGGCTTCCGAACGCGGTGAATAGCAGCGGCGCCGTTTCGCCGGTCACGCGTGCGATCGCCAGCAGCAGCCCGGTGATGATCGCCGGTCGCGCTGCCGGGACCACGATGCGCATCGTCGACGCGAACTCCGAGAGCCCGAGGGCGAGCGCGCCTTCGCGAATCTCCCGTGGAACGCTGCGCACCGCCTCTTCAGACGTACGTAGAATCAGCGGAAGCATGAGCAACGCAAAAGCAAACGAAGCCGACAGGGCAGAAAAATGCCGGAACGGTGCGACCAGCAGCGTGTAGGCGAACAGGCCGATCGCAATGCTCGGGATTCCGGACAACACGTCCGACAGAAAGCGCACCGCTTCGGGGAACCAACCGCGTCCGAAGAGCGCGAGAAACAACCCCGAGAGCAGGCCCAACGGGGTGGCAATCAGCACGGCCAACCCAACCGTAATGATCGTCCCGACGACGCCGTTGGCGACGCCGCCGCCGGGCTCGCCTACCGGTACGGGCAGCTGCGTCAGAAACGCCAGGTTGATCGCGCGGAACCCCTGCAACGCGACGTATCCCAAAATTACCAGCAACGCCACCGCGCCCAGCGACGCGCACGCCGCCGTGACCGCCGTCCCGACGAAGCTCACCGCGTGCCGCAGCCTCACGCGATTGGTCGCCGGAGCCGCGCCCGCGACGGCCACGGTTAGGTCTTCCCGCGCAAGACGGCCCACAGCAGTAACCGCGCCATCGCGTTGACCACGAAGCTCACGATGAAGAGCAGCAAGCCCAGCTCGATCAGCGCGCTGATGTACACCGTGCCGTTGGCTTCGGTGAACTCGTTGGCAATGACGCTGGCCAGCGTATACGACGGAGCGAACAGTGACGCTGCAATTTCCGGGCGATTGCCGATCACCATCGTGGTCGCAATCGTTTCGCCAAGCGCGCGTCCCAGCGCCAGGATGATCGCGCCGAAGATGCCGACGCGCGATGCCGGCAGAACCACGCGCGCCACGGTTTCCCACTTGGTGGCTCCCAGCGACATCGACGCTTCGCGCAGGTCCGAACCGATGGCGACGATGACCTCCCGGCTAATCGCCGTCACCGTCGGCAGAATCATCAGCGCGAGAATCAAACCGGCAGTCAGCATGCCGACGCCGCTGATCGGTCCCTGGAACAGCGGCAAAAACCCCAGCGTCTTCTGCAAAAACGGGCCGAGGATGGTGCGCACGAACGGCGCGAGCACGAACAGCCCCCACAGACCGAACACGACGCTCGGCACCGCAGCCAAAAGTTCGATGACGAAACCCAGCGGACGCGAAATCCACCGCGGCGCGAATTCGGCGAGATAGGCGGCCGCCAAAATGCCGACCACGCCCGCCAATACGATGGCCATCAGCGAACTCACGACGGTGCCGTAGATCAGCGGCAGTGCGCCGAACTGCCCGGTCACCGGATTCCATTCCGACGTCCAGAGGAACTTTAGCTTGAAAGCCTGGATCGAGGGCCACGATCCGTGCACCAACTCGACGAACAGCATGGCGACGAGCAGCACGAACAGACCGGCAGCGGCATACACCACGAGCAGAAAAATTCGATCCGCGGCCGCGATGGCGGCGTAGTTGCGATTCTTCGGCCGGCTTTCAGAGGCGGCGGGCATGCGTGCGCGTTACCTGTCTCTCTAACGAAGAAACGCCTCAATACACGATCGAGGCGCTTCCTCCCTTTACGATTTTACTTTCGGGCGGCTAGACGTGCATCTTGGCAAGCGTCTTCCGCGCAATCTCTTGAATGTTCTCCGGCAGCGGTACGTAATCGAGCGAACCGGCGATCTTCTGTGCGTCGGCGCCCGACAACCACGTCAATATCTGCTGCAGAACTTTTCCTTTGACTTTGTCTTGGGAATTCTGAAACACGACCACCCAGCTGTAGCCGGCAATTGGATAGCAGGCGGCGCATTTGGTGTCGACGATCGAGAAGTTCGACGGCGTCACGTCCGGCTTGGCCGCCGCCGCGGCGCGTACCCCGCCTGGCGCATCCGCGATGTACTTGCCGGCGGCGTTGGCCAGCGTTGCTTGCGACATCTTGTTTTGAATCGCGTATGCGAGTTCCACGTAGCCGATTGCGCCGGGATTGTTGTTCACTTGTCCGGCCAGCCCTTCGCTGCCCTTACCGCCGATGGCGCTCGACGCCGGCCACGCGACGCTCTTGCCCGTGCCGACCTTGGATCTCCACTCCGGCGAAACGGCGCCGAGGTAATCGGTAAAGATGTAGGTGGTGCCCGACGCGTCGGATCGATGCACGACCACAACCGGCGTGTTCGGCAGCTTCATCCCGGGGTTGAGCTTGGCGATTTGGGGGTCGCTCCAGTTGGCGATCTTGCCCAGGAAAATGTTGGCGAGGGCGCTCGAACTGAGATGCAGCCCACCGGCGACGCCGGGGACGTTATAGATCACCGAAACTCCGCCGAGAACCACCGGCACCTGAAGCACCGGCCCCCCGGCCGCCTCCGCCGCTTTTATTTCGCTCGGGTTCATCGGAACGTCGGTCGCGCCGAAGTCGACGGTGCGCTGGGTAAACTGGGCAATGCCGCCGCCGCTCCCGATCGACTGGTAGTTGACTTGAACGTCACCGTGGCTCTTGCCGTAGTCGTAAAACGCTTTAGAAAAGTAAGGGTAGTCCCAGGTGGACCCGGCGCCGGTCAGCTGCGTCGCAGCCATTGCCGGGACGATCCCCGTGATGAAAAGCGCCGCCGCTACCAGCGCAAACCTCTTCCGCATGAATGCTCCTCTGCACGCACGTGCAACGTCGAGTCGTTAGAAAACTCATTCCATTCTCTCGGCCCAATGCTAAGAACAGATTAAGACTCGATAGGGAAGGCCTTAAGACCCGGGTCATCCCGAGCGGAGGGGCACGCCGGCTTGCTTCGCTTCGCCGGCACGGACCCGCCGGCCGAAGGCGCGGTGGTCGAAGGCTTCCCGGCCTGCCGCCGCCGAAAGCGCGTGCTCTATGTCCGAGCCCCAGGTGAAAACGCCCCTGCCCGAACTGCGCCACACGGCAGCGCACGTGCTGGCCTATGCCGTGCAGGACCTATTCCCCGAGGCCAAGCCCACCATCGGTCCCGCGATCGAGAACGGGTTTTACTACGATTTCGACCGTGCCGAGCCGTTCACGCCCGAGGATTTGACCCGTCTGGAAGCCCGCATGCAGGAAATCGTCGCGGCCGATTATCCCATGACCGGCCGCGAGGTCACCCGCGATGAGGCGCTCAGCGTTTTCAGGGACAACCCATATAAGGTAGAGATTGCTAGCGAAATCCCGGAGGGGGAGCCGATCAGCCTCTACACCATCGGCGAGTTCACCGACCTATGCCGCGGCGGCCACGCGGAATCGACCGGCGAAATCGGCGCGCTGAAGCTCACCAGCGTGGCGGGCGCCTATTGGCGCGGTGACGAGCGCAACCCGATGCTCCAGCGGATCTACGGCACCGCCTGGTACGACCGCAATGACCTCGACGCGCATCTCGTCCAGATCGAGGAAGCGCTCAAGCGCGACCATCGCAAACTCGGCAGCGAGCTGGATCTCTACTCGATCCAAGAAGACGCCGGCGTCGGGCTGGTCTTCTGGCACCCCAAGGGTGCGATCGTGCGCGCCGTCATCGAAGACTTCATTCGTCAGGGGCTGTGCGAGCGCGGTTACCAGCCGGTCGTCACGCCGCACGTCGTCAGCGAAAAGCTTTACGAGATCTCCGGCCATCTGGAAAATTTCGCGGAGAGTATGTTCGGGCCGGTCGAGGTCGAGGAACAGCGCTTTCGCCTGAAGCCGATGAACTGCCCGGGGCACATTCTCATCTACCAAAGCCGGATGCATAGTTACCGCGAGCTGCCGGTTCGCTTCAGCGAATTCGGAACGGTATATCGCTACGAGCGCTCCGGCGTCGTGCACGGGCTGACGCGCGTTCGCGGGTTCACTCAGGACGACGCCCACATCTTCTGTTCGCCCGAGCAGTTGCAAGGCGAGTACGAGTTGACGCTCGACGAAGCCATCCGGCTGATGGACGCCTTCGGCTTCGTCGACATGCAATACGTGCTGTCGACGCGCGAAGAGCGGTTGCGCACGCAAACCGATCCGATCGCCGAGGATGCCATTCGGAAGGCGCTCGAACGCTACGACTTACCCCACACCGTCGATCCCGGCGGCGGCGCATTTTACGGCCCGAAACTCGACATCAACGTTCGCGATGCCATCGGTCGCAAATGGCAACTCGGTACGGTGCAAGTCGACTTCGTGCTGCCGGCGCGCTTCGACTTGAAATATCGCGGCAGCGACGGTCAGGATCGCGTCCCGGTGATGATACACCGAGCCCTTGCCGGGTCGCTGGAACGGTTTTTCGGCATCGTGATCGAGCATTTCGGAGGAGCCTTTCCGGCGTGGCTGGCACCGGTGCAGGCGATCGTGGTACCGATTTCCGAGCATCAGGTGGTCTACGCACGCGAGGTGGCTGCTCGCCTGGGCGGCACCGACCGGCGCATCGACGTCGATGAAAGCAACGAGAAACTCGGCTACAAAATTCGGCACTGGAAGACTCAAAAAATTCCCTACATTCTGGTCGTCGGAAAACAAGAGGCCGCAGACGGGACGGTGAACGTGAACGAGCGCGGTATCGAAACCAAGCGCACCGTTTCCATCGACGCCTTTGCCGAGGAACTTCAAGCTACGATTGAGGCCAAGAAGTAATTCCATGAAGTTTGACGTTCGCGTCGCGTTCGCAGTGGTCGCGCTGGTGCTCGGAGCCTGTCAGGGTGGCCTGGACAGCGGCGGCGGCGGTATGCCCGGAATGATGGGTCCGCCGGTGTCCCAGCCCGGACCGATGGGGAGCGGCGAAATGCAGGGTCCGGCGATCGGTGCCAACGGCCAAGCAGAGTTGACGGTGCCCGGTTCGACGCTGGCGCCGAACGAATCGCAGTTTGCCGTCGGCGACGGTCCCAATGGCGTCAAATGCCCGATCGTGCAACAGTTCGGCTGCACGGTCAGCTTCAACATGCCGACGCCTTCGCCGGCGCCGTCATCCGGTTCGAAATCGACGCCGAAACCGACGCCCTCGCCCACGCCGTCGCCGTCACCCAGCGCGAGCGGGTCCGACGATAACGACGACTCCGATAGCGGCGCGAGCCCGTCGCCGACGCCGCCCGGCACCATCACGCTGCAAATGGAACCGTTGCCCAAAGACATTCCGCCGATGACCAATCCCGATCCGCGTCTCCTGCGAATCACGCCGATGGTAGCGGTTCGCTTGCAAAGCGACACCGATTTCGCCCTCAACGGTAACGCATCGGTGCTTTACACGATACCCCGCGCGCAGCTTGCCACCCGCTCCTTCGCCATCCAGCTGTACAACGAAACCGCGTTGCGCGGCAAACGCACCGATCAGTATCTCGCCACCTATACCAAGTCGAACGTCGGCGATACGACCGTGCAGTTTGCGTTCGCTACGCCGCGCGTAACGGTGAAGCGCGGACAGATATGGCTGCTCGCCCTGTACGGATTCCAGTATCCTCCGGGGACGACGCCGACGCCGTCGCCGTCGCCTGACGGGTCGGCATCGCCGTCGCCGTCGGGGAGTCCCTCGCCCTCGTCCTAGCGCCCGGTAACTAGGCGTCGCAAGGACGCCCCCTTCTTTCCTGTAATCGACGCCCGATGAGCGTCTGGCTCGAACTCAGTCCGCAGGCTCGCAAGACGTTTGTTGCGAGCTTTCTGGGATGGTCGCTCGACGCGTTTGATTTTTTTCTTCTGACCTTCGTCGTCACCCGCATCGCGGCCGATTTCAAACGCGGCATCGTCGAAGTCACCGGAGGGATCACGCTCACCCTTCTGTGCCGTCCCATCGGGGCGTTGATTTTCGGATGGTTCGCCGATCGTTACGGCCGCCGAACGCCGCTCATGATCGACATCGCGTTCTACTCGGTGGTCGAACTGCTCACCGCCTTCTCGCCGAACTTCACCGTGTTTCTCGTGTTACGCGCGCTGTACGGAGTTGCGATGGGCGGCGAGTGGGGCGTGGGCGCCGCCATGGCGATGGAGGTACTTCCGCCCAAACGCCGGGGACTCTTCAGCGGCATTCTGCAGGAAGGGTACATGGTCGGATACCTGTTTGCCGCACTCGCGTATTTTCTCGTCTTTCATCTCGCCGATGCGTTGGGGTTAGCCCAGTGGAACTGGCGCATTCTCTTCGTCGTCGGAGTGCTGCCCGCGCTGCTGATCTTTTACATTCGCGCCTACGTTCCGGAATCGCCGACGTGGCTCGCCGGCCGCGGGCGCGCCACACCGTTTTTTCTCCTGGGAGCCTTCGCGCGCCACTGGCCGTTGCTCGTCTATGCGATTGCGTTCATGTCGGCACTGAATTTCATGTCCCACGGCACGCAGGATCTCTACGCGACGTTTTTGCAAAAGCAGCGAGGCTTCCCGAGCGCAACCGTATTTGAGCTGTCGGTCGTCGCCGCGTTCGGAGCCATTGCAGGAGGCACGGTTTTCGGGGCGCTGTCGCAGCACTGGGGCCGGCGTGCCTGCATCCTGGTTTGCGCGGTTTTGGGTGCGGCGGTCATTCCGCTTTGGGCGTTCGGTCAAACCGCCGCGCTGCTCGGCGTCGGCGCATTCGGAATTCAATTCTTCGTGCAGGGTGCCTGGGGCGTCATCCCGGCTCATCTCAACGAGCTGGCCCCCGATGAGACGCGGGGAACGTTTCCCGGGCTGACGTACCAGCTCGGCAATGCGATCAGCGCCGGCGCAGCCCAAATTGAAGCCGCTTTTGCGTTAAAGTTTCCCTTGCCCGGCGGTGGTGCGAATTACGGCAAGGC
This sequence comes from Candidatus Tumulicola sp., assembly GCA_049585095.1. Taxonomy (GTDB): domain Bacteria; phylum Vulcanimicrobiota; class Vulcanimicrobiia; order Vulcanimicrobiales; family Vulcanimicrobiaceae; genus Tumulicola. Next base: position 25,300 of record JBAUZB010000181.1, read on the forward strand.
GATGGCCATCATCACCCTCATCGCGTTGACCGGCGTATTCGTATTTGCGGCCATCGGATATGTGGTTCGCCCCGAGCGCCGCGACCAAGATTTTCTGGTTCCCCCGGAAACGGTCGAAGGTGCGTAGAGTCTGATTAGCCGCCTCTTCCTGTGTCATATGAGCGGAGCTGAATGCCACCCTGAGCGGATCGAGCGCAGCGAGCGCAGTCGAAAGAGAAGCGCAGTCGGACGGGCGAGCTCGTGCTACAATTAAGTTCACCAAGCGTGACGAGATCTCGGCCTGTAAGGGCCGAAAGAAAACAAGAGGGTGCCGAACGTTCTTCGACTACGCGCCTGCGGCGCTCCGCTCAGGAATGACACTGCCGTGATGCTGCGTTCAACCATGTCATGCAGAGCGGAGACGTGAAGCGCCGCAGTCGAAGCACGAGTTCGTCGCGGGCCCTAGGTTTTGAATGCCGGCGGCGGCACGCCGAGCAGAGGTCCGGTAGCGGTCAACGACCACGGTGTGCGCACCACGCCCGCCTCCATGTCGGTCCAAGCTTGTTCCAGAATCGTCCGCAGCGTGAAAAGCCGGTGCGTGGCGTTCGGGTCGGAATAGAACGTCACCGGCACGCCCGCGTTGCGTAAGAACACCGCCGTCGTCGTCGGATACTGGGTCGGGATACTTTCGTCGCGCGAACCGGTCAGGATATAGAACGGCGTCGATCCCATCATCGCCGTGACGAGGTGCGAGCGCGAGCCGAGCAACGCGCCGGCAATCGACATCACCGCCGACCAGTCGTTGGGGTGCATCGGCGCCACCAAAAACACCGAAAAGCCGCCCATCGAGTAACCCGCCAAGTAGCGCTTACGCGGATCGATCGTAAAGGCTCGTTCGGCAGCGGCAAGCGCATCGTACACGTCGCTCTCGGAGCCTTCGAAATCGTAGTAGCCGCGGCCGTACGGGGCGATGACGATCGTGCCGGTTCGCTCGGCCAAATCGTCGATGAACTGCGGCGCGATCAACGACGATTCCGATTGCGGGTGACCGTGCAAAAAGACCACCAGCGGCGCCTTGCGTCCCGGCACGTAGCTACTCGGCACGTAGGCCGCCAACGGCTGCATCGTTCCGTCTTTAGAAGCGGGAATCAGCGTTTCGCCCAGTCCGCGAATCGACGCCAGCGGTTGATACGTTCGATCCAGGAGCTGCGTCGCCAGGCTGATATCGAGGCGCGTGATGCCGTCGACCGAATGTTGCCACATCGCCGGCGAGTAGCCCTCGGGAACCGGCGCCGTGAGGAGTTCGGAATCGTCGAGCAGCCGCTGGTAATAATCCATCGTCGTGTCGCGCCCGGTAACGCGCGCAATTTGCCCGACGTTGGCGTAATACGACGCGGCAACCGCCTGCACCGCACGATCGAGGTCGCCCGATCCGGCACCCAACAGCCCAACTGCCGCCGCGGCAGCCGCCATCCGCCGCAAAGTCATGACTCTCTTAGAACGCCCCCCGGGAAACGTCCGTGACGGCCACAAGCACGTGGTTCGACGTCACACGGTAAAGGCGACGATTTGGTTATTTTCGCGATGGTTCGTCCAGAAGCGCGTTCCGTCGTTTGCCAGCGCGCGGGCGGCAAAAGGCACCCGGGCGAGATCTTCAACCTTGGGCGCGCCGCCGTTCATGCTGACGCGGGAAAGGAAATACTCAGCGGATTCCTCGTCGTCGGTGTTGAGCACGTAGAATGCGCCATCCGAGAAGCATTGCCCACAAATTCCGCGCGGCGTCTCGATGGTACGCACCACGTTGCCGCGTTCGTCGATCCCGAGAATGCGTTTATTGTACCATTGGCTGACGTAGAGCCGTATGCCGTCGTAGCTCAACTGCGAGCCGGTATCGTCCGGACATCCGATCGCATCCGAATCCTTGAATCCGTGACCCGGAACGAACCGCCGGATAACTCGCGAATCGTCGCCGCCTTCGCCGCAAATCACGCGCAGTTCGTCACCGACGACGGTCATGCCCCACGGTTTTCCCGGAGCCCGGTCTTCTTCGCTCACGGTCCAGTGGTGTGGATCGATCGCATAGATCCGACTGGTCTCGATCGAGCCCATCCACAGCTTCTCGCCGTCGAACGCGATCGATTGCGGGCGCGGTGCCGGCGAAGGCAAGCGCATCGTTTCATTCACATCGTGCATCCTCGACGCTTTTGGCGCGTCCGACGCGGTTCCTGGCGCGCCGGGAGCGAAGGCCCTCCCCATGCTTCTGCTGGGAATCGAGACCTCGTGCGACGACACCGCCGTTGCGCTGGTCCGCGACGGACGAGACGTGCTGGCCAGCGTCTCGACCAACCAAGATGCGTTCCATGCGAAGTACGGCGGCATCGTTCCCGAGATCGCCGGCCGCCGGCACGTCGCACTCCTGTCGGCCGCGGTCGAAGACGCGCTGGACCGAGCGCACTGTAACTTCGACGGAATCGACGGCATCGCCGTCACGCGCGGCCCCGGCTTGATCGGAAGCCTCGTCGTCGGCGTGGCCGCCGCCAAGGCGCTCGCCTTTGCCCGCGCCAAACCGTTGTACGCGGTCAATCATCTGCACGGACACATTTTTGCGCCATTTCTCGATCGCGCACAAACGCCGCCGTACCCGTTTCTTGCGTTACTGGTGTCCGGCGGACATTCGCAACTCGTCGACGTTCGGTCGGCTACCGATCTGCACGTCGTCGGGCGCACCCACGACGACGCCGCCGGTGAAGCGTACGACAAGACCGCACGCCTGCTGGGGCTGCCGTATCCCGGCGGCCCGGAACTCGACCGCCTGGCGCAAGAGGGAAACCCGCGCGCGCACGCCTTTCCGCGCCACCGGCCGGCGGCGGGTTCGTTCGATCTTTCGTTCTCCGGATTGAAGACGTCGGTGCGCTACTTCCTCGAATCCGACGAAGGCCGTAGTGCGAAACGCGAAGACGTCGCGGCCTCCTTCCAAGCCGCCGTCGTCGACGTCCTCATGGCCCGCGTGCGCGCCGCTTACGAAATCGGCCGGTATCGCGCCGCGGTGCTGTCGGGCGGCGTGGCCGCGAACTCGGCACTCCAGGCGGCATTTCGCGCCTGGAGCGAGCGCGGCGGCGTCAGCGTTTTCATCCCGCCGCTGAAATACTGCACCGATAACGCCGCCATGATCGCCGCCGCGGCGTACCATCAGGGCGACGCCGTCCGTGCCGACCCCCTGACGCTGTCGGCCGATCCGAATCTCGCATTCGAATTCTCGCCGAGCCTGCTTACAGCCCGATCTGGTTCAGATTCCAAATGAAGCGCTGGGTATTCGGATGGTCCCACCAATTCGCGACGATCGCCTCCAGCTCGGGCAGCGAGCGCAGGCTGTGGACGTGACGCTCGATAGCCGCCCGGTTCGGCGACGGAGCTTCCATTTCGCTGCGAAGCCGGTCGATGTTCGCGTGCCCCGCGTGTCCCTCCGGAAGCGCGGCGTGCAGATCGTCGTACGGCGCAGATAGGTGCTGCTGGAGGGGAAGCAGCGTTTCCGCCTGCGTGATGAGCTCTTCGCCCGCAATCATCCCGGTTGCATCGGCGTCGGTGACGCCTTCGCGCACGTCATCGATGCGTTCCTCAAGATTCGGCCGGTTAACGTCGTCGCGATGCCTGTCCATGACGGCATCGTACCAGCCGGCCTCGTTTCGTCCCTTTAACCAGCGACCGGTTAGAACGCCGTCGGTGCAACCGGGGCGATATCGCTGCGCTCGCCGCCGATTTGGTCGGTACCCATGATCGCCAACCCGGCTCCGTGCCGCAAGAACGTGCCGACGATCGTATTGAAGGCCAAGCGCGGAAGAATACAGCGCCAGCTGGCCAGTGCCGCGGTGAGATTTCGGATCGGCGCGTCTTCGATCATCGAACCCAAGTTGTATTCGTTATCGCTCCAATCGCGCCGGGCCACGCCGAACGGCTGGAGCTTCTTGCGCAAATCCTTCGCCAACGCGGTCAGCGCACGGTAGCGCGCAAACTCCGTGGGCGACTCTTCCACCCACGACTTGAACGACGGGTGGGTTTCTACGTAGTGCTGCAGCGCCTTCAGCGTCGCGAAGAGGGCGCGATTGGAGTCCTGCGAGCAGTTGTTTGCCGCCCCCACGAACGTACCGCCGGTACCGTCGCCGATCCGATAGCGCGCGGTCATCGCTTCGAGTTGACGCATCAACGCGGCGAGGGCACTCGCGCGCCGCCCGCCGCCGAGGGCGAAGTCGCCGCCAAATGCGTCGAGACGGAGAATCGCATCGCACGTGGGCCGCACGCCGGCCCATCCGAATTGACGGTCGCCCATGTAGCGCGACCAATCCAGCGCTCCGGCGGTCAATCCGTCGCTATTCTGGGTGTATACCTGGTAGTAAATGACGTCCAAACGCAGCTCGCCGCAAAGCCGATCCTCGACCGCTTCGGCAACGCCGTAAGCAAAATGACCGAAATAGATCGGCCCCGCGGCCGCCTTCTCGCGCTTCGGCCCGCCGATGCCGCCGTAGGTATGCACCAGCAAACCAACGTCTCCGGCGCGCCAAGCCTGCATGCGTGCCGTAATGATGCCGCCTTTGGCAGCCGTCAACTCGTGCCATGCTTCGCGCCGCGAATAGCGTTGCGCGGCGCGCGCGTCGGGTAGCTCGCGAACCACGCCGTCCGCGCGCAACAGCGCGCGCGGTGCCAGCGATTGCACGACGAACCGTCCGCTCGCGTCGAATCCGCCGTATGCGTACCAGCCGTCGTCGTTGAGTGGGGAACGCTCGATGCCGGCGGCCACCGAGTTCGGGACGCCGCTGAGGTCGGGTACGATCGCCGGCAGGCCCACGATTTCTTCGGCACCGCGAAAGGCGCCGCTGGAGCGGTCGAAATGCACCGCCTGGTAACCGCCGGCGCAATCGCCCGCCGGACCGAGAAACTTGATGAGGCCGTAGTAAAATCCGGTCATCTGCACCGGCTCACGTTCGATCCACAACGCCGCGACGCCGTCGGGATCGTTGCCCAACGTCACTCGCCCGGCGAGCCGAACGATCACGTCATCGAATGGATGTGCGCCTGCCAGCGATTCGAGCGGGTCGACCAGGCGCCAGTGATTCAATCGGACCGGCATGACCAAGCCACCGTACGTACTCGCCGACTGGGCCTCGGCGCTGAAGTTCACGTCGCGCACGACCGCGCGCACGCGTTCGCGAACGTCGCGGTCGTCGCTCCAGCGCAGGCGCACCGTCGCGCCGGCCAGCTCGGCGTGCTCCGCAGGCGCCAGCTTTACCTCGAAGAGCGCTCCTCCGAAGCGCTCTTCGCGTTTGGGAAGGATCAACCGGCCAGCCCAATCGGCCACCGGCAAGTAGCCGGCTCGCGCAGTCCCTTCGAGCGACACTCTCGGGCCGGTAACGTAGCGTTCGTAATTGCTCGGCTGCTTGACGAAATCGGTTTTCGCCACGAAGCGATCTCCGATGATGCTCTCGATGTAGTCGAGCGTCTGACGCAGATTCGTCCGTCCGTCGGGAAGGGTTTGCTCCGGGTCCAGCATTCCGCCGGGAACTTGATGGCCGACCGGCCCGAGCGACAGTTGGGTCAACGAACCCAAACGCTTGGCCCGGTTCCAATACGACAGCACCGCAATCGGCCAGCGCGATGCAAACATCACCGGACCGATTCGTTCGACCCGGTCTTTGTCGCCGACCAGATGGTATAAATGTTCCAACTCTAAGATCGGATCGGTGCCGCTGATCACGCCGCCCAGCGATATCACGTCGACCGGGGCGTCGAGCGCACGTCTCAGAAACGCTGCCGAACCGCACGCCATCTGACCGCCTCCGCTGTACCCCACCAGCGTTACCGGCACCCCGCTCTTCTTGGCATAACCGTTGACGATCAGCGAGCGATAGATCACGTCGGCGATGCCGAAGTTGTACATCGGGCCGTACCGCGGATCCGCCGAGACTGCGACGATGGTTACGTTGCGCAAGTTGACGAGCATGCCCAGCAGCGAGTTCATGTGGCGGCTGCGGCGGGCGTCGACCATTTTCCAAAAGCGTGAAAGAATCGGATCGTCGTCGAGCGGCTTGTTCAGAACCGAATAGCATATCACCCCACGGATCAAACGAACGTTGTTCGGAAGCTCGGGAGAGAGGGCGTCGAGAAACGTCTCGATGTCGGGCGTGTATTTTCCACTCGACTGCGCGATGCCGTCGAGATAGACCACGTAACGCGCGACGTTCTTGGTCGCAGCCGAGACCTTCGACGGCCGCGTCTCTTCACTGGTGTCGATCTCGTCGCCGTACCAGCCGGCCCACCAGCCGAGCGTTTCGAGCGGCGCCATGAACGCCGCCACGACGAGTGCAATAATGCCGAGCCAGATGAGATCGAACGGCAGTTGCAAAACTTGCGGAAGCCGTTCTTGCCATCCGAAAATGCTCTGGCGCACCGGCTGGAGTGCCAACGCGACGATGACGCCGAGCACGGCCATTCCGCCGAGTCCCGCAATCGCGATCCACCATCGCGGATGCTTCGAAGGCTTTGACTCGGTCACGATTTGACCGTCGCGTGCGCGCCTGCCGGATCCCGCCTCGACGCGCCCGATCGCCGCCTGCGCGTCGTCGACGAGCCGCACGCCCGCGACGGCGTCGAGAATACGCGTGCCGAGCGACACGATGGGCTTGCCGAAGCTGCGCTGCGCCAATACCATCACCATCCAGCCGAGCCACACGTACGTCGCGCCGGCAAATACGTCGATCTGCGCGACGGCCGCGACCGCGACGACCATCGCCAAGAAGTGCCACACGCGCAACGCGTTCAACAGCCCCGATCCGAGGTACGGCAACGCGCCCAGAAACGCGAACAGCATCGGCGCGTAACTCATCGCCAGTACCAGCGCGAGGTCGCGAAACGAAACGTGCGGCGCTCCCGGAAGCCGGCAAACCGTCCACGTACTCAACACGAGAAAGCCGTAGCCAAACGTGAAGAGCACCGCGTCGACGAGCAAGCTGAACGCAAATCGCGCCGGTTTGACGCGATTTGCAAACAGCACGATGCTCTGGCCCAGCGCCTCGCTCAAGCCGGCCGCTAGGACGATGGCCACCGCGGCAACCGCACTTCCCTCGAGCGAAAGCGCTTCGACGTAGGCGCGGCTTCGCAGTTCCAGAACGCCGCCGAGCAACTGCCAAAGGCCGGGGGCGAGCACCTCGATCCGCATTACGGCGGCCGAGTGGAACGACTAACTACCGGCGCCGCGCGGTGCGTGCATTAGAAAGCGCCGGTGCCGTCGGGCGAGCCCCAACCCGCCGCCGTCGAATAGCGCGCTTTCCCCGAACTCTTGACGCGATACAGAAACTCTTGGTGC
>JBAUZB010000182.1:0-10935 GCA_049585095.1 Candidatus Tumulicola sp.
CGGTACGGCCGCCGGGCCGCCGCCGGTGCCCGGCCGCACCGGAATTTCGACGGCCCTGAAGATCGGCAATCGCGTGTATGTCGTCGATTGCGGTCGCAGCTCAGTGACCCAGTATGCCAACGCGAACTTGGGCTTTTCGAATCTTGCCGCCATCTTCATCACGCACTTGCACGCCGATCACGTCTGCGATCTGTGGAATTTCTTCTTGCTCGGCGCGGGGTAGGCTGCACCGACGAATAGCCTTCGCACGCCGATTCCCGTCTACGGACCGGCAAGCCCCGGTCTTCCGCTACCGCCGGCCTCTACGCCGGGACAGCATGTGACGACGGTCGTTCCCAAGGCACCCGTTCCCGGGATTCGCACGCTCATGGACCGATGTAACGAAGCTTTTGCGTACAGTACGAACGTCCTCATTCGCGACTCGGGAATCCTCGATCTCCGTTCGCTTGCGCACGTACACGAAATTCCGTTGCCGCCGGTCGGCGCCAAGCCGCTCGGACCGACGGCCCCGCCGATGAAGCCGGTAACGATCGCGGACCTGCAAGACGCGACCGTCACGGGCGTTCTCGTCGACCACGGCATCTGCTTTCCATCGTACGCGTTTCGCTTCGACACGCCGCACGGCTCGGTGGTGTTTTCCGGCGACACGGCTCTCTGCGACAATGTCGTCACCCTCGCCAAGGGTGCCGACGTGCTCGTGCACGAGGCCGTCGATCTCGCATTTTTCCAGGGCGAAGGTTTCTCGAAGACCTTGCTCGCGCACCTAACGTCGTCCCACACCGATATCTCGGCCGTGCCGTCCGTCGCGCAAGCCGCCGGTGTGCCCGTCGTGATCGTCACTCATCTCGCACCCGGAAGCTTCGTTACCAACGCGCAATGGCTGGCCGCCGCTCAGGCGGGGGCGAAGAAGGCCGGCTACACCGGCAAGATCGTCATCGGAGAAGATCTGACGCGCTTCGACCTCCGCGGCAATGCGCTGTAGTCCGATGTCTCCGGCTATAGCAACGTCCGCGGCGGGAACGGCGCTGCCGCTCGAATAATAAGCCCGCGTGTCGCGACAGTTTGCATCGGTCGTCATTCGGCTGTGGGGCGCACGGCCTTTGGATCGAAACTCCGTAGCGCGCTGAATGATCTCGCTGGAACGAGGCCGCCCTTTCGAGGGACTAACGTTGCGCCAAGCCGCGCTAGTCGCCGGGATCTTGCTGGTCGTCGACGGGCTTGCCTGGGTGATCGATAGCTTGCAGCCATACCTGTATCCGAACGCCAATCTGGATTTCCTCTCCGTTTTAGTCTTCGGCGAACTGATCTTCATGCTCTGGCTGCTGATCGCAGGCTGGCGGATCAAAGAGCCGGCGGCGCAACCGAACGCGTGAATAGCGAGCGCGAGGAATCAGTCGCCGTTCGAAGGCGGCCAGCCGAACATGTACGAGTTCCGCATCTGCTTGAGCGCTTCCCGGAACGAGTTGTTTGGGCGATTTTCACGTTCGTCAGCGGGTTCATCGCGATCGGCGTCCTTGCATCGATGGCGATGATGTTTAAGGCACCGTTCATCTTCCCCCCACTCGGCGCTACCGCGATCCTCTTTCTCTATAGCCCGCCGTTGCCGACCGCGAGCCCCAGAAGCGCGATCTGCGGTCACGGCATCGCGATTCTTTGCGGCTATGGAGCGCTGTTGCTTACCGGATTGCAGCACGCTCCGGCGGCCACGGTTGTCGGCGTTGACGGCGCGCGCATCGCCGCCACCGGCTTAGCGCTGGCCACGACGGCCGCGCTCATGATTCTTCTTCGGGTCGTGCATCCTCCCGCGGGAGCCACGGCACTGATGGTTTCGCTAGGGATCATCACGACGCCGTATCAATTGCCGATCTTAGAGTTAGCGGTCGTCGTGCTTGCGGTTCAAGCAATTATCATAAACCGGATCGCGGGCATTGAATATCCGCTCTGGGCACCGAGGATCCCCATGACCAAGGAAGACGCGCAGCTCCTCGCCGATCGCCTGCAGTAGACGAAGTACGCTCCGTGGAGGTCTTGGGAGCGTCTTAGCGGCGTGTCCGCGATTATCGCGAGTCGCGTTCGATTCCGGCCAGCAGCTTTCGCAGCAGCGTAGCAAGCTGTGCTCGCTCCTTCGCGTCGAGAGTTCCGAGCAGCCGGCGTTCATTTGCGACGTGCCCAAGCAGCGCTCTATCGATGAGCGCCTGCCCCTTGCTGGTGAGGCTGACGAGTGTACCTCGGCGATCTCCGGGATCCGCTTTTCGCTGCACGAGGCCCTCGCGTTCGAGTCGATCGATGCGGTTGGTCATCGCGCCGGACGATAGCATCATCTCGCGGTACAGGTCGGTCGGGGTAAGTTGATACGGCTTGCCGGAACGGCGCAGTGCGGCAAGGACATCGAACAGGTCGCCCGAGAGCCCGAACTCTCCGTGTGTCGCATCCAGCGCAGGGCGCAACGCCTGCACGACTCGCTGGAGTCTGCCGATCAGAGCCATGGGCTCGGGGTCCACGTCGGGACGCTCGCGACGCCACTGTTTGACGATACGATCGATCTGGTCCATATATCTTGATAATAAGACACTTGACAGCAAGATACCTGCGGTGTCATAATATCTTTACCTTAAGACTCTTGATATGGAGATGATTGTGACCCTACTGCAACCTTCCCGCCAAGCGATGAAGCACTCGCTCTCCGGCTCGTCGATCTTCGAGGGATGGGGTCCTCGGATTCGATGACGCCCGACTTTCGAAACGGAAAGGGGTTGCCCGCGCAGCGGGCGTCAGCGCATAGGCCCGTTTATGTGGCTCCTACGCGTTTTCGATAAGGCCCGCGCAAGCGCAGCGGGAACGCACGACGATTACGTCTATCTATGCCCGATCGACCGGGGCATGATGGAGCGTTGGGATATCACACCCGACGAGTTTGGTGCCGCGATCGCGGAACGCCGCGATGACGAGGCAATCTCCACCTGGTTGCGCGTTCGGGTTAGCGACGCAGCGATCGATCGCGCAAACGACTGGCTCGTCGAAGCCTGGTCGGAAAATCTCGATCGTCAAGATCGCGAGGAGCGGGGCGCCTTCAGGCCGGTTTGCACGAACTGCGGCGTCGCGTTCCCGCCGGGAGTTCCCCCGCCGGTCGCTTGTCCGATCTGCGACGACGAGCGCGTAACGCGCCCGAAAATCCAACGCTGGACGACGACGACCGAACTCACCGCAACGCATGCCTGCGACATCCGGGAATACGAGGCTTGCCGCCTCGCAGGAATCGGTGTGGCGCCGCCCTTCGCAATCGGACAGCGGGCGATGCTCGTCGAGCAAAGCGACGGATGCATTCTCTGGGACTGCACGTCGCTCGTCGATCGGAAAGCGATCGACTACATTAACGCGCGTGGAGGTTTGAAGGCAATTGCAATATCGCACCCACATTTTTACGGTGCGATGGCGGAGTGGAGCGATGCGTTCGGGGGCGCGCCGGTCTACGTTCATCAAGCCGATCGGCAATGGGTGGTGAACGCCCCGCGGGCTATAAAATTCTGGAGCGGCGATACGCTCGAAATCGCGCCCGGCGTTACTCTCATACGATGCGGGGGACATTTCGATGGCGGCACCGTGATGCACGTAGCGCAAGTGGCCTCGGGGCAGGGAGCGCTGCTTACGGGTGACGTCATCATGATAACGGAATACGGCAGCGGCGTCGCGTTCATGCGCAGTTATCCGACGTTCGTTCCACTGCACGACGCTCAAGTGCGCCACATCCAGACGGTCTTGCAACCTTTTAGCTTTGCCGCCCTCTACGGCTGCTGGTGGGATCGCGTGATCGACGCCTGCGGCGACGCCATCATTGCTCGCGCCGCACGGCGTTATCTTGACGTCGCGTCTTACAACGACTCTTCCTCCGGTACGCGAACGTCGAATCCATGTGTTCTTCAGGCGTGACCGGGGAACAGCGCGCGATAGCCCGCGAGCGCTATTTGCACGCCGATGCACAACAAGATGAAGGCCGAAAGGCGCAGGAGCACGTTAACGCCGCTATCGCCTAAGCGCGTTAAGATGCGCTCGGCCTGACTGTAACAAAGATAGATCACCGCGCAGATTGCAGCCAGCCCAACGAGCGCGCCGATCCCCTCGAGGAGAGCGGTAGCGCGGGGAACGTTCGCAAAACCGCTTCCGAGCGTGATCATGACGGCGATTGAGCCGGGGCCCACCGTGAGCGGCAACGTCAGTGGATAAAACGCACCGCTCAAGATCGCTTCCGGGGAAGCCGCGGGTGCTCGGTGTGCGGAATCTTCCTGCCCTTGATTGAGCAATCGCCAGCCGGCGACCGCGAGCAGCAAGCCACCCGCGACTTGCACCGCCGGTAGACTCAAACCGAAAAACTTAAGAGCGAACGGGCCGATGACGAGCGAGGCCGCGGTGAGGAAGAAACTGTTGACGGCAACGCGCCGGGCCAACCGGACGGCGGTCGCATCGTCGAGGTCTTCGGTATAGTTGAGAAAGACCGGCGCCATTCCCAGCGGGTTTACGATTGGGAACAACGCGAGCGACACAAACAGAAAACCGTGGACCAGGGGCCAGGCCGCTACCAGCAGGGAATCCAAGCTTTACCTCCGGTTCAGGAAGTGGGCTTACGCCTTCCTCACGACGATACCACTATACTTCAGCCGAACACGTAGGGGGATTCGGGGCCGCGCAGACTGCAAGGTGCAAGGATGAAGGATCGCGCGCTCGTGCCCATTGCGGTGTCCGCGGCAGCCGCCGTCGTCGCGGCGATCGCGATGCTGTTGTTCGCACCGCACTGGCTTCCGAGCATGGTGCGAGTCGTTGCGGGCTATGATGCCGCGGTCATCATAATCGTAATTTTTTACTGGAGCATCGTGATGCAAAGTGACGCAGCCAAGACGAAAGCGCGGGCAGCCGCGCAAGATCCGGGGCGAAACGCTGCATTCGTCGTCGTGTTGCTAGCGGTTACCTTCGGGTTCATCGCGGCTTTCGATATTCTCGGCCCAGGACCTCACGATCGGGTGCCCGGACACGAAACCGTTATCTATGCGCTCGGCTTCGCCGCAGTCGTGCTCGGTTGGCTGCTGATTCATACCATCTTCCTGTTTCGTTATGCGCACATGTACTACCGCGATCGAGATCGAGATACGAAGAGCGACGGCGGCCTCGTCTTTCCGGGGACTCCGGAACCGAATGACGTCGACTTCGCGTACTTTTCGTTCGTGCTCGGTATGACGTTTCAGGTCTCCGACGTGCAAGTCGTCGATCGGAGCATGCGCCGCTTCGCGCTCGCACACGGGCTGATTTCGTTCGCCTACAACACGGCGATTCTGGCTCTCGTCGTCAATACGGTTTCCAACCTCCTGCATTCTTGAGTGCCGCGCTCGCGACGGGAAGGCGCACCCGCGACGGCACCGAACTCTACACTCATGCGATCAGCGGCTCTCCTCAGTATTGCGGCTATCACGCTTTGCTTGGCTGGCTGCTCGACCGCGGAGCATGCGACACCGGATGGCGCGGCTTCTACGCTCGCTTTTACCGGTACGCAGAACGCGAATCTGTACGTTGCCGACCTCAGTGCGATCACCGTCTATGCGCCGGGAAGCGACTCGCCACTGCGGTCGATCCCGCATCTCGAACCGTCGGCGATTGCACTCGACGGTTCGGGAAATCTTTACGTCGCAAACATCCCCACGAAGGGAAGCGGCGACGTTACCGTCTTTCGCGCGGCGAAGTCTTCCATTCTGCGAAAGATTTCGAACGGCGTTGCGGATCCGCGCGCGCTGACATTCGACGCAGCCGGAAACCTCTACGTAGCGAATTCATACTTTCGCGTTGCCGAGTATGCCCCGGGTAAAACGGCGCCAGAGCGCGATTTCAAAGTCTTCTACCCCGCGGCACTGGCGTTCGATCATTCCGGAAACCTCTACGCCGCCTCCGACCCGTCGCCGTATGGCGGGAAGGGGCACTCGAAGATCCTCGTGTTTGGACCCGAAGGAAAATTACTGCGAACGATCGTGAACGGCTTGCACAGTCCGGTCGCCCTCGCCTTTAGCAGCGTGGGCAACCTCTTCGTTGCGAATTACGACGCGAACACCATAACGATCTATGCACCGGGAAAAATCTCGGTTGCGCGGACGATCTCCCAAGGCATTAAGGGACCGTATGCGCTGGTGTTTGACGGATCGGGCAGCCTTTACGTAGCCAATAATCTGGCCAGCACCGTGACGGAGTACGCTTCGGGTAAGTCCGAGGTTGCGTTGACGATTCGCCAAGGAGTTTCTCACCCGACCGCGCTGCGCCTCGACGTCGCGGGCAACCTTTACGTCGCGAACGCCAAAAGCATTACCGTATATGCGCCGGGAGCCACCGCTCCGATGCAGACGATCGTCAAAGGCGTCAACAGCCCGATCGCGATGGAGTTCGGACCATGACGCTTCGCCTCTATTTCGTAAGCAGCGTCGTCACGCTGCTCGCGCTGGGCGCATGCGCTCCGATCCAGGCAAGCCGTGCGACGGATGCACTCGACGTCGTGCCTACGAGCGCGACGCCGGCCGGCGACAGTCTGTACGTGGCGAACGAAAGCTCGGTGTCGGTCTACTCCCTTCAGACTGGCGCGCTGCTGCGAGTCGTTCCGAACGGCGGTCCGCGGGCGCTCGCGTTCGATGCGAAGGGCAATCTCTACGTCGCCAACGATCGGGCCAATACCGTGACGGTGTACGCTAGCGGAAAGACGTCGGTGCTGCGAGTGATTACTTCGGGCTTGGACGTTCCTAATGCGCTCGCCTTCGATCGATCCGGGAGCCTCTACGTCTCGAACAACCACAACGATACCGTGACCGTTTATGCGGCGGGAAGCAGCAAGATTCTCCGCACGATCGACCAAGGAGTGCACGGGCCGCACGACGTGATCTTTAATCGGCTTGGCGACCTGTTCGTAGGCAACAACGGGTCCAGTCATATCACGGTGTACCCGCCGGGCCGTAACAACGTTATCCGAACGGATATTACGCATAATGGCCCCCTGGCGCTGGCCTTTAACCACGCACAAGATCTATTTTGCGTCAACAACTTCAACGTTACCGTTTATAAGCCGGGGCGCACGGAACCGACTCGAACGATCTCCGACGGGATCAGCCTTCCCAGCACGCTTTCTTTCGACGGCACCGGTAATCTCTACGTGGCGAACTGGGGCGGCAACATGTTTCGTTCGTTCGTCTCGATTTACGCACCCGGCGAGTCCTCGCCGACGCGGCAGATTAGCAAGGGAATCGGGTATCCGCTCTCGTTGGTTTTCGACGCCTCGGGCAACCTCTACGTGGCGAACTCCGCGTATGATACGGTGACGGAGTACGCTCCGGCGGGCTCCAAGCCGGCGCGTACGATTAGCGACCACGTTTCCCGGCCGTCCGCTCTGGCGATTGGCCCATAAGCTGCATCCCGACGAGATGGTGCCATGAAGACCTGCGGCGTTTCCGGCCGTTCCGAAAGGAGGATGTCGAGCGTGCTCGATCGCGCCGCATGCGTCGGGCTGATCGCCGCGCTCGTGTCCTGCGGTCCGCAGCCGGCTTCCACGCTGCCGGCACCGGCACTCGAGAGCCCGTCGCATTTTCACACCCCTGAAACCAGCGCCGGACCATCGGCGCGCATCGGGCACATCGTCATTATCATCCAGGAGAACCGCACTCCGGACAACCTCTTCCAAGGCTTGGCCGGAGCCGATATCGCAAACAGCGGGCTGAATTCCAAAGGGCAGCGGGTTAAACTCGCTCCCGTTCCGCTCGAGGCGCACTACGACGTGTCGCACGCGCACGAATCGTTCATCACCGAATACGACGGCGGCAAGATGGACGGATTCGATTTGGTGCACTCGACGCACGCATGCCGGCCGAAAGCGACCTGCGCCTACGGCTACGTACCCCGTTCGGAGACGAAGCCGTACTTCGACCTGGCCGCGCAATACGTGTTCGCCGACCGGATGTTCCAGACGAATCAAGGCCCAAGTTTTCCCGCCCATCAATATTTGATTTCGGGAACGTCGACGACCCGGGCGAAGGGCCGTCTCCGGGCGGCGGATAACCCGTTTATCGCCGGCCGGCGCGAGCACAGCGGCGGAGGCGGCTGCGACGCGCCCTCCGATGACTTGGTGAAAACGATCGATCCGTACGGAGACGTAGGAAGTCCGGTTTTTCCGTGTTTCGACCGTCCTACGCTGGGCGACTTGTTGGACGACAAAAAGGTTTCGTGGCGCTACTACGAGATGCGGCTCGGACCCGGCCTGTGGCACCCGTTCGACGCGATCCGGCACATTCGCTACGGTCGCGACTATGCAAACGTCGTTACCCCGTCGTCGCGGATCCTTTCAGATATTGCACGCGGCAGACTGGCGCACGTGTCGTGGGTTACACCGTCGGGGGACGATAGCGACCATGCGGGGAGTCATGGAAGCGGTGGGCCCGCCTGGGTTGCCTCCATCGTCAACGCCATGGGCCACAGTGCGTATTGGAAAGACTGTGCGATCTTCGTTCTGTGGGACGATTGGGGCGGTTGGTACGACCACGTAGCGCCGCCGGTGCGCAATAGCTACGAGCTGGGATTCCGCGTGCCGCTGCTGGTCGTCTCACCCTACGCGCAGCGCGGCCACGTGTCGCACGCGCAGTACGAGTTCGGAACGATTCTCAAGTTCGTAGAGGACACGTTTAGAACCGGCTCGATGAATACCACCGACGCCGAGGCCAACCGGTTCGACGGCGTCTTCGACTTCACCAAGGGACCGCGGCGTTTCTCGACCATAGCGGCGCCTCGCATGGGTGTCGAGTCCGATGCGCCCGATTCCGACTAACCGCAACACGTGACGGATAATCTCAACCCTCAAGCGGTGCAGATGGCCGACCAATCCATGGTGCGCAATCTGGCCGCGCAAGCCCGCGCCATTTGGCCGCAGGAGGAGCTGCTCTTTCAACGATACCCGCTTCCCGAGCGACCGCACGTTCTCGATGCCGGATGCGGCACCGGCGAAATAGCGTCGCGGCTGGCGACGCTCCTGCCGCAGGCGCAGGTGCTGGGAGTCGACATCGTCGACGCTCATCTCGAACGTGCGCGAACGCATTACGCTGCCCTGGCGCCGCGCCTGACGTTCGAGCATCAGAGCGTTTACGAACTGCGGGAACCGGACGGACGTTTCGACCTTACGGTTTGCCGCCACGTGCTGCATGCCATTCCTCATGCGCAAAGCGTCATTTCCGAGCTGGCTCGGGTCACGCGAGCCGGGGGCTACCTGCACCTGCTTGCCGAGGATTACGGCATGCTGCAATTCCAGCGCAACGGCCTCGACCCCGGGGATTTTTGGCATTTCGCGCCGGCACAATTCGGGTCGGCCACCGGAACCGATCTTTTCATCGGCCGTAACCTGTTCACGATCTTAGCTCGCATGCGTTTCGAAGCCATCGCCGTCGACTACGTCATCGTCGATACCGTTCGGACGCCGCGCGAGACGTTTGCGGCGATCATCGAAGCATGGCGCGATGGATACGTCGATGCGATCGCCGAGTCGACGGCGTTCTCGCGCGACTCGGCGACGGCATATTTCGACGCGATGATTCGCAACATCCGGGACCCATTCGGCTATGCGGCCTGGCTGGTTCCGGTGGTCAGCGCGCGAGTACCGTAGCCCGTCGCGCTCCGAAGCCGGATTTTTCGCGGCCGTATAGCAATTTATCGAGTTCGGAGGTAACCTGGTCGTAGTCGTTTTGGGGGAGCTATGACATGATGGGTTCGTATCGAGTATCGTCGGGTCTGCTGGCCGCCGCTTTCGTTCTCGCGGCCTGTTCAGGCGGGGGGCCGAGCGTGGCGCCGGCCGTCGGGACGCGACCGGGCGGGCCGCCGTCGCAGGAATCGAACGTCCAGCCGGCCATCGCTAAAATCCAGCACGTCGTGCTCATCATCCAAGAAAATCGAAGCTTCGATGATTTGTTTTCCACGTTTCCCGGCGCCGACGGCGCGACCAGCGGCAAAATGCATAACGGAACCGTCGTCCCGTTAAAGGAGCAACCGCTCGCCGCACTCGACATCAACCACACGTACCCGACCTACTTGGCAGACTACGACAACGGCAACATGGACGGATTCGACCTGTCGAAAATGGGCAACGGAGGGCGGGCGGGCAAGTACCCGTACCAGTACGTCGACCCGAATGACATTCAGCCGTACTGGACGCTGGCCAAAGACTACGTTCTCGCGGATCACACCTTCCAAACGCAGGGCAGCGGCAGTTTTACGGCCCATCAAGACCTGATCGCCGGCGGCACGATCATCGACTCCAGCCACAGCATCGTCGACGACCCGTCGAGTTCGTGGAGTTGGGGATGCGACGCCAAGCCGAGCACCGTGACGTCGTTGATAACGACGGGCGGTCAGTATCAATTCGACCAAGGGCCGTTTCCGTGCCTCACGTATCCGACCGGAACGCTCCGCGATCTGCTCGATAAAGCGAAGATGTCGTGGAAATACTACTCGCCGCCGCACAAAGGCAATGCGCCGGGCGCGCTGTGGAACGCCTTCGACGCGATCCCCGCAGTGCGGTACGGTCCTGAGTGGACGACGAATGTTTCGGTACCTGAAACGAATATCTTCAACGACATCACCGGCGGTCAGCTGGCGGCGGTTTCGTGGGTCATCCCGGATCAAGTGGATTCCGATCATCCGCAGACCCTCAAAAGCCAGTACGATGGGCCGTCGTGGGTCGCTTCGGTCGTCAATGCGATCGGTACGAGCAGTTATTGGAAGACGACGACGATCGTTATTTTGTGGGACGACTGGGGCGGATTCTACGATCACGTCTCGCCGGCATTCATCGACCATGCCGGAGGACTCGGCTTTCGCGTTCCGATGCTTGTCGTGTCGCCCTACGTGAAGCCGGGCACCATAGCG
Organism: Candidatus Tumulicola sp.; assembly: GCA_049585095.1. GTDB lineage: Bacteria > Vulcanimicrobiota > Vulcanimicrobiia > Vulcanimicrobiales > Vulcanimicrobiaceae > Tumulicola. The sequence goes on from JBAUZB010000182.1 coordinate 10,921, forward strand.
CACACGCAATACGAG
>JBAUZB010000183.1:0-22405 GCA_049585095.1 Candidatus Tumulicola sp.
CGGCGGACGTTGGCGCTCGCCCCGCAGAAAACGCGCTGCCGACAAGGCGCCCGCGACGAAGGCGGCCAGCGACAGCGCCGGCAATGCGAGACCGATGCTGCCGGGCAGCGGCGCGAGGAACCGGCCGACGATCGCGCCGCCGAGCAAGACGGTATTGCCCGTCATGTTTGCGGTGAAAACGCCGAGCGCGAAAAACGCCACCGCGTCGCCGTAGCCCGCCACCAACGTCAGGCCGAAGAGCAACACGTAAAGACGCAGACTGCTCGGCACGGGTTCCTACCGATTGCGCACGGATTCGTAAAAGAGCCGCAAACCGGCGAGGCTCAAATGCGGATCCACGGCATCGACCACCGGCGTCTGTTTGGCAAAAAGTTCGGCGAGGCCGCCGGTAGCCACGACTTTCGCCGGCGCTCCCAACTCGGCGCGCATGCGCGATACGATGGCTTCGGTCTGACCGACGAAGCCATAGACGATACCCGCCTGGAGCGCCTCGACGGTGGTGCGTCCGATCGTGCGCTGGGGAGCTTCGAGTGCGACTTGCGGTAACTTGGCGGTGCGCCCCACCAAGGCGTCGACCGCAATCGTGATTCCGGGAGCGATCGCCACGCCAAGATATTCGCCAGCTGGTGAGATCGCGATGAACGCCGTTGCGGTTCCATAACTGACGACAATGAGCGGAGCTCCGAAGCGCGCTCGGCCGCCGATCGCGGCCGCAACCAAGTCCGCGCCCGACTCCGCCGGATAGTCGGTCGAAACCGGAATCAGGGTTTGCGCTTGAGGCTGCAAGAAACGGGGGATGACGTTGAAGAAGCGGCGACAGACGGCGTCGAGCGAAGGATCGAGTTTTGGAACGACGCTCGCGATTGCGACCGCGTCGATGGCGCGCGGATCCACGCCGCCGGTGGTGAACAACTGGGTGAAGAATACGCCGTATTCGTCGGGCGTACGCCGTAACTCGGTCGTAACGCGCCACGTGATCGCTAAGTCACCGGCATCATTGAAGCAGCCGAGCTTCGTCTCGGTGTTTCCGACGTCGAGCGCTAAGAGCATGCCATCAACTCTTCGGCGGCGTCGAGCAATCGTGCTGCCAGCAGCGTTTTGTCGCCCCTGCCGAGATCGCGCCGGCCACCGGCTTTCCACAAGAGTACGAGCGCGTTCTCACCGGTACCGAATCCTCGTTCGTCGCGCACGTCGTTGACGGCGATCGCGTCGAGGTGCTTGCGGGTCAGCTTTTCGCGGGCGTTGCGTTCGTGATCGTCGGTTTCGGCAGCGAATCCGACGAGGAAGCTCGTCCCCTTGCGCTCGCCGAGCGCCTCCGCAACGTCGGCGTTGCGCACCATGCGCACCGTCAGGTCTGCTTCCGTCTTCTTCGTCTTCGAGTCGAAACGCCGTTCCGGCCGCCAATCGGCAACCGCCGCGGTCGCGACGATCAGATCGGCGCCGACCGCGTGTTTTAGCGCCGCATCGTAGAGCTCGGCGGCGGTCGTAAAACGCACCACCTCAACGCCGGGCGGCGGCTCCAGCAGCGTCGGGCCGAGCAAAAGCGTAACGCCGGCGCCGCGCAACGCGGCTTCGCGAGCCAGGGCGATCCCCATCGAGCCCGTCGAGGCATTGCTCACGAATCGCACCGGATCGAAGGCTTCGCGCGTAGGACCGGCCGTGATCGCGACGCGTTTGCCGGCGAGCGAGCGGCGGCGCCCAAGCGTTCGAACGATGGCGTCGAGCAGCCGCTCTTCCGTGGCCAGGCGCCCCAGGCCGCTTTCGCCTTCGGCCAAGTATCCGCGTTCCGGATCGACGATCTCGAATCCACGTTCGGCGAGCGCAGCGAGATTCGACCGCGTCGCGGGATGCGCGAACATCGCGTCGTTCATGGCGGGTGCGATTAGCACCGGGATCCGCGCGGCCAGCAGCGCGGTGGTCAGCAAGTCGTCGGCGATGCCGTGTGCCAGTTTCGCAATGACGTTTGCCGTCGCCGGAACGATCACCGCGAGCTGGGCTTCACGTACCAGTCGAATATGCGGAATGCGCTCGGGGAGGTCCCACAGCGACGCATACACCGGGCGGCCGGTCAGCGACGCAAAGGTCAGTGCTCCGACGAAGCGTTCCGCTTCCGCAGTCATCACCACGTCGACGACCGCACCGCGTTGAACCAGCGTACTCGTCAATGCCGCTGCCTTGTATGCGGCAATTCCACCGGAGACGCCGAGAAAGATCCGTGCGCCGTTCATTGGTCTCGAACCGGCGCGACGTAGAGATTGTCGATGAGCCGGGTGCCGCCAAATCGCGCCGCGCCGATCACGAAGGCCGGCGCCGCCAGCCGTTCGACCGGCTCGAACGTATCGGCGTCGACCACGTCGAAGTAGTCCGGCACGCCTTTCGGACTCAACGTCGCGCGTGCGATGCCCACCGCTTCCGCCTTGGATCCCCCGCGCGCGAGGACGTCGCGTAACGCCATCAAGGCGCGGTACAGCGACGGAGCCTCGGCCCGCTGATTGGGACTGAGGTAGGCGTTCCGGCTCGACATCGCAAGTCCGTCGTTCTCGCGGATGGTCGGAACGATTTCGACCGCCACGGGAAACTCGAGATCGGCGATCATCCGGCGCAGCACCCAGGCCTGCTGTGCGTCTTTTTGCCCGAGAAACAGTACGTCGGGGCGCACCGCGTGCAATAACTTTGCAACGACCGTGGCAACGCCGCGAAAATGCCGCGGACGGACGATCCCTTCAAACGTCGAGCCGATGGGACCGACGTCGACGTAGGTGGTGAATCCCGCGGGATACATGGCGTCGACGTCCGGGGTAAAGAGCGCGTCGACCGCCGCTTCTTCGAGTTTCCGGCGATCGCCCCGGAGGTCGCGAGGATACTTGGCAAAGTCTTCGTTGGCTCCGAACTGTAACGGGTTGACGAAGATCGAGACGCCCACCGAAACGCTTCGCTCGCGTGCGACGCGGAGAAGCTGCAGGTGGCCGGCGTGCAGCGCCCCCATCGTCGGAACGAATCCGAGCGGCCGGGGCAACGCATCGAAAAGCGCGCGTGCCTGCGCGAGCGTAGTGGCGATTTGCATTCCGGCGTGCCGACGTTCCTTAGAGAACGCTTACCCGCAGCACCGTACGCCCCACGGTGAACGGAGTGCCGATGGGCAGCGCGACGTCGCCCGCGACCGCATGACCGTTAAGCTTCGTTCCGTTGCGGCTGTCGAGATCGGTGAGCAGGACCGAACCGTCGTCCACTCGCAGCCGCGCGTGTTTTCGCGATACGTAGCGGTCGAGTCCGATACAGGCATCCGCCACGGCGTCGTCACGCCCGATCGTGATCTCGCGGTCGAACTTCCAAGTCTTGCCGTCGAGTGGGCCGCTGAGCACTTCGAGCAGGTACATCCATCGCCGCCTTTCTCTGCTGAGTCGGCGAGAGCCCCCGTTCTCATCTGACTGGAGGCCGGTCATTGCGCCAGCGCGCGGGCAGCGAAGAGCGCGCCGAGATAGGCATGCGCCACCGACGTGCCGCCTTGCAGATACATCTCGTACGGCGGACGCATTGGTGCATCGCACGAGAGCTCGATGGTGGCACCCGCGACGAACGCGCCGCTCGACATGACGACCGGCTCGGCGTAGCCCGGCACCGATCCCGGTTCCGGCCGAAAGCGCGCGTTCACCGGCATTGCGGCTTGCAGGCCGGCGGCAAACCGCACCAGCGACTCGCGCGAACCCAACGAGATCGCTTGCACGATGTCGGTGCGTGCTTGGCCGCACTTCGGATCGACGCGATACCCGAGTTCCTCGAACAGCGCCGCCGCAAAATCGAGCCCGCGGAGGCATTGTTCGACGATCCCCGGGGCGAGAAAAAGTCCTTGCACTAGCGCGCGCCCAAGCCCAAGCGACGGACCGATGGCGCCCGCGATGCCGGGCGCGTAGAGTCGCGCGGCGACGCGTTCGATCAGATCGGCACGACCGGCGATGTAGCCGCCGGCTGCCGCAATCGATCCGCCCAAATTTTTTATCAGCGAGCCCATGACCAAGTCGGCGCCCACGTGAGTCGGCTCGCGGGCTTCGACGAGTTCGCCGTAGCAATTGTCGACGAGAATCGTAACGCCGGGCGCGCGTGATTTGATCGCTGCAAAGGCGCGCCGGCAATCCGCGATCGTCAGGGAACGGCGGGGTGAATAGCCGCGCGAGCGCTGAACGAAGATGCTGCAAACCGGTCCGGAATCGAGCGCCCGATTCACCGCGGCAAGGTCGACCGCACCGTCGTCTTGCAGCCGAACTTCGCGGTAGACGAGGCCTTGGCTGACGAGCGAATGCGGGGCATCGCAAATGGCGTTGCGCAGCGTGTCGTAGGGGCGACCCGAAACGGAGAGCAGCGTTTTCCCGGGGGGCGTGCAGGCCGCAATCGCGGCGATGATCGCCTGCGTTCCACTGACGATCGAGAGCCGCGCGAGCGCGCGTTCGACGCCGAAGATACGCGCCAGCAGCGACTCGTAGCAGGCGCGCACGGGATCCTCGTAGCCGTAGCCGATGGAACCGTGCAAATCGCTTTCGGAAAGTCCTTGCTCGACGAACGCATGCAAGACGTTGATCGCGGCTTGGCGCTGATCGGCGTACGCGATACCTGACGCACGCGCGTACGCGCGCAACGCGGCGTCGCGCAGCCGGCCGCCGATTCCGAACCGCGCGCACAGTTCGTCGATCACGGCGCCGCGATGACGTAACGTTCGTACGCACGCACGAACGGATAGTAGATCGCCGCGGCGACCGCAATGTTGAAAAGCGCCAGCGCGATCGCGCGGACGTCCTGCGTTGCGACGTACGTCGAGACGAGCGTGGGAACCGACGACGGCACGTAAAACGCCGCGCGCGCGACCAGTCCCGCCGCGACCACGCCGTAGGTTATCGTGGCCAGAACGCACGGAGCCACAACGAACGGCACCACGAGATACGGGTTGAAAACGATCGGCGCGCCGAAAATCAATGGATCGTTGATGTTGAAAAACGCAGGCAGTAGGGTGACGCGGCCGACGCGGCGCAAGCGCGGAACGCGCGAGATGGCCAACAGCGCGGCGAGCGGGAGCGTCGCGCCGGCGCCGCCGGGAAAGACAAACAGAAACAGCGAGACCACGACGATATACGGCAAAGGCGTGTGTGCTCCGAACGCATGCGTGTTCTGCATCTGCATGGTGAGGTACACCGGCGTAACGATCGTGGCCAGTACCGCCGGGCCGTGCACGCCGGCAGTCCACAACAGCGTCTGGACCAGCACGATAACGACCAGCGCCACGTAGGTATCCCCAAGCCGGGATATCGGCTGCATGGCGGCGGCGATCGCATTCGCCAGAGAAACGTGTGCCGCCAAGAGCGCGGCAAAGGTCGCCACGGCGAGCGCTGCACCGGCCCAGCTCGCCGCAACGACGCCCAGTGTTCTGCGCATCAGGGCGATCCACGCCGCGGTAATGCCGCACGCCAAGATGGCGATGAAGAGCCCCGAAGCCCCGAGCAGCCGCAGATACGCAATCGGCTCCCTCCCCAGCGGATGCGGCAGCGCGAGCGCGAAGCAAGCGACGCTCCCGAGGACTACCGGAATCGCCGAATAGGCCGTCGCGCGCGCCAGCCGCAGCGCCAGTACGACGACGAGCGTCGCCGCCATGATGCCGAAAGCCGGCAGCAGTGCAGCCGCGATGCGTAAGCCGAGCGACGGCCCGGTAAACGTTCCGGTTCGCAACTGGACGGCAAGGACGGCAGCGAAGCCCGCGGCCAGACCGATGAAGCTCCAGGGAAGCGCCTCGCGAACGGCCGCGACGAACGGAAGCTCGCCGAGCCGGCGCATCGCCGGCACCGCGCGCCGTTCGAACCAAACGAAGCCTTTGGGAGGGTTAGAGCCGGCGGACGACCGCTTCGACGCGGCCGATGATCTCGACATCGCTCGCGTAGATTGGCTCCATGCTGCGATTCTCCGGCTGCAGCCGAACGCGGTTCTTCTCGCGATAGAAGCGCTTGACCGTGGCTTCGCCGTCGAGCATGGCGACGACGACCTCACCGTTGTCGGCCGTAGGCTGGGGGCGAACGACGATCAGGTCTCCGTCGAGTATCGCGGCGTCGACCATCGAATCGCCCTGCACTCGGAGCATGAACGCCCCCGAAGCGCGCGGCACGAAGCCGGCGGGCAGCACGAACTCGCCTTCGATGTTCTCGGTAGCCGTGATCGGTACGCCCGCCGCGACCTTGCCCAGGACCGGCATTACGACGGCATCGCGGACCGTTGCCGGCTCGCTGGTCTCGACCGAACGGAGCGCTCGCGGCTTGGTGGGGTCGCGCGAGATGAGGCCGCGCCGCTCGAGGGCCTTCAGGTGGGCGTGAATCGTCGAGGAGGACGAGAGACCCACGCGTGCGCCGATCTCTCGCACCGACGGCGGATAGCCGCGCTCGACCTTGAAGTCGGAGATGGCTTTGAGGATGCGGCGCTGCCGCTCGGTCGCGGGTTTTTCGGTGATCCGTCCACCCATGGGTTCCCCCCTAATTTCCAACATGCTCGAACCGAGAATGCCGACCATATGGCACGCCGGCCGGGTATCACCTTACCATAAAAACGGCAAACGGAGCAAACATACGTTCGAGAAAACGCTTGACACCGCTTGGCGGCTTTATGGTAAAATCTAGTGGACGAACAGGCGTTTGCCACAAAATGTAGTGAAAATCGCCGTCCGGACGTTTAATCAGCAGGGATGAGAGGGGAGAATAGGACGATGACGCGGCGCAAACGAGTGACCTTGATGCCGGCCATCGCGCTGGCCGCCCTGAGCCTGATGATTGCGCTGCCCACTCTGTCGAGCATGCGGCTGTACGCAGCGAGCACCCAGCGGTATACGACCGTCACCGTCGCGCCCGGCGAAACCCTCTGGTCGATCGCCGCCGGCCACAGCGACGGAGCGGACATCCAGGAAACCATCGACGGGATCACCGCGGCAAACCATCTCCGCGGCTCGACGCTTCAGCCGGGCCAGCGCTTACGGATACCGCAATAGCACCCTCGCGACCCGTTTAACGGCGCCTTGACGGCGCCGTTTTTTTATGTTCGGCGGGAGACCAGAACGATGCTGTGCCCTTGATGATCCTCCAGGAACGTTAGCCCTTCCATCATCCACGAATCGAGCCCGCCGGCCGAGTGCTTCGCGACTTCCCTCGCGACGTGCACCCGATCCCTCAACCACTGCAGTTCGCCGCGGGTGGTGACCGGAAACACGGCGAGCTCGCACTCCTCACACCGATATCCGTGCTGCACGCGCACCGCGTTCGCGCCGGAAGAAAAAGCCCCCGCTCTTGCGAGCGGGGGCGCGCGTCCCCAAGATCGAGACCGTGCTTAGAGCTTGATCTGAGCTTGGAAGTACACCTGGAAGGGAATCGAGTTATACAGTGGCTGGTACGACTGGTTGAAGACCGCCGGATAGCCCGCGGTGCCGTTCTGCACCGCATGTGGATTGGCTCCGTAGTAGAAGCCGGCTCCGGGTTGACCTCCGAGGTAGTAGTACCCGTTGGGAGCGTACGCGCAAACGATGTTGTTGGGTTTGTACGCCGCCGTCCACGGCATCGCCGTGCCGCCGAAGCACTGGTTGAGGATGTTGGCAAACGTCACCACGCCGTGAATTCGCGGCGTGAAGTCGTAGCCGAGCTGCGCCCCCATGTTGAGTTGCCACGGCTCGCGATAGTTGGCCAAACCGTCGAAGGCTCCGGTTTGCGGATTCGGGATTGCGAGGTAGCCCGACGGCGCAAACGACGACGACGTGCAGTACTGATAGTTCGCGTACCCGCCGTACGGACTGCCCGTCATACCAGGCACCGTCTTGGCCTGGTTTCCGAAGCAATCGCGCGGATCCAGACCGACGACCGCGAGGGGCGAACCGTAGGTATTGCCTTCGTTGAGGATGGCGTTGATCGACGCCGTGAACTTGTCGTGCTTGTAGTTGAGGAATCCCGCGAACACGTTGGGGTTGATCGCGGTTTGCGTCACGGTGTCGGGCGCGCTTTGCGGCGGATTGTTAGCGTACGCGTCGTACCAGCCGTTGCGGTCGAGCAACGCCTGCGGCGCGTAGTTGTAGTACGGATTCGCAATCGCATGGCGGCCGATTCCACAAGCGGACGCGGAAGCGGCACCGCCGTTCGACCCGTTGGCTCCCAAGCCGTTGATGCAATACCACGGCGATCCGCCGTCGTGTTTGGTCAAGCCGTTGAAGACCGAGATATAGCTGTTGATCACGTCGATGGCGTTCGAACCGTTGGCCAGCGTGCTGTACTTGATTTTGGCGCTGGTGTACGTGTACGAGAGCTGACCGGAGAATCCGTTTCGAGTCGGGTCACCTTTTTGAACCGCAAACTCGACGCCGGCCGTCCTCTGAGTCGCGGCGTTGATGCCGGACGCAAAGTTACCGCCGAGGGAGACGGTCACCAGCTGATTGGTGGTGTACCGGTAGAACGGCGACAGCTTGAACGTCCAGTCGGTTCCTTTCAAATGCTTTTCGTAGGAGAGATCGTAGTTATTCGATACCTGCACCGGATTATCGTGTGCCGGCGTCGTGAAGCCGAGCCCCCAGAAGTGCTGGAAGTCGAACTTCGCTTCACCGAGTCCGGATGCGTTGACGTACTGCTCGAACGCCGTTTCCGTCGGCTGCGTGTAGCGGCCGTAGTTGAACCGGATGACGTCGTCGGGATCGAGCGTGTAGGTGCCGCCGATGCGCGGCGACCACAGCGGGTGCGAAAACCCGCTCGGCGATTGATTGCTGAACAGCATGCTGCCGTCTTGACCGTTCGGATGGCGTGCCTGCTGCCCCGACGGCGCGATGTAGGGATGGCCCGGAGAAGCGTAGCACAGGCCGGGCGTTTCCCCGCTGCCGGGCGTGTTCGGAAGCGGTATGGGGCCCGCATTGCCCGGCGGCGTTCCCGGGCTGATGGGGGTCAGAATGGGCTGACCCGATGCCGGGTCGTAGCAATAGCCGTTCTGCGCCTGCGCGAACCAGAAGTTCGTGTCGGGGTTGACGGTATTGGCGAGCTGGTAGACGTAGCTTTCGAACCGAACGCCGGCGTTGATGTCCCAGCGGTCGGACGGACGCCACTCGTCTTGGAGCGCCACCGAAGCGAACTGGGGCTGAACCGTATTGAGCGTCCCGTAGCCGTCCGGCACGGTGACGATGTACTGCGCGCCGGCTTTTGCCGCCGGCGAGCCGGGCGGCGGGGCCGGGCCGACCGGGGAAGCGTACGTGCCGCCCGTCGACGAGAGCAAACAACTCGACGGACTGCCGGTTGCGTAGGCGTAACAGTTGCCGCTCGAATCGACGAGGTTGGTCGGATGCGTGGGCGCACCGTACCATTGGTTGTTCCAGCGAACCACCGACGCCGTCGTGTAGTTGGCCGTGAGTTGCAGTAAGTTCTGGGCGTTGATTTGGTCGGCCGCCATCAGTTGAAGGCCGCGCGTGTGGGTGCTCAGCTCGTAGTCCGGCGACGGATAGCCGAAGCCCGCATCGTTGTAGCCGTATGCGGTGATCGCTTCGTTGCCGGCGTTCGGGCTGCTCATCAGCCAGTTCGAATAGAAGCTGTAGCCCATGAGACGCACGTATGCGCTGGAACCGAAGTTCTTTTGGTACTGCAGCTTGATGACCGACCCGTCGTTCCACGTCGTGTCGCGACCGTCTATCGGAACCCCGCCGTTGAACGGATGGGCCGGCTGGCTCGGCGCCGAGTAGTTGATGACCGACGCGGTCGCTGCGGATTGGCCGAAGCTCGTTCCCGGGGCGAAGACGTGCGAGTCAATGTACGGGAGCGTCGAGCTTCCGGTCGTGGCGCAGCCGACGAAAAAGATCACCTGATACGCGCACAAGTCCTTGTAGGGACCGCTAGAACCGGGATAGGTGGTGATACCGAAGAGTCCCGCGATGCCCGGCCAGCCGCCGAATGCCTGATTGATGTACGCCTCGCCCCCCTGATCCGAGACGCTGTCACCGAAGTACTGGTGGTAGGCGAAGTTGTAGTAGAGAAGCTGAACGTCGTCCTTACCGGCATCGTTGTGGTGCGGAATGCCGAAGTGGAAGTTCGCGACGTTTTCACGGTCCTGGGTATTCACCGGTAGACCGAGGAAGCCCGAACCGGACCACGGCGTGTAGATGTTGCAGCTGGCCTGGGCCGGGAATACCGGCCGCCCCTTCTCGCTTCCGAAGAGATTGAAGCTGATATCGTACGGGAGCGATCCCGATGGGGCTCCGCTAGGGCTGCACGTCGAAAACGTGCCGTTCGGGTAGAACGACAGCGTGCTCGCGTAGGCGTTGAAAACCGACGAGAAGATGCCGTTCGGGCCGGAGCCGTCGATCGGCTGACTCGAACCGTTGTTGTCGTCCAAGGTATTGTACATCTGGTTCGAGCCTTGGACGCCGACATACCAGGAGAACAGCCGGTCAGGCGTAGCGCCGCCGGCTTCGACACCCGCCTTGTGGTAAAACGCGGGCGTTCCGACGCCGAGCGTGCCCTGGGCGTAACCCGGGAAGGTACCGGTCTTGATGACCTGGTTGATGTATCCGGCGAGGGTCGCCGAGGTACCGCCGGCCGGCGAGCCGCCGGTGTAAACTTCGGTTTCCTGCGATCCCAGGCTCGACAGCGAGTTCGCGTTGTAGTTGTCGAACGCGCGGTTGACCGGAACGCCGTCGTATTCGTAGCCGACTTGGCTGTACGACGAGCCGCGAATGTAGTAAACCTGGCCGAAGCCGTAGTTTCCGATCTGCGATACGACGCCCGGTTGCGAGTAGATCGCCGAGTAGGCGCTGTCGAGATTGCCGCCGCCGCCGATGCCTTGGACGGTGGCTTGCGTCGCGGCGTTCACCGAGTAGACGTCCGCGGTGGTGCCGGATTTTACGAGGTTTCCGGCGGCCCGCGCGCCGACCGTTGCGATCGTTTTGAGTCCCTTCGGCATCTTAACGGAGATGGTTTGGGACTGATCGGCAAAAATCGTCACGCCAGGATACGTCGTTGGGTTGTATCCGTCTTTGGACGCCGACACGGTATACGTATCCGGCGCCAGGCTAAGGAAGGTAAAGTGTCCGCCCGCGTCTGTGGTAGCCGCGACGGTCTGCGATGCTGAAGCTGCCTTGACGGCCGCTCCCGCGATCGGAGCCCCGTTCTCGTCGGTTACCTGGCCGCTCAGAGTTCCCGTGGTGCCTGCCAGTACCCATGTTGCCTGGCTAAGGAACGCCACCAGAAGCGCGAGCGCCACGACGACCTGACGGAGGGTGCGCGATTTGCTCATTCTGTGCCCTCGATCAGTAAGCTGTGTGGCTAACGCCACATGAGGGCGAACGGAGGCACAGTTGCCTCAGCAAACTCCCAGGTGACGCAATCGAGGCACTTTCCTTCGGCGGGGGCCCGTTCCTTTAACCTCTTTTAAGATGTCGCTAGGAGGCAGCCGCACGCCGCTGCCGGAGCAACGCCGGAATCTCCGAGGGGCGGTCGGCCACGGGTACGCCGGCCGCGCGAAACGCCGCGATTTTGCTTTGCGCGGTGCCGAAATTTCCCGAGATGATTGCACCCGCGTGCCCCAGCGATTTGCCGGGTGGCGCGTTGCGGCCACCGACGAACGCGACCAGCGGCATCGACGCCATGTGCTCGCGAATGTACGCGGCTGCGTCCTCTTCGTCGGAACCGCCGATCTCGCCGCACACGACGATCGCCTTGGTTTGGGAATCGTTCTGGAACTCGCGCAGGCAATCGACGAACGTCGTCCCGCTGATCGGATCGCCCCCGATACCGATGCAGGTGGATTGCCCGAAACCGGCGCGCGTCAGTCCGTCGACGACCTCGTACGTCAGCGTTCCCGAGCGCGAGATCAGCCCCACGTCACCCTCTTTGAAGACGCGCCCCGGCATAATTCCCACCAGGGCCTTTCCCGGTGAGATCAGCCCGGGACAGTTGGGACCGATGATGCGCATGCCCGGCGTCGTGCCGACGACCTTGAGCATGTCGTGCACCGGAACGCCTTCGGTGATGCAAACGGCATACGCGATCCCTGCATCGTAGGCTTCGTACAGTGCATCGGCGGCGAACGGCGGCGGAACGAAGATGCAGGTGTGGGTCGCGCCGGTCGCATCGACCGCGTCTTTGACGGTGTCGAACACGGGCAATCCTTGAGGCGTCATTTGGCCGCCTTTGCCGGGCGTGACGCCGCCGACCACGTTGGTGCCGTATTTCACCATGCGATCGGTATGATACGAACCTTCGGCTCCGGTGATGCCTTGAACCACGATCTTGCTGTTTTTGTCTAAGAAAATGCTCACGTGGCGGCCGGCTCCGTAGCGTTCGCGGCAATCTCGACGGCGCGCTTTGCCCCCTCGTCCATGGTGGCGACCGGGGTCATTCCGGCTTCGGCCAGAATTCGCCGGCCTTCTTCTTCGTTGGTGCCGGTCAAACGAATGACCAGCGGAATGCGCCGTGAACGGGTGGTGCGAATTGCTTCCACGATGCCGCGGGCAACTTCGTCGCCGCGAGTGATGCCGCCGAAGATGTTGATGAAAAATACCGTCGCGGGGGTATGATTGACCACCAGTTCGTAGCACTTGCGCACGCGCTCCGCGTTGGCACCCCCGCCGACGTCGAGGAAATTTGCGACCTTACCGCCGGCGAAATTGACGGCATCCATCGTCGCCATCGCCAAGCCCGCACCGTTGGCCATCGTTCCGACGGTTCCGTCGAAACGGCGAAAGTTGCGGATACCCAGACCCGACTCGGCGGCCAAACGTTCGTCCTCGTCCAGCGGCAGCGCTTGTTGCCACTGCGCGAACTCCGGATTTCGAAACAGCGCGTCGTCGTCGAGCTCGACTTTTGCGTCGGAAGCATACACCTGGCCGTCGGCGGTCAGCGCCAGCGGATTGATTTCCACGAGTTTTGCGCCGTAGCGGAAGAACAGGTCGTACAGGGAGCCCAGAATAGCGGGGAATTGTTTGCGGAAACCGGGGTCGAGTTCGGCGTGGAACGCCAGTTCGCGCCCGATAAACGGAGAATAGCCGATCGCCGTATCCACGAAGAACTTGGCGATCGATTCCGGGTGGTTCTCCGAGACTTCTTCGATGTCCATGCCGCCGAAGCGGCTCACCATAATCGCCGGCTTCTTGGTACTGCGGTCGATGGTAATCGCGCAGTAGGCTTCTCGTACGATCGGCAGTTTTTCTTCGACGAGCAGTGATTTGATCGGCTCTCCAACGGGATTCTGCCGGTTGGGCGGCATCGGCGTTGCGAGAATCTCCTCGGCGACGCGGCGCCCTTCGCTGCCGTCCTTCGCGAATTTGATTTTCCCCGCTTTGCCGCGGCCTCCCATCAAGACTTGCGCCTTGACGACCCATTCCCCATCGACGTCTTCGAAGAAACGCGCGACTTCGTCGGGTGTCAGCGCGTGCCGGCTTTGCGGCACCGGGATACCCGCACGCCGAAATAGTTCTTTTCCCTGGTACTCCATGAGGTTCACGACGGTTAACGGCTCCTTGGCTGACGGCTGGATCGGGTTAGCTGAGTTTCCCGAGGAGGGCGCGCGCGATGATGAGTTGTTGTATCTCGGACGTTCCCTCGTAAATTTCGGTGATCTTGGCGTCGCGATAGTGGCGCTCGACCGGAAATTCCGTGGTATAGCCGTAGCCGCCGTGAATCTGCAACGCTTCGGCGGCATGCTTGCGGGCGGCGGTCGAAGCGAACAGTTTGGCTTTACTCGCTTCGATCGTAAACGGCTTGCCCGCGTCCGCCAGCCCCGCTGCTTGATAGACCAGCAATCTGGCTGCGTCGAGATCGGTCGCCATCTGGGCGATCTTGAACGACACACCTTCGAACGATCCGATCGCATGTCCGAACGCCACCCGCTCCCGAGCAAAGGCGACCGATTCATCGAGACACGCCGCCAGGATCCCGGTCGCCTGCGCGGCGATCCCAACGCGGCCCGACGCAAGCGCCGTCATCGCGCTGCCGAAACCGTCGCCCTCGGCGCCGAGCAACGCAGCGCGCGGAATCGCGACGTCGTCGAAGGCCACGTCGCAGGTGTTGCTGGTGTGAATGCCGAGTTTGTGGGTGACTTTCTCGACCACCATTCCCTCGGCGGCACCGTCGATGAGAAACGCGCTTACGCCTTTGGCACCCGGGCCACCGGTTCGAAACATGCCCATGACGACGCCGGCGTAACTGCCGTTGGTGCACCACTGTTTGCGTCCGTTGAGCACGTAGCCGTCGGCCGTGCGCTGCGCCGTGGCGCGGATTCCGGCCGCGTCGGAGCCGGCGTCCGGTTCGGTCAGCGCAAAACCCGCAAGCACGTCCTCGGCGGCGAGCCGCGGAAGCCAATAGCGCTTTTGCTCGGGACTCCCGAGTTTGAGAATCACCGAGCAGATCATCGAGTGCACCGAAACGGTGACGGCCGTGCCTGCGTCGACGCGTGCCAACTCTTCGATGCCGAGCGCGTACGACACGTAGTCGGCACCCGCGCCGCCGAACTCTTCCGGAACGATCATGCCCATGATGCCGGCATCGGTCAGTTTACGGTAGAGCGCGCGCGGAAACGTATGCTCGCGGTCCCAGCCTGCGATATGCGGCGCAATTTCACGCCGCGCAACGTCGGCGGCGAGCGCAGCGATCTGGCGCTGCTCGTCGGTCAGTTCGAACTGTGCGCGGGTCGGAGTCATCATCGGGTCCGGCTCAGTACGAGTAAAATCCGCGGCCGCTCTTCTTACCGAGCCATCCCGCGGCGACGTATTGGCGTAGGAGCGGGCACGCACGATACTTCGAGTCGCTGAAGCCCGCGTGCAGCACGTCCATAATCGCAAGGCACGTGTCCAGACCGATGAAATCGGCCAGCGTCAGCGGCCCCATCGGATGGTTCATGCCAAGCTTCATTACGGTATCGACGTCCTCCGGAGACGCGACGCCTTCGTAGACCGCGTAAATCGCTTCGTTGATCATCGGCATGAGCACGCGATTCGAGACGAATCCCGGAAAATCGCGCACCTCGACGGGCGTCTTGCCCATTTGGCGCGCCAGATCGCGGACAAACTCGAACGTTTCTTGCGAGGTCGCGATGCCGCGAATGATTTCCACCAGCTGCATCACCGGCACCGGGTTCATGAAGTGCATGCCGATGACGCGGCTGGGCCGCCGCGTCGCCGCGCCCAGAACCGTGATCGAGATCGACGACGTGTTGCTCGCAAGAATCGTTCGTTCGGCACACCGCGCGTCGAGTTGCCGAAAGATGTCGAGTTTGGTCTCGAGATGCTCGCTCGCCGCTTCGATGGCAACGTCGACGTCGAAGGACTCGATTGCCGGCGCAATGACGATGCGCTCGAGAATTTCGGTGCGCCCGGCGCCGTCGAGACGTCCCTTCTCGACGCTTCGCTCGAGATTCTTCACAATGGACGATAGGCCGCGTTCGATCAGCGCCGGGGTACGGTCGTTCAAGAGTACGCCGTGGCCGCTAGCGGCCGCGACTTGTGCGATGCCCGAGCCCATCTGCCCGGCGCCGACGACGGCAATCTTCAACGCAGCGTCATTTCAATTGCGCCGCTTCACCCGACTCGTACCAGGAGGGCGTCGCCCTGGCCCCCGCCCGAGCAAATCGAGGCGATGCCGAATCCACCGCCGCGCTTGCGCAGCTGGTTGATCACGGTGCCGACGAGGCGCGCCCCGGAAGCGCCGATTGGATGCCCCATGGCGACGGCACCGCCGAAGAGATTGACTTCGTTTTCGTCGAGCCCGAGGTTGCGCGCCGACGCGATGGCGACCGCCGAGAATGCTTCGTTGATTTCCCAGACGGCGACATCGCTTCGCGTCAGACCGGTGCGATCGAGCAATTTCTGCGCCGCCATTGCCGGAGTCAAGCAAATGTATGGCGAGTCCCATGCGACGGTCGCGTGATCGACCACGGTCGCCAACGCCTCGTACCCGTGACGTGCGGCGTAGTCGACATCGGCCAGAATCAGCGCGGCCGCGCCGTCGTTGACGCCGGGAGCGTTTCCGGCGGTGATCGTGCCGTCTTTCTCGAGCGGACGCAACTTGCCCATCGCTTCGATGCTCGCCTCGGCGCGCACGCCTTCGTCCCGGTCGACCAGCACCGCGGGTTCGTCGCCGACCACGAACGGCGCATACTTCGCATAGTCGAGCGTGAACTGTGCCGACGGTTCGTGATCCCAAACGCGATCTTGCGAGCCGCCGACGGCAGCCGGCACTCTCACCTTGCCGCGCTGCGGCAGCGCGTCCACGACGGCTTTGCCCTTGGCTTTCGAGGCGACCTTCACCGGAACGATCTCGTCGGCAAAATGCCCCGCCGCATGCGCGCCGGCGCTGCGGTGATGGCTCGCAAGCGCAAAACGATCTTGCTCTTCGCGCGTCAATCCCAGTTCCGTCGCCACCTTACTTCCCTGCGATGCCATCGTCATCGGGAAATACTGGTCCCACAATCCGTCGTAGATCATGGCGTCGACGAGCGCTCCGTCGCCGAAGCGATATCCCCAGCGCGCGTCGCGCAAGAGATACGGGGCGTTCGACATCGATTCCATGCCGCCGGCCGCGATGACCGAATTGGCGCCGGCATTGATCGAGCGCATCGCGTTGACGACTGCAAGCAAACCCGACGCGCATACTTTGTTGACGGTGTCGGCGGTTACCGTTTTCGCAAGACCGGCTTTGAAGATCACTTGCCGCGCCGGATTCTGCCCGACGCCGGCTTGCAGCACCTCGCCGAAGATGGCGTGTTCGATTTCGCTCGGATCGATGTGCGCGCGCTCGATGGCGCCAAGCAACGCGATCGCGCCCAAAGTCGTCGCGTTGAGCGGCGCAAGTCCCCCGCCGAGCTTGCCGAACGGCGTACGTGCCGTCGAAAGAACGACGGCTTTGGAATTCGTTGAAGTCATAGCTCGCGTGGCTTCGCCCGTTGCCGCAACTACCCCTAGTAGGCCTTCAAATAGTAGGCCTTCAATTGGGTTTGGGGCCGGTCGGGAGCGATTTCAGTGTCTCACCACGACCGGGCAATTGTCGCATTCGAACTGGATCGTGACGTGCGAGATGCCGAAATGCTTTTGAAGACATTCGTCAATTTCACGCAACACGTCGTTGGCTTCGCTCAAGCGCCGGTCTTCGAGCCGTACGTGCGCCGAAAGCGCGTGCGATCCGCTGGCGATCGACCAAACGTGCAGATCGTGAACTTCCGAAATACCGCCGATTGCCTCGACGTGCTTGACCAGACTGGCGGCATCGACGTCGCCGGGAACGCTTTCGAGCAGAACGTTGGTGGCGTCGCGCATGACGCGGATAACACCGACCACGATGATCGCGGCGACGAAAAGCGATAGCAGCGGATCGATCCATGCGAAGTGGGTGACCGCGATAATCGTGCCGCCGGCGACGACGGCCACCGCTCCCAGAACGTCGCCGAAAACGTGGAACAACGCGGCTCGCACGTTCAAGTCGCGGCGGCCCTGGCGCTGCAGCACCATGCCGACGCACACGTTGAGCGCCAGCCCGATCGCCGCGACGACCGTCATCGTGAGCGCGTGCGGCTCGACGGGAACGGCGAAGCGATGAACCGCCGCATACGCGATGACGACGGTTGCGACCAGCAGGAGCGTCCCGTTTACCAGCGCGCCGAGCACTTCGATGCGGCCGTAACCGAACGTGCGGCGGGGATCCGCCGGGCGCGCGGCGCCGATGGCCGCAGCCAACGCCAAGCCCAGCGCAAAGAGGTCGGTGCAGACGTGGACCGCGTCGCTGGTCAACGCCAAGCTGCCCGAACGCAGGCCGCCCCAAAATTCCAACGCCGCGACGAAAGCCGTTACCACGAGCGCGACGATGAGACCACGCTGCGCGTTCATGCGGCCTACGCTTTGAGCGCTTTGAACGCGAGCGCCGCCAGCATCGCGCCGAACGTGACGAAGGTCGAAGTCTCCGCGTCTTGGATGACCGACGGCCGCCAGGTTCCGGCACCGCCGGGCATTGCATCGATCCTCGGAATCACCGGTGGAACCTGCTCGCAGTATCGTTCGAAGGCATCTCCGAATTGCGCGCGCAGAAAACGTTCCTCGTGCGGCACGATGATCGCGTAGACCGTGGCCATCGCCGCCAGGGCTCCGGCGATCAGCGCGATTCGCGTCGCGGGAGAATTTTTTCCGGTAAACGCAACCGCGTAACCGGCTGCGGTCAAGAAATTGCCCGCATAGAGCGGGTTTCGAACGTGGGCGTACGGCCCGGCGGTAACTAACTCGGGCGCCGTAACGGCAGCGCCGCGCGTCGTGACGCCGGAGTAACCGACCGCCCAGCAACGCACCAACTCGCCGGCGATTGCGACCGGAAGACCGAGCGTTACGCTCAACGCACTCGGTCTGCCGAATGCTGCCAGCGCGAGCGCCGGCAGCGCCAACAGCGCACCGCGGTGTTTGAAAACGAAAGCTTCGGCGTCTTCGGACGGCATGGACTCGCGTTTACGCCGACGAGGGCGGATTCCCCGTGGCGGCGAGCGCGTCGTCATAGATTTCGCGCAGCGACCGAGCCAACGGCACCGCCGGCCGCCAACCGGTGCGCGCTTCGAGCTTCTCCGCCGTACCGACGAAAAGCGGAACGTCGAGCGGCCGAAAGCGCTGCGGATCTTCGCGCACTTCGACCGGCACGCCGGCGATCGCGATCAAGTCGCGTAGGAGATCCCGCACCTTGACTGCTCTGCCACTGCACACGTTGTAGGTTTGACCGGATTCGCCGTCGCGAGCGAGCGCGACGTAGGCTGCGACTACGTCGCGGACGTCGAGGAAATCGCGTGCGGCATTTAGATTCCCCACCAGCAGCAGGGGAGCGCCCCCGGCGGCGATCGCAGCGAGTTGATGCGCCAAAGACGGAACCACGAATCGATCGCTTTGCCCCGGGCCAATGTGATTGAATGCGCGCGCGATGACGGCGTGCAAGCCCAAGGCGCGGGTTTCCGCCAACAGAATCGCCTCGGCGGCAGCTTTGCTGGCAGCATACGGCGTTGCCGGACGAGGTTCGAGCGTTTCGCGCAACGGGAATTCGCCGGCGTCGCGCAGTCCGTAGACCTCTGCGGAGCTGGTGAAGAGGATGCGCGGCATCGGCTCGCCCGCCGCGACGTAATCCCGCACGGCTTGCGTCAATCGTGCGGTTCCGAGGGCGTTGGTGTCGTAGGTTTGCACCGGCGATGCAAACGATTCGGGAACGAAGGTTTGCGCGGCGAGATGGAAGACGACGTCGGGCCGCGCGATATCCAGCGCCGCGCGCAGCGACGCGATCTCTCCCATGTCGACGGGAATCAGTCCCGCTCGTTCGTGTGGGCCGCCGCACGCGACGACGTCCGTTCCGGCGGCGCGCAGCGCTTCGACGAGGTAGCGCCCGACGAATCCGCTCGCTCCGGTGATCAGCGCTCGCACGCTCGGCTTCTTAAGGGAGACCGGTTACGTGAGGGCGCGATCCGCGAGCCGGTCGAGGTCGGCTTTGACCATCATGTCGACGAGTTGTTCGAAGGTCACCTCCGGAGTCCAGCCCAGCTTGCGCCGCGCTTTGCTCGGGTCGCCGATGAGCATGTCGACTTCCGCCGGCCGGACGAAGCGCGGGTCGGTGACGACGTAGGGTTCGTACGAGCCCAGACCCGCGGTTTCGAACGCGATGCGAACGAATTCGCGGACGCTATGCGTGTGCCCGGTTGCGATGACGTAGTCGTCGGGCTCGTCGGCTTGCAGCATGAGCCACATCGCGCGCACGTAGTCACCGGCATAGCCCCAGTCGCGCTGCGCGTCGAGGTTCCCCAGACGGAGACTGCTGGCGAGGCCGAGCTTGATGCGCGCCACGCCGTCGGAAATCTTGCGGGTAACGAACTCCTTGCCGCGGCGTTGCGACTCGTGGTTGAAAAGCATCCCGCTGCACGCGTACATGCCGTACGACTCGCGGTAGTTCACCGTAATCCAATGACCGTAGACCTTGGCTACACCGTAGGGGCTGCGCGGATAGAACGGCGTCGATTCGGTTTGCGGCACTTCGACGACCTTGCCGAACATTTCGGAACTCGACGCTTGGTAAAAACGAATCGAAGGCGAGATGTGCCGAATGGCCTCGAGAGCACGCGTGACGCCGAGCGCGGTGAACTCGCCGGTGAGTACCGGCTGGTTCCACGACGTCGGAACGAACGACTGAGCCGCCAGATTGTAGAATTCGTCGGGCCGTACGTCGTTCACGATCGACGTCATCGAGGTCTGGTCGAGCAAGTCTCCGGAAACGATTTCTATGTCGTCGACGATGTGCTCGATGCGTTCGTGCACCTCAGTGCTGGTGCGCCGGGTCATTCCGACGACGCGATAACCTTTCTCTAAGAGAAGCTCGGCGAGATACGAGCCGTCCTGGCCGGTGATGCCGGTGATGAGTGCGGTCTTTTGCATTGGCCTCCAAATCGTAAGGGGAGTCAGACTCGCGCTTCTTGCCGCACCCGATGCGCCAAGGTCACCGCGATGAACGCGGCGACTTCACTGGGCAACGTTCCGCGGCCGAAGCCGGCATCGTAGCCGAGTTCGCTCGCCATGAGGTTGGTAACGCGGGGTCCGCCGCATACGAGCACCACTCGATCGCGGACTCCTTCGGCCTCGAGCAACTCGGCGAGTTCGGTGAAATTTTTCAGGTCGCTGCCTTTTTGGGTGACGACTTGAGACGCCAGGATCGCATCGACGTGGTTCTCTTTGGTGAACGCCACGAGATCTTCGGGGGCGACTTGACTGCCGAGATTGTAGGCTTCGAACGCGTGGTATCGCTCCAGCCCGTAGTCGCCTTTGTAGCCCTTCATGTTGAGAATCGCATCGATTCCAACGGTGTGAGCGTCGGTTCCTATGCAGGCTCCCGCGACGCGAATCTTTCGGCCGATCCGTTCGAAAACGAAAGCGTCGATTTCTTCCATCGACATGGCGTGCGCCCGTGCCGACGGCGCCTGGATCGTTTCAAGATCGATGCTGTGCGGCGTGCCGGCGTAGAGCACGAAAAACGAAAAACCCGCGGCGATCCGGCGTCCTTCGACCACCTGCACGTCGCGAAAACCCATCTTGCCCGCCAGTTGACGCGCCGCCTCGTCGGCCGCTTCGGACCACTCCACCGGAAGCGTGAACGACATCTGCACCTTGCCGTCGTTCAACGTATCGCCGTAGGGCTTGACGAACCGTCCGCTCACGCCGTTACCGTCTCGCCGCACAACGCTTGTTCGAAGGGGTTGAGGTAGTCGTCGGCTCGCGAAAAAACGCCGTCGAAGCCGCGGCCGCCGTCGGGCGAACGCTTGACGTCGGCAAACAGCGCCGCATCGATCGCCGCCATCAATCCCATGCCCGCGACGCGGTCTAAGAGCCGTTCGCACTTCGCGAGAACGTCGTTTGCGCGACGCTCGATCTTGCCGCCGGGCCGGAGCGCGATCTCGTCGCCGAGATGGCGCGCCGTATTCATGATGTACCGGGCATTCTCGAGCGAAAGCGCCCGGTCGGCGAGATAGGGAGTGTGGATCGCTTCGGTGAGCATCCCGCACAAGTGGATCGTCTGCGCGGTCGTCACCGACGTGAGATTGAACAGCGCGTCGACAAGATGTCCCTTGAAGATGTCGCCGGTCATATGTTTGGTCGGCGGCATGTATTTCAGCGGCGCGTTCGGGAAGATCTGGCGCGCGAGTTGCGCCTGCGCGAGCTGAAGCAGAAACCCGTCTTCGAGGTCGGGATCGATCTCGTAGGCGTCGCCCAGCCCTATCTGGCGGTCTGGCATGCCCGCGCGATGAGCGAACTCCTCATTGATGAACTGCGACGCCAGCACCGCCGGGGCTTGGTCGACCGCGTCGGCGGTGGTGAGATAGTTGTCTTCACCGGTGTTGATGACGATCCCCGAAAAGGCGTTGAGCATCCGGCTAAAGTGCTGGTCCACGAACGTGCGCTTCATGTTGATGTCGCGGAAGAGAATCCCGTACATCGAATCGTTGAGCAGCATGTCGAGGCGCTCGATCGCGGCCATTGCGGCAATCTCCGGCATGCACAGACCGCTCGCGTAGTTCGTGAGCATCACGTACCGCCCGAGCTTCTCGGAGACGTCGTCCAGCGCGGCCCGGACGATGCGAAAATTGGCTTGCGTCGCGTACGTCCCGCCGAAACCCTCGGTGGTCGGGCCGAACGGAACGAAGTCGAGCAGCGACTGGCCGGTCGAACGAATGACCGCGATAATTTGAGCCCCGGCTTCGGCGGCTGCGACGGCGGCCGCACGATCTTCGTAGATGTTGCCGCTGGCAACGATGACGTACAACAGCGGCGGCGGCAGCTGCGGCAACCGCGCCAGCAGCGCCCGTCGCTCTTCACGGCGAGCGCGAACCTGCGCGAGCGCGGCCTCGACGTGCGGTCGCAGGGCACCGATCGACGCGG
>JBAUZB010000184.1:0-18325 GCA_049585095.1 Candidatus Tumulicola sp.
TCGCAGCGCGACGACGGCGGCTTGCGTGCGGTCGGCAACCGACAGCTTCGCTAAGATATCGCGGATGTGGCCCTTGACGGTGCCCAGCCCGATGAAGAGTCGCTCGGCAATCTCACCGTTCGCACGGCCGTCGGCGATCAAACGAAGGATGTCGGTTTCACGCGGCGTCAGCGGCGAGGCGCTCGAACCGTCTTTGGCGGACCTGGAAAAGCGGCCCAGGACGACGTGGGCGATCGCAGGATCGAAGAAGGCGCCGCCTTCGGCGGCGATGCGAACCGCATCGACGATGCGCTCGGGCTCCGAACTCTTTAGGCAATAGGCGTCGGCTCCGGCCGCTAACGCAGCGAGAACTTCCTCTTCCAAATCGATCATCGTGACGATGACGACGCGAACCGGCGGCATTTCGACCCGAACGCGCTGGGTCAAGGCGATGCCGTCGAGACCGGGAAGGCCGATGTCGATGACGGCCACGTCCGGGCGTTCGCGCAGGATCGCTTCCAATCCGGAAGGGCCGTCGGCCGATTCGGCGACGATGTCGCACGACGATTCAAGCGACGTCCGCAACCCCGCGCGCGTTAACGCGTGATCTTCGACGATGACGACTCGCGGGCGCGGCATGCTTACTCCTGACTGCTCGGCAGCGTCAGCGTGAAGACGCTACCGGCCGGTTCGCGCGGGGCATACGCGACGCTTCCCCCATGCTGTTCGGCGATCCGGCGGACGATGTACAAGCCGAGGCCGGTACCGCTTCCCGATCGCGCGCGTCCAAACCGTTGAAACAGGGCCGCCGACCGCTCGGCGGGCACGCCGTACCCGTCGTCTTCGACCGCGATCAAGACATTGTCGCCGGATCGCCGGCCGCGAACCACGATGGTGCCGTGTTCCGGCGTTGCCGTAATGGCGTTCGCGATGAGGTTGAGAATGGCGCGGCGCAGCTCGTTCGGATCTCCCGAGACTCCCAGCACCCCGGGTTCGGTCTCGCCGCGCAGCGCGATGCCGTTGGCTTCGGCAACCGGTTGCATTTCATCGACGGCGCGTGCGATCAGCCGATTGCAATCGAGGAACTCACGCACGCTCGACTCTTCGCCGGCTTCGTAGCGCGCCACGAGCAGCAAGGTCTCCACGATGCGGCGCTCTTCTTCGTTCGCGGCTAGCGTCGAGCGCAGAATCGACCCATAGCGCTGCGGGAGCTCTCCGTAGGCACCGTTCAGGGCTTGCTTCGTGGTGACTTCGGCGGCCGCTATGGGCGTGCGCAGGTCGTGCGCGAGCGCATACACGATGTCTCGAATGACGTCGGCGCGGCGCGCGAGTTCGTCCTTTTGCTTGGCAATCTCGTTGTTTCGCTCGCCAAGCTGGGTAAAGAGTCGCGCTTGTTCGAGCGCGATGCCGGCCTGCTCGGCAAACGCTTGCATCGCCGTGAACGCATCGCCGGCAAAATCGGCGCCTTCGGCGGACAACTCGACGAGCACGTAGTCGGCTTTCGACCCGGACGGGCGAATCGCCGTAACCAGCGCTTCGCGCGCGCCGAGGGCGTCGAGCGTCAAGCGTCCGAGTGCGTCGTCGGCGGTAACGCGAACCACGCCGGGATTCTCTCGCGCGCGCGCCGCGAGGGACGCGAGTTCGGTCGAAAGGGCACCTCGCTGCAGCGACGTGTCGGTCTCGCCTAGCTTGTGTTCGATCGTGAGCGGAAGCTCGAATGCCGAATCCCGCACGATCAACAACGCCGCCGAGGCTTCGAGCAGCGACACCGATTCGCGTAAAATGGCTCGCTGCACGAGATCGACGTTGAGCGTTTCTCGGACGCGTCGCGTGGCTTCGCGCAACCCTCTTTCGATCTGGATCTGGCGCATGCGTCCGACCGACGCGCCGGCTTCGCGCGCGTACACCGCAGTCCTGATGCTCAGGTACCCGACCAAGACGAACGAGGCCGCCACCAGCAGCCGGTCGCCCACGGCGATACCGTCCCAGTGATAACCGGCTCGCACGCCGTTGATGTAACCGGCGATGAGGTTTGCGAGCTCCGCCGCGATGACGAGTTGCAGCGTCAAGCGGCTTCGCAAGGCGAGGCTGCTGAGCGCGATGGGGCCGTTGAGTAGAATCGCGGCGACGAACAACTGCGGCGTGAAAAGATCGACGATCCATGCCGCAATCAGCAACGCGTAGCAGAGGAGGGCCATTTTCATCGCCCTTCTCTGCCTCGGAGGGGCCGCCTTGCCGCCCGCGCGAAGGCGCCGGGCAGATGGACCGCACTACGAAGGCTGAAGAGCTGCTTCGCGAGCTCGGCGGTCGCGCGCGCCTCGTCGTGTACGTTGCGAGTGCGCCCGGCTCCGGAAAGACCCGCCGTTTGCTCGAAGACGGCCGGCGGCTGTATGCCGCGGGTAAACGGGTCGCAATCGGTTGGATCGAAACGCAGGGACGCCCCGACCTCGAGCGCGTCGCCGGGAGCTTGCCGCGCATCCCGACCCGCCAGGTGAAGATCGGCGACGCCTTTTTCGAGGACTTCGATTACGCGGCGGCGCTGCGCGAAAAACCCGACGTTCTGCTGCTCGACGAACTGGCCCACGAAAATCTCGGTGGCGCCGTTCACCCCAAACGCTGGCAAGACGCGCTGGCCTTACGCGAGCACGGCATCGGCGTCATCGGCGCCTTCAACATCGCCCACCTCGAGACGGTCGCTCCCACGGCCGAGGCACTCGTCGGCTATCCGGTTCGAGAAATCATCCCGCTTTCGTTCTTGCAAAACGCCGACGAGGTGATCGCAATCGACGTTTCGCCGCGTTTATTGCGAAGCCGCGTTCAGGCCGGCAAGATCGTGAACGAACAGGACATCGATCGTGCGCTCAACGGCGTGTTCAAAGAGCAAACCCTGTACATGCTGCGCGAACTGTTGCTCCGAACGGTCGACAACCTCACCCTCCCCGTGGTGCGGGCCGGGCGCAGCTCGATGGCTGCGGCGTTCGTCTATCCGAAAATCGACCCGGCTCCGTTCCTCAAGCGAACCGCGGCGATCGCGCACGCGCTCGATCTCGGGATCGAGGTGGTGCCGTCCGCGGGCGTGGAGCGAGAGTCGCTCGAACCGATCGCGCGCGAACTCGGAGCGGAGATCCTGCGCGAATCGGTCGACCCGACGACCGTGGAGCAAAGTGCGTTGCGGGCGGCGCTGGTGGCGCTTCCGAACGGCAAGACGGCCGCGAAGCTTGCAAATAAGCCGCTGCCCTACGATCTTTTCGTCGTCGGCTCCGGCCAAACGTATCTCGGCGAGAACCCTGCCCGCTCGCCGTACTCTCAGACGACTGGGGACCGTTTGCGCGTCGGTTACGGAAAGCTCACGGTCTATCTCGGCGCGGCCGCCGGCGCCGGCAAAACCTACGCGATGCTGGATCGCGCGCACCAGCTCCAAGCCGAAGGCGTCGACGTACTCGGCGGACTTGTCGAAACCCACGGACGCAAGGAAACGCGCGAACTCCTCGACGGCTTGAACCTGCTTCCGCCGAAAATCATCGGTGCCAACGGCATAACGTCCCAAGAACTCGACCGCGAGGCGCTGATCGCGCGCCATCCGCAGGTAGCGCTGATCGACGAACTCGCCCACACCAACGCACCCGGATCGATCGCACCCAAGCGATTCTACGACGTGCTGGCCGTATTGCGCGCGGGCATCGACGTCATCACGACGCTGAACATCCAACACCTCGAAGGGCTCGGCGATACGGTCCGGCGCCTCACCGGAACCGTCGTGCGCGAGACGCTGCCCGACGGAATTTTGTCGCTAGCCGATGACGTGATCCTCATCGACGTCACGCCGGATACGCTGCGCCAGCGGCTTCGAGAAGGAAAGATCTACCCGCCCGAGCGCATCGATGCGGCCCTGAGCAATTTCTTTAGAACGGAGAACCTGTTTGCGCTGCGCGAACTGGCACTGCGCGAAGCGCTTCGCGCACGCTATCGGGAGCGGATCGCCTCGCCCTTCGAACGCCTTCTGTTGAGCGTCGACTCCCACGCCGTGGATCTGGCGACGATTGCGCGCGCCGCGCGCATCGCCGCGCGACTGGCAATCGAGTTTGCGATCGCACATATAACCAGCTCGAAGGAACGGATCGATTCCCGCGCGGTGGGAGCGATGCGGACCGAGGCGCGCAAGACGAATATCGAATTCATCGAAGAGACCGCCGACGACGCGCCCAAGCGCTTGCTCGAGATCGCCCGCGCCAAACCCGAGACGACCATCGCGCTCGCGGGGACGACGCACCGGCGGCGCTGGCCGCAGCAGCCGTCCTTTGCCCGGCGCCTGCTCGATGCCGGCGCGCAGGAACTGCTGGTGTTGACACCGCCCGAGACGAGGGTCGACCCGTCACCGGAGGATTGAGCCGGCGAACTAGTTCGGGTGCAGCCCGTCGAGGGCGAGGTTGAGTTCGAGCACGTTGACGTGCGGTTCGCCGAGAAAACCGAGTTGACGTCCTTGCACGTGCGCGGCGACCAGCGCCCGAACCGAGTCGAGCGTCATGCGACGCGCTTTCGCAACGCGCGCGGCTTCCCAATACGCGGCATCCGGCGTGATGTCGGGGTCGATGCCGCTCGCGCTCGACGTGACGAGATCCATCGGCGGGGGTCCGCTTGCGTCGGGATTATCCTTCTCGAGCTGTGCGATCGTGAGTGTGGTCGCTTTGATGAGTTTCGCCGAACTCGGACCGAGGTTCGTTCCGCCCGTAGACGTCGGGTCGTAGCCTTTTCCGGCAGCCGAGGGACGGCCTTGAAAGTACTGCGGCTTGGTCCACAGCTGACCGATGATCCACGATCCGACGACCTTGCCGTTGACGGTCACCAGCGAGCCGTTGGCCTGCTTCGGGAACAGCGCTTGCGCGATTCCGGTCATAACCAGCGGATAGATCAGGCCCAGCAGCACGATGCTGACGATCGTGACCCGAAGAGCGGTACCCATATGTCGTAGCATGAGATCACGGTCCTACGTAAGGTGCAAGGCGCCAAGGATCATATCGATCAGCTTGATGCCGATGAAAGGAACGATGATGCCGCCGACTCCGTAGAGCATGACGTTCTCGAACAGGACGGCATTGGCACCTTTTGGAGTATACTTTACGCCACGAAGCGCCAGCGGTACGAGCGCGATGATGATCAGGGCATTGAAAATGACGGCCGATAGAATTGCGCTTTGCGGCGTGTTGAGGCGCATGACGTTCAGGAGTTCCATCGGCTTGTACGCGATAGCGAACATCGCGGGCAGAATCGCGAAGTACTTCGCCACGTCGTTGGCGATGGAAAACGTCGTCAGCGCGCCGCGCGTCATCAGCAGTTGCTTGCCGATCTCCACGACTTCGATGAGTTTCGTCGGATCGGAGTCGAGGTCGACCATGTTGCCGGCTTCCTTAGCCGCCTGCGTTCCGGAGTTCATGGCGACGCCGACGTCGGCTTGCGCCAGGGCCGGCGCATCGTTGGTACCGTCGCCGGTCATCGCGACCAGCCGCCCCGACACTTGCTCGCGCTTGATCAGATCCATCTTGGTTTCGGGCGTCGCTTCCGCCAAGAAATCGTCCACGCCGGCTTCTTTGGCGATGGTGGCCGCGGTGAGCGGATTGTCGCCGGTGATCATGACCGTCCGAATGCCCATTGCGCGCATCCGGTCGAAGCGTTCGCGCATATTGGGCTTGAGGATGTCTTTGAGGTAAATTACGCCGAGCACGACGGTGTTGCGCGCGAGCAGGAGCGGCGTACCACCGCTGCGTGCGATCCGCTCGATGTGCGGCGAGAGTTCGGCCGACGGGCTGCCGCCTTGCTCGCGGACCCAGGCGAGGATCGAATCCGGTGCGCCTTTTCGAATCTTCGAGCCGTCGGCGGCGTCTAGCCCGCTCATGCGCGTATACGCGCTGAACGGCACGAACGTCGCGCCCTCCGGCTCGCCGTTGCGCGAGCCTTTCTCTTGTGCGAGCGCGACGATCGAGCGCCCTTCCGGCGTCTCGTCGGCCAGCGAAGACAGGTACGCAATGCGCGCCATGTCTTTGGGGTCGATGCCCTCGGCAGGGATCATCTCCACGGCTTGACGGTTGCCCAGCGTGATGGTGCCGGTCTTGTCGAGCAGGAGCGTGTCGACGTCGCCGGCAGCTTCGACGGCGCGGCCGCTCATCGCCAACACGTTGCGCTGCATCACCCGATCCATGCCGGCGATGCCGATCGCCGAGAGCAAACCGCCGATCGTGGTCGGAATGAGACAGACGAGCAAAGCGATCAACACCGTCACGCTCTGCGCCGTGCCGGCGTAGAGCGAGTACGGCAGTAGGGTGGCGACGGCGATGACGAAGATTATCGTGAGGCCGGCGAGCAGGATCGAGAGCGCGATTTCGTTGGGTGTCTTTTGGCGCTGCGCGCCCTCGACCAGCGCGATCATGCGGTCGAGAAAGCTCTCGCCGGGATTTGCGGTTACCCGAACGACGATGCGGTCCGAAAGAACGCGCGTGCCGCCGGTGACCGCGCTGCGGTCGCCGCCGGATTCGCGAATGACGGGAGCGGATTCCCCGGTGATGGCCGACTCGTCGACGGTCGCCGCGCCTTCGAGCACCTCGCCGTCGGCCGCCACGATCTCGCCAGCCACGACGACGAAACGGTCGCCTTTGCGCAAGCTCGTGCTTGGGACGATCTCTTCGACGCCCGTATCCAGCAGCAAGCGCGCGGTCGTGTCGGATTTCGTGCGCCGTAGGAAATCGGCTTGCGCCTTGCCGCGTCCTTCGGCTACCGCCTCGGCGAAGTTCGCAAACAGCACCGTGAACCACAGCCACGCGGAGATGGCGAAATCGAATCCGGCCGAGCCGCTGTGCGCAACGAGCGCGCGGACGAAAAAGTACGACGTCACCAGCGCGCCGACTTCGACGACGAACATGACCGGGTTTCGCACCTGCCACCGCGGGTCGAGCTTCTTGAACGAGTCGCCGATCGCGCGGACGATGATCTCGCGGTCGAACAGCGAGCGGCCCTTGGGACGGCGCTCCAAACGGCGAGCGGACAACATTAGAACGTCTTTCCTTGCAGGATGTAGAGATGTTCGACGATCGGGCCAAGTGCGTCGGCTGGCAGGAACGTGAGCGCACCGACGATGACGATCACGCCGATCAGCAGCGCGACGAAGATCGGCGAATGAGTCGTGAAGGTGCCGACGCTCTCGGGTACGGCCTTCTTGCCGGCAAGGGCTGCCGCTAGGGCCAACGCCGGAATCGCAACCGTGAACCGGCCGAAAATCATGTTTACGCCGGTCGCCAAGTTATAGAACAGATTTGGTCCCAGGCCGGCAAACACGGAACCGTTGTTGGCGTTGGTCGAAGTGAAGGCATACAGGATTTCCGAGAAGCCGTGCGGACCGGAATTGTTCAGCGTCGCTAGACCGGCGGGTACGATTGCGGCGATCGCCGTCGGCACCAAACAGAGCACCGGGGTGACCAAAACCGCGAGGATCGCGAACTGCACCTCGCGGCGCTCGATCTTCTTCCCCAGATACTCCGGCGTGCGCCCGACCATTAGGCCGGCGATGAATACCGTCAGCACGACGAAGACGATCATGCCGTACAGTCCGCTGCCGACGCCGCCGTAGAAGATTTCACCGAGTTGCATGTCGACCAGCGGCACGAGGCCACCCAGCGGCATAAACGAATCGTGCATCGAGTTGACGGCGCCGCACGACGTATCGGTGGTAACGGTCGCAAATAGAGCCGATGCGGCCACGCCGAATCGACACTCCTTGCCCTCCATGTTCCCGCCGGCCACGCCGAGATGGTGCACGATGGGATTGCCGGCGGACTCCGCCCAGTACGCGGTGGCGAATCCAACGAAAAAGATGATCGCCATCGCGGAGAAAATCGCCCACCCTTGCCGCGTGTCCTTGACCATCTTACCGTACATGTACGTCAAGCCGGCGCCGAGCGAGAAAATGAGCACGAGTTCGACCAGATTGGTCAGGGGATTCGGATTCTCGTTGGGCGACGCCGAGTTGGCGTTGACGAATCCTCCGCCGTTGGTACCGAGTTCCTTGATGACTTCTTGTGAAGCCATCGGGCCGCCGGTGATCGATTGCGCGAACCCCTCAACCGACTTGGCGTCCTGATACGCGTGGAAGTTCTGCGGGACGCCCTGCCACACCAAGAACAGGCCGATCGCGATCGAGACCGGCAAGAGGATGTAGAGCGAGCAGCGCGTCAGGTCGACCCAGAAGTTGCCCAGCGTCTTGACGTTGGTCCGCACCAGGCCGCGCACGACCGCCACCGCAATCGCGATGCCTACGGCCGCCGAAACGAAGTTGTGCCAGGCCAGCCCGGCCATCTGCGAGAGATCGCTCATGGTGCTCTCGCCCGAGTAGAACTGCCAATTCGTGTTGGTGAGGAAGCTGACCGCCGTGTTCCACGCGAGATCGGGCGCCATGTTGTCGAAATGCTGAGGGTTGAATGGCAGCCACTTCTGGGTGCGCAACAGCACGTACAGATAGATCAGCCCGATTACCGAGAACGCCAGCATCGAGAGCACGTAGGCGTACCACGGCATCTCCTCGTCTTCGCGCACGCCGCCCAGCCGGTAGATCAACGACTCCACCGGTTTCAAGACCGGCGAAAGCCACGTCCGGCCGCCTTCGAAAACGCGCACCATGTACAGGCCGATCGGCTTGGTGAGTGCCAAGACGATCAGAAAGAACACGACGGCTTGCAACCAGCCGATTGCGGTCATTGTGGATTCCTGCTCCTAAAACTTCTCGGGGCGCAGCATCGCGAATACGAGATAGGCGAGACCGGCAATCGTGAGGACGAGCCCTAACACGTCGTCGAACTGCATGGTACTAGTGGCCTGTAACTAGACGCGCTCGCAACCGAGCACGTACAGATCCAGGACGACGAAGCAAACGATTGAGAGCACGATGATTCCGATCTCGAGCATGACGCCTCCAGGATACGCGGTTCCTCGTCGTTCGTGCCAGCCGCCGAATGGATGATCCGATCGGATGATTGACAGGAAGCGCGGCTCGTGTAGGATTCGAACAATGACTACCGCCGGACGCCTCCTCGCTCTCATTCTGTTTCTTGGAGCGGCGGCGTTGCCGGCCGCCCCTGCGGCTGCACAACCGGCGTCGCCCGCTCCATCGCCCTCGCCCACGGCAAC
This sequence comes from Candidatus Tumulicola sp., assembly GCA_049585095.1. Lineage (GTDB taxonomy): Bacteria > Vulcanimicrobiota > Vulcanimicrobiia > Vulcanimicrobiales > Vulcanimicrobiaceae > Tumulicola. The sequence goes on from JBAUZB010000184.1 coordinate 9,148, forward strand.
GCCTTCGGCGCCGAGCGATCCGTGCGGGTCGATCCTCTCGATCGTCAATCGTCCGACCTTCGGTACGGGCGTGTGCACCGTCCGCTCCGGCCACTTCGACATCGAAAATGGCTATACGAACACGGTTACGACCGGCCCGGGCGGCGGCAATACCACGGCCTATCCACAATCGTTGATTCGAGTCGGGACCTTCGACAATCACCTCGATTTCGAGGTCGGGCCGATCACCACAAACCGCTCGTCCGTCGGCGGCATCGTGGCCAATGGTATGAGCGATTTGAGTATCGGCGCGAAATACGAGCTCGGTTACACGTCGAATGCCGACTGGGGGGTCAATGCCGTGGTGACGATTCCGACGGGGGCTACGGCGTTTAGCGCCGGCAACGCGCAATACACCGGCAACTTCAACTGGGGCTACACAATCAATTCGGAGTTCGGTCTCGCCGGCACGCTCGGTTTCAATGCCTTTAGCGCGTACAACTCCGGTGGCGTCCCCCAATCGTATTTCGCGTTCACGCCGACCTTAGAACTCAGCGCCGCGTTGCCCGGAGGACCGTCCCAAGTGAGCGCCGAGTACGCGTATTTCTCGCAGGCGGGCCCGAACTTGGGCTCCAAGAGTTTCTTCGACTTCGTCTACCAGCGCGATTTTGGCTCACACCTGCAGTTCGACGTGGAATACGGTTTCTCGCCGACGCTGCTGAACGGACAGCAGCAACACTACGTCGGCGCCGGCCTGTCCTTCATGAACTAATGACCTGTAACTAGCCGACGGAGTCTCTTGGGCTTGGCGTGGATTAACGGGGCGATCCTTCTCGCGGTGCGTCGCTCGTTTCGGTCATATTGCTCGTCGGGGCGCACGTTCTAACGCCCGGCTCGCTCGGCGCACGACGCGCGCGACGGTGAGACTGCTGGCGAGGAGCGTCGCCAGCGCGACCGCAAACGTGGCGTCGATAATGGCTTGACGATACGGCACGTTCGGTGCAAGCGCGAGGGCGAGCGCCAGCGAGAGCGCGCCGCGCATTCCGGCGAGTCGGACCACGTCGAGCCACGCACGCGGATATCCGCTTGGGAGCAGTAGCCCCGCAACGACGACGCGGGAGACCGCAACTGCAACCAGTGCGGCGATCACGAATACCGGTTCGCGCGCCAGTTCGGCGGGTTGCAAAGCCGCCCCGACGAGGAAAAAGACCAATACGTTGGCGACGAGCGCGGCTAAGTCCCAGAATCGGTTGACGTCGCCGGCGATGCTCAGCCTGATCCATCGGCGTTCGTAGTAGCGCATCGCGATGCCGCCCGCGATCGTCGCAAAAATGCCCGAAAGCGACAATGCGTCGGCTGCAAAGTATGCGCCGTAGGCCACGATCGCCGTCGCGAGGATCTGGAGCGTCACGTCGTTGGTGCGGCGCAGCACGCGAGCGACGACGTAGGCGAAAGCGACCCCGACGACGGCTCCGGCCACCGCTCCCGTCGCTGCCTTCAGCACGACGAGCGCTATTGCTCCGCCGCCGAACGTGCCTACCGCGAGCGCGCCGAGAACGATTCGATAGAGCATGACGGCAACCGCGTCGTTGAAAAGCGATTCGCACTCGACGATCGTCGCGAGCGTCTTCGGCACCCCAATCCGCCGGAACACGGCAACCACCGCGATCGGATCGGTGGCCGAAAGGATCGCGCCGGTCAGCAACGCCGGCCCGAAGGGAACGCGCACGATGGCGAGCGCCCCGGCGACGATCAGCGCGGTCAGCAGCACTCCGGGTCCGGCCAACGTTACGATCGCCGGCCATTGCCGCACGATTGCTTTGTAGTTGAGGTTCCACGCCGCTTCGAAGAGCAACGGCGGCAGAAAAACGTACAGCGTCGCGTGGCCGAGCGCGTACGTGAAGCGGCCTGGTTCGACGACGCCGTATGCGATTCCAACGGCGACCACGACGACGATCTGCCAGAGTTTCACTCCCCGCCTCGGATTCGCTCGCCGTGCAAAAAACTTTCCTCCGGCTAAATCCAAGCACGGCCGTCGCCCGTCTATACGTCAAGGCGTTGCAGAAAACGCCTGAGGGCGACGTTGAACATTCGAAACGCGCGGTTGGCCGCGCTGTGGTTGATACTGTCTCTAGCGACCGCCGCCCCGGTGGCGGCTCACCCGCTCGGCAATTTCACCATTAATCATCTCGCCGTCGTTCATAGCCGGCCCGGCAGCTTGAACGTGCACTACGTGCTCGACATCGCGGAGATTCCCACGTTCCAGATCATGCACGCAGACGGCGAGTGGACGCCGGCACGAAAACGAGTGTGGGTGGAGTCCGAAACGGCGCGCGTGGCGACGTCGCTGGCGATTCGTTCGGGCACGACAGCGCTGGACGTGCGGCCCCTGGGCGCTAGAGCCACCACGCGACCCGGCGCGGGCGGCCTCCCGACGCTGTATTGGACGGGTGACTACACGGTTGCTTTATCACCGGGCCGGCAATCGATAACGGTAACCGACGACGTCTATGCCGACCGTCGCATCGGTTGGAAAGATATCGTCCTACCCGGACTGCGCGATCCGACCGATGCGCTGCGCGCGTACCCGAACGCGCTGATCGGGTCGCCTCGGCATAACGACCGTGCCGCGTTCGACGTACTCGGCGACGGACGCATCGCGCACGTCGTGGTGTCGGGGGACGGCGCACAAGCCTGGGGAGTGACGTCGATCGTGCGCTCCTCGGCACTCTCGGACTTATTTTCGCGCCGCAATCAAACGCCGCTCCTGATTTTGCTGACCGTTCTGACCGCCTTCGGATTGGGCGCGCTGCACGGCCTGGAACCGGGGCACGGCAAAGCGCTGCTGGCTTTCACGTTGGTGGGCGCGCGCGCGACCTTCAAACAAGCCGTTATCCTTGCCGGCGCGCTGACGTTTGCGCACACGATCGCTGTGCTTCTCCTCGGTCTCGCGCTCTTTTTTGCCGCCGGTTTCGCAAGCGAAAGCGTCTTCACGTGGATCACGATGGTGTCGGGCGCGGCGGTGGCGGTTATCGGCGCGCGCAGCCTCGCTCGGGCGCTCGAACGCACCGCTCCGGCAGCGGCGAACACCGCCGCCCACGGCCGCGACCATACGCACGGTCACGATCATACGCACGGTCACGAACATGCCCATCCGCACGAGCACGACCGCGCACACGGCCACTCGCACGCAATTGCGGGAACGTCGCCGCTGCAATTCCGTAGTGCCGTGATTGCGGCCACGAGCGGCGGCATCGCGCCATGTCCCGCCGCCATCGTCGTGCTGCTGACCGCAATGCACTTGCACCGGGTCGGCTATGCCCTCCTTCTCATCGTCGTGTTCAGTCTCGGGCTGGCGGCAATTCTCACCGGTCTCGGCCTAGCAGTCGTTCACGGTGCCGCATGGCTGCAGCGCCGCTCGGGCTTCGCTCGGCTGACTCGCATCGCGCCATTCATCACGGCGTCGGTTATCTCGATCGTCGGAGCGACGATGCTCGCTCAAGGCTTCATCGATCAAGGCGTTCGCGTGCCGAGTCTCGCCATTGTGGGGCTCACGCTGCTCGCCATCGCCGCATTCGCCCTCATTCCTCATCACCGTCATACCGGCTTTCAAACGGCATGACTCACACCCACAAGGAGCTCCCTATGAGACTGCTTCGATCCATCGTCCCCATGGTAGCGGTCTTGTTGCTCGCGTTCTCGATCTCGCTCTATTCGTTTAGAGCCGTGAGGGCGTCGGATCACCAAGACTCGCCTACCGTCGTCGCCAACCCGCTGGCCGACGTCACCGACGTGTACGCCTTCCCCGACCCGCGCGACGCCTCGAAGGTGGCGCTCGTCATGGACGTTCGGCCGCTCATTCCGGCGGGCATGACCTCCGGCATCGCGCTCGACCCGAAAGTGCTCTATCAGTTCAAGATCGCCAATACGAACGTTTCTAGCGGAAGCTTCAACGAAAACCTCGTCGTTCAGTTGACTGCCGACTCGGCCGGAACGAGTCAAAAGATCGCGCTGTACGGGCCGGCTGCACCCAACGAAGTGGGAACCACGAATACGACGGTCGCGAAGACCGGAACGTTCGCGTTCGGCCAAGTAGCGAAGCTCGCAAGTGGCCAGATCAAGGTGTTCGTCGGTCCGCGCCGCGACCCGTTCTTCTTCGATCTCGCGCAGTTTTTTAAAATCATTCCGGATCGCAACTATCAGAACCATCCCAGCCCTCCCCCTGCCAGCGCCACGTCGTTTCGCTTTGCTTCGGCATCGCAACCGATCGTGCTCAATGGCGTGAGCTACGGAACCGCGGGTTCGAACGGCTGCGTCATCGCTACGCCCAACGACTTACTCAAACCCTACGACGTGATTTCGATCGTCGTCGAAATGCCCAAATCGATGCTGGCGCCTTCCGGCGGATCGCCGGGCGTCATCGGGCTCTGGGCAACTACTGCCACGCCGAACGGCAAAGCGGAATAGGAAGGATCATATGACCAAGCGTTATACTCTCGGCCTGGCAGCCATGGCACTCATCGGCGTCATCATCGGCTGCAGCTCAAACAACGTGGGTTTCAACCCTCCCAACAGCGGTGGCGGCAACGGGGGTTCGACGCCACCCCCGGGCGCAACCAAGTATCAGCAGATCGAACTTCTCTCCCGGCCCGCCGTCAAGGAAGCATTCGAAGCCTTTGAGTCTCACGACACGACCAACCGCACGGAGCCGTATGCGGATCCAACGCTCAAAGGTATGATCGCGTCGTTTTCCGAGGTGTTCCGTAGCAAGCCCACCGCCAAGGTGCTTCAGGCGGTCCTGTATCCGAACGTGATGAAAGTCGATCTTTCGCAGAACACCACGACCGCCTCGTACTTGGGATACGAAACCGGGGGCGCAACCGGCAGCAAGTTCGGCGGACGCGGTCTCGACGACGACGTCATCGACATCTCGCTGGGTGCGCTCTTCGGAAACACCCTCTCGGCGCTGGGACTGGTCAAAGACGATCACCAAGAAGCGCCCTGCCTCACCACCGACAACGTCGGGTACGATAAACAAAACACCGCAACGTTCCCGTATGTTCAAGCCCCTCTCTAACGTCGCCGCCGTACGGCAGCCGGGGATCGTCGCTCGAATCGCGGCGATTGCCGGCTGCCCGATCGACAAGCTGTACGCGATGTACGCCGTGCTGCTGACGCTCAACGTGGCGGCGTGGGTTCTCGCGTTCGCGGCGTTCTGGACCCATCCGGTCTTGCTCGGCACGGCGCTGCTGGCATACACGTTCGGGCTGCGGCACGCGGTGGATGCGGACCACATCTCCGCCATCGACAACGTAACGCGCAAGCTGATGCAAGAACGGAAACGGCCGGTCGCGGTCGGGTTTTATTTCTCGCTGGGCCACTCCACCGTGGTCGTCGGCCTATCGGTAGCGATCGCCTTCGCCGCCGTTTTCGTGAAGCACGGTTTGCCGGCGTTGGAAAACGCCGGTGCGCTGATCGGCACTTCGGTGTCGGCCGGCTTCCTGCTGTTGATCGCCGCGATCAACGCCGTCGTTTTAGCGGACATTTTCCGCGTCTTCAAACGCGCGCGCACCGGCCAGGGGTACTGCGACCGCGGCGTCGACGATTTGCTCGACCAGCGCGGTTTGATGGGGCGTTTCTTTCGTCCCTTGCTCAAGGTCGTCGACTGCAGTTGGAAGATGTACCCGATCGGTCTGCTTTTCGGCTTGGGTTTCGACACCGCCACCGAGGTCGGGTTGCTCGGAATCGCCGCGGTGGAAGCGGGGAAAGGGATGCCGGTCTACGATATCTTGATCTTCCCACTGCTTTTCACCGCCGGCATGTCGCTGCTCGATACGACCGACGGCATCTTGATGCTCGGCGCGTACGGGTGGGCGTTCGTCAAACCCGCGCGCAAGCTGTACTACAACATGGTGATCACCCTCATCTCGGTGCTCGTCGCACTCGTCGTGGGCGGCATCGAGGTTGCCAACGTGATCGTCGGCCGGTTCAATCTCAGCGGCGGCCCGTGGAACCTGGTGCGCGCCCTGGGCGAGAACTTCGGGACGCTCGGATTCGTCATCGTCGGGATTTTCATTGCCGGATGGGCGATATCGACGATCGTCTATCGGCTGCGCCGGTACGACGACCTCGAGATCAACGTTACGCCGTCGAGTGCCGGCGCGACGTAAGCCACACCGTGCGCGACGTCATCCCGGCGCGCAAGCGCCTGCTGCCCTCGATCGTCATCCTCGCGGTGGCCGCAGCCGGCATCGCACTCGCGCCGGTGGCCCTCGATTTCGCGACGGCGGCGATGCCCTCGGCGATTTTCAGGCCGGCCCCGGTTAACCGCGATTACCTGCAACGCGACCGGCTCGTCGCGTTCGAGGAAACTCAGGTCAGAGCCGACTCGAGCGACCAAATCACGCTGCGGATGCTGGCGCAACAATACATGCAGCGGTTCCGCGAGCGGTTCGATTTCTCCGACGTGTCGCGCGCCGCCAAGGGGGCGCGGCACTCGTTGCTGCGTCAGCCGCGAGGCAACACAACCGCCCAGAGGACGCTGACTTCGACGCTGCTGGCGTATCATAAATTCGGCGCCGCTCTGGATCGCGAGCGCGACGCCGTGCGCGGCGAGCCGTTCAATCTCAACGCGCGAGCGCAAGTGGCCTCGGTTCTGATGGAGCTCGGCAAATACGCTCAGGCACGGCGAACGCTGGCAGCCATCGTGGACGGCCCGCGCGAGGATCCGACCGTCGATTCGGTGCGTGCCCGGTACGCCGAGCTGACCGGCCGGCTAGGGTCTGCGCGCGCGCTCATCGCGCGAGCGCTGCAAACGACGGATTCGGCGATCGCAAGTCCGGCGTACGATCGATCGTGGTTTCACATGCGGGCCGCGCAGCTCGCGTTCGAAGCCGGCGACGCCGGCGCCGCGGAAAGCGAGTTCGCAACGTCGCTGGCGTTATATCCGGATAATGCGATGGCGCTGCTCTACCAAGCGCGGATGTTTCGCGCCGAGAAACGCTGGCCCGAAACGCTGTCGGCGGCGACGCAAAGCGCGAACCTCTACCCGCTTCCGCAGGCGCTGGGATACGAAGCCGACGCTCGGCGCGCGCTCGGTGACGCCGCAGGTGCCCGTCGGACCGATGCGCTCATCGCCGCCGAGGAGCGGATCTTCGACGCGCAAGGCGTCAACGATCGCCTCCTGGCGAACTATTACGCGCAGCGCGGGATCCATCTCGACGTCGCGTTGCGCGCCGCCGACGACGACTATCGGCGCCGCGGCAACGAGATCTACGCCGACGACACGCTGGCCTGGACCCTCGCTCGCGCGGGACGGTGGCGCGAAGCCCGACGGTTCGCAACACTGGCGACGCGGCTCGGAACGCAGGACTCCGAGGTGCAATTCCATGCCGGGATCATCGCGCTGCACGACGGCGCGCCGCAGGAAGCGCGAACGCGATTGAGCGCCGCGCTGCACGAGAATCCGGCATTCGATCCGTTCGACGCCGACGCTGCGCGCGCGGCACTCCGCGGCCTCCACCACTAGCGGAATCCCCACTAATGGGTGTGCGTGAAATTGCCCACGCTGGTGAAGCGGCGAATCGTCTCGATGGCGCGGCGCATTCCGAGCGGGCGGCGCGGGCGTCCGACGGCGTCGAAATACCACCCCGGATCGATGTTGAGCGTGCGCGTCTGCACCATCGCGACCGGTACCTCGCGCAGGAAGGCTTCGGTCGCCGTCACTTCTTCGTCGTCGTCGGTGACGCCGGGATGGGTCAGCAGATTGAGGCTCGTCCGCAACCCGCGGCGCACCGCCAGCCGAATCGATTCGAGGACGTCGTCGAGAGCGTATCCTCGCGGACGGTAATACGCCGCGTAGACCTGCGGCCGAAACGAGTTGAGACTCACCCGCACCGCCTGAAGTCCCGCGTCGATGCAGCGCTCGAGCGCCCGTGGCATGCTTGCGTTGGTATTCAGATTGATGGTGCCGTTGGCTCGGGCGGTGCGAATTTCTTCAATGGCCGCGGCGATCGTGGTCGAGCGCAGAAGCGGCTCGCCCTCGCAACCCTGACCGAACGAGACGATACCGTCGGCAACCCGTTCCAGATGGCGGATCGCGACGCGCGCGAGTTCGCCGGCCGGTGCTTCGTAGGTGATGCGAGCTTGCGGTGAAGCAAACGTGGCCTCCGGTTCCAGTTCGGAGATGCATCCGATGCACCGCGCGTTGCACGTCGGCGAGACCGGGAGCGCCGCTTCACCGCGTTCGAGAAAGACGTTCTGCGCGGTAAAGCAGCCGTATTCGAGCGAGCAGCGTGCGACCTGGCGCAACACCCGGTTGCCGGGCTCTTCGGCGAGGCGCCGGTCGAGGATGCCCTCTAGCTCGCCGGACGCGAACGTGCGCGGCTGCCAATCCTCGCTCTCGTCGGTTTTCGCCGCCGCGACGTGCAGCCGATCGTCGACGACGCAGGCGAACGTATACCCGAACAGCGGCAAGTCCGGTGCGCCGCGGTCCCGTACGTACGCCGGAACCAGCAATCGCGTATAGCCGGCCGGTAACAGCGCCGCCAATGCGTACCGTTCGCCGGGCGGGCCGATCGTCGTAAGCGGACGCCGCCCCTGCAGAATCGTTTCGACGGTTCCGTCGGGCGCCGGTATCAGTTCGTCGCGCTCGGCCTCGCGAACGATGCCGCCGTCGGCCAACGGGGTCATCGCATCGTCGAAGTAGATGCGCGCCGCCGCATCGCAATACGCCAGGCCGCTCACAACGCTTTTCGAAACGAAAACTGCGCCTTGACTCGCTCGTAGCCATGACGCTGGTAAAAAACGTGCGCGCGCTGCCGGATGACGTTCGAGCGAACCCGCATCGCGTCGCAGCCGCGATCGCGTGCCCAGCGTTCGGCGGCGCCGAGGAGGTGTGCGCCGATGCCGGCGCTCCGATTTTTTTCGTCGACCACGAAGCCCTCGATCTCGGCGTAACGGCCGCCGACGAAATCCTCGCGCGCCCGCACGGCGGCCCAAGCGACCACACCGGTGTCGTTTTCGGCGACGAACACTTTTCGCTCGCGATCCCGCCGGGCGAGGCGTTTCGCGATCTCCGGAACGGGAACGCTATATCCCAGCTGTTCCATCAAACTGCTGACGCACGGCGCATCTTCCGGCCGCGCCCGGCGCACGATCAAGCGAAAAGAACCTCAACGTCGATTTCGGTATCGAACAC
>JBAUZB010000185.1:0-10786 GCA_049585095.1 Candidatus Tumulicola sp.
GGGCCGGCACCACGTTGCCGGCCGCCCCGGGGTGACTCACCGAGCATCCCGCGGTCACACCGGCGGCGAGGAAGAGTCCGAATAGACGTGCGCGCATAGCTTCCCCTAAATGGAACGTATAATGGAACGTATCTCGGGGCGGTCTAGATTCCACCCCGTTGGAATACATGCTCTGAACCGGCCCACGCTCCCTGTCGACGCGCGACGATCTATCCGAAACGCCGGAGCGAGAGAAAATCGAGGTCGTGCGTCGTCGCGCCGTCTAGAGCCAACTGCGCACCAATCTCCCCCACGACGCTCGCAAACTTGAATCCGTGGCCTGAAAACCCGCCGCATAGCACCACGTTGCGATGCTGTGGATGCCGATCGATAACGAAGTGTCGATCCGGCGTCAGCGAATACATGCACGCCTTGGCGAACCGAAATTTACCCGCCGCTCCCGGCATCCAGGCGTTTACGGCGCGCGCAAGCGGTCTCACGTCGTCGTCGGTAACCTTGCGGCGCAGCGCATCCGGCTGCGTCTCGACGCCGTGCGCGTGAAACGCCGCTTTGATGCCGTCGCCCATGTCGGGGAAGCCGTAGAGTACCGGTTGCTCCGGCCGCTCGACGAGAAACGCCGGGAACGCCCCCACGTCCCAGTCGCGCGACTCCGGCTCGAACCACACCTGCACGTTCCGCTGCACCGTCAGTGCAACCCCGAGCGCTTTCAATTCTCTCGCAAACCAGGGGCCAAGCGTAAACACGGCGGCGCCGGCTTCGACCACCGAGCCGTCGGCCAATCGCAACCGCACCGTCGCGTCATCGGCATCCCACGACGACATCGCGGTTTGCTCGACGATCGTCGCACCGCGCATCTCGGCGAGTTTCAGATGGGCGTCGATCGCCGCCTCGGGAAACACGACGCCACCCTCGCGCTCGTAGACGCCGATTTCGTCATCGCGCAGGTTCAGCCGCGGAAACCTCTTGCGCAGGTCGCGCGCAGTCAGCACGTCGACGGCCAAGCCGTAGGTCTTCGCCGCGGCCTGCGATCCCGCGACGGCCTCACTCGCCGGCGTGCCGGCCAGCAGCAAGCCCGTAATTCGCATCAGATCGGATCCGGTGCGGCGTTCGACGTCGCGCCACAACTCATAGGCGCGCAGCAACAGCGGTACGTATGCCGAATCTTCGAAATACGCCTTGCGAATAATGCGCGTTTTGCCGACCGACGCCCCCAGTTCGTGCCGCAGCGCGAATTGCTCGATACCCACCGCGCGCACGCCGCGCATCGCCGCGCGCGCCAGCACCGCGCTTCCCATGCCGCCGAGCCCAACCACCGCCACGTCGTATTTCACGCCGGCCCTCCGGAGGGCCGGCTCGTGCGGTGTCCAAGGTTCGGCGATGGCCGTTTCCGCCGCAGCTTCACGCGTCGACGATCTCCTCCGCACGGCGATCGTGTGGGACAACCACACCTGCATGCCGCTCGATCCGCGCGACGCAGGGTTTCTGCCGCAGTTCGAGCGCCTGCGCAACGCGGGGGTCACCGTCGTCGGCGTCAACGTCGGTTTCGGCGATCAAGGCATCGAGCCGCACGTGCGCATGCTGGCACACTTTCGCGCCTGGATCAAGGCCCGGCCCGAAACCTACCTGCTCGTGGAGCGCGCCGACGACGTCGCGGTCGCCAAGCACACCGGGCGGCTCGGCATCTTTTTCGACATCGAAGGCGCCAACGCCATCGACGACCAGCTGACCATGATTCCGCTCTACTACGATCTCGGCGTGCGCTGGATGTTGATGGCGTACAATCGCAACAACCGGGTCGGCGGCGGCTGCTTGGACGACGACCCAGGGCTGAGTGAGTTCGGGCGTGCCGTGATTACCGAAATGAACCGCGTCGGCATGATTCCTTGCTGTTCGCACACCGGCAAACGCACGGTGCTCGACGTCATTACGCACTCCTGCACGCCGATCATCTTCTCGCATTCGAATCCGCGCGCCGTGTGGGATCACGCGCGCAACATCGACGACGACGTGATTTTGGCCTGCGCCCGGCGGGGCGGCGTGGTCGGCATCAACGGCGTCGGCGCGTTTTTGACCGACGGCAAACCCAACGGCGCAGCGCTTGCGCGCCACCTCGATTACGTCGCGCAACTTGCCGGCATCGATCACGTCGCCATCGGCCTCGATTACGTCTTCGATCAGGAAGAGCTCAAAGCCGCGTTCGCCGCGACGCCGCATCTTTTCGGCCCCGACGCACACAAGTATCCCAACGGCTGCCCCTTCGCCGAGCCCGAGCACCTTGCCGGCATGGTCGCCGAACTGGTCCGGATGGGTTACACCGACGACGATCTGCGTAAAATTCTCGGTTTGAACTGGCTGCGTGTCGCCCGCGCCGTCTGGAAGTAGTCCGCTCGATGAATGCCGGTGAGTACGTTGACGTCGTTTCGAGCGACGGCGTGCGCCTGTGCGTACGCTCCCGCGGCGAGCGAGAAAAACCGGCAATCGTTTTCCTTCACGGATTTTCGCAGAGCCATCTTTCGTGGGCCAAGCAGTTCGAGGGTGAGCTCGCGACGCAGTTTCATTTGATCGCCTTTGATCTTCGCGGGCACGGGTGGTCCGACAAACCCGGCGACGTCGCCGCCTATCGCGAGGCGCAGCGCTGGGGCGACGACGTCGCGGCCGTGTTGCAGACACTGGGCGTAACCCGCGCCGTTCTCGTAGGATGGTCGTACGGTGGGCGCGTGATTCTCGACTACGTCAAGACTCACGGCACCGCCGCGGTCGCCGGCATCGACTTCGTCGCCGGCGTAGTCGGCGACGAGGCGGCGTACTACGGCAGCGATATCGGGACGATGCGCGCGACGCTGGCCGACGATCCGGTCACCAACATCGACGGCACCCGGCGGTTTCTGCGCGCGTGCTTCGCGCAACAACCCGATGAAGCGAGCTTCGAACGAATGCTCGCCTACAACGCCATGGTTCCGCCTTCGATTCGCGCCAAGCTGGGCGGCCGCAAAGTCGACGCCCACGATCTGCTCGCTGCGCTCAACGTGCCGGTGCTCTTCACGCAAGGCACCGCCGATGGGATCATTGCGCCCGCGATGAGCCGCTACGGTGCCGCCACCGTCCCGCATGCGACGCTTTCGCTCTACGACGGAATCGGACACTCGCCGTTTTTCGAATCGAGCGCGCGCTTCGACCGGGAGTTGGCCGAATTCGTGCGAACCTGCTTCGCGTAACGGTGTACCGCATCAAGGAGGCAACGTGTACTTCTCGAGGGTCTTCGCATTCGTAATCCTGACGACCATCGCTGCGACGCCGTGGCCGGCGGTCGCGCAAAGCAAACCGGGAATGCCGGCGACGGCCAGCCAGGCGCTGGCGGCGGTGCACCAATTCATCGACGGGTTCAATAAAGGCGATCTCGAGAGCGCGCTGGCGACCTGCGCGCCGCGGGCTTCGATCGTCGACGAATTCCCGCCCCACGAGTGGCAGGGTTCGAGTGCCTGCGCCGATTGGGCGCGCGATCTCGCCGCAACCAACAAGTCTGCCGGAATCACCGGCGGCGTCGTCACCCTGGGTACGCCCTGGCGCATCGACGTCAACGGCTCCCGTGCCTATCTCGTCGTTCCGGCGAGCTACAGTTACAAAGTCCACGGAAAACCGATCAACGAAACCGGATCGATTCTCACCGTCGCCCTGCAGCGGCTCGGCGGCGTGTGGCGGATGACCGGCTGGGCGTGGACGGCCCACTAGCACCGCGAGGCGCCGGTGCCGACGGCGACCGTCTCGGCGCCTTCGGCTATCGCCAAGAACTTTCGCGGGTACTCTCGCTGTTCGACAATTTCTCGGTCGCGTTCAGTTATCTCAGCCCGATGGTCGGGATCTACTCGCTCTACACGCTGGGGCTGGGTACCGGCGGACCGCGCTACATCTGGACGATTCCGGTCGTCGTCGGCGGCATGCTGTTGGTGGCGCTGGTTTTCGGCGAACTCTCGAGCGAGTATCCGCTGTCGGGCGCGCTCTATCAGTACGGCAAATTTAACGTTGGGAAACGCTACGGCTGGTTCGTCGGATGGACCTACGGCTTCGCCCTCTTGGCAACCGTCGCGTCGGTTGACTCCGGTGCGGTTGGTTACGTCACCGCGCTATCCAATATTTGGTTTAAAACGCAACTAAATCCGGCAAATCACGTCGTCATCTTTGCCGTCGCCGGCGGTTTCATCGTCTTATCGGCGATCCTGAACTCGGTGGGCGCCAAAATCATGGGACACGTTGCGCGCTTGGGCGTCTACGTGGAAACAATCGGAACCTTCGGCGTCTTCGCCGCGCTCGCCATCTTCGGATTCCATCAAGGTCTCGGCTTCATTTTTTCCTCGCAAGGCGTCGAGCATCTCAAGAACAACCCACTCGGATTGAACTTCGCCGGTCACTGGTGGACCGGCGCTGCCCTGGTCGCCATCCTCGCGAACGTCTACATCTTCTACGGTTTCGAATCCGCCGGCGACATCTCGGAAGAAACGCTCGACGCACAGCGCCAAGTTCCGCGCGCCATGCGCAACGCATTGCTCTACGGTGGAATCGCGTCGTTCGTGTTGGTGTTGGGCCTTCTGCTGGCGACGCCGAAGGCCGGCATCGCCGGCGTCATCACCGGGGGCATTAACGTCGTTCTGGCCGTGCTGCCGCCCTGGCTGCAGGACTTTTTCCTCGTGATGGTCGTCGTCGCGTTTTTCAGTTGCGGCACGGCGGTGCAGGGGGCCGGCGCACGGGTGGCTTTCGCCTTAGCGCGCGACGGCGCGCTGCCTTTGAGCGAGCGAATCAGGAAAGTTTCCGAACGCCATCGCACGCCGGTCAACGCAATCCTCATCGGAACGATCGTTCCGATCCTTTTCTTGCTGCTGGTGTTGATCAATCCCAGCAAGACGGTGCACGTGCTGTGGTTCGACTATCCGGCCAACGTCACCGCGTTGTACGCGTTGGTCTCATTCGCCACGTCCGGCATCTATCTCGCCTTCTTCCTCACCGCTTTCGGCGCGTTCGTCGCGCGCCGTCGCGGCTGGAAACCTGCCGGCGCGTTCACGCTCGGCCGCTGGGGCATGCCGGTGACGGTCGCGGGCGGTGCGTACTTGCTGCTGATGCTTCTGAACATCGTTTGGCCCAGCCCGCTTTCAAGCGGACGCGCGGCGTTCAACTACGGTTGGGTAACGCTGCTGGTGATGGCGATCATCGTCGGGGCCGGCGCGCTCTATGAATCACTCGCGCGCCGCCCGGCGTAGCCTGCGTTACTGTCCGCCCGGCAGCATGTTGCAGTCGATCATTTTGTTGAGCAGCGGGGCGGCAACGATGTTGACGAACTGCGTGCGCGCTTGCGCGTTGCCCTTGAGCTTCGCGGCCATCGGGCTCGGGGGGAGCCGCCACTGCCCTTCATTTTCGCCACGGTTGCGGCGAACTGACTGCACGACTCACCGTTGATCTTAGTGACGAACTGGTGGGCTGCATTGGTGGCCATCTTGTCGGCCAGAACCTGCGCGTGACCGGCGACCGCCGGCGCGGCCAGCGCCGCACCCGCGACGAGGGCAAACGCAACGCGCCGCAGTGCAATACATGATAAATGCATTTCGGTGATATCCTCCTGACCGATCTGGTTCGGTGCGGGCGGGGGTCCCCTGGACGCCCGGGGGTGAACGAGCCTGCCGGTCGAACCTCTTTCAGGCATTCTCGCCGGCTCCTGAGAGCATTTTTGGAGGTTACACCATGCATCGTTTCGCGTTCGTCGCGTCCGCAATCGCGCTCGCCTTGTTCGCCGTCACCACCGGCGCCCGCGCTCAAGACACGGGCACCATGTCGGACTCCGACTACGTCGCAAAAGTTATGACCGGGGCACCGGCCGCCGTCGTGAAAAGCGCCACCATCGTCGCGATCAACAAAGACGGTTCCATGCGCACCATCCAAACGGGAACCAACGGATTTACGTGTCTGCTCATGGGCGCCGATCCGGGCTGCGGCGATCAAAACGCCATGGCGTGGATGCACGCCTATCTAACCCACGCTACCCCGCCCGCCGGCATCGGTTTCGTCTATATGCTAGCCGGCGATCAGGGAACCAGCAATACCGATCCGTACGGCATGACGCAAACGGCAACCAATCATTGGATCAAAACCGGACCGCACGTGATGATCCTCGGCACAGCCATAACGACGATGGGTTACGCGATGACCGCGGATCCGGATCCGACCAAACCCTTTGTCATGTGGCCCGGCACCCCGTACGCCCACCTGATGATTCCCATCGCCCTTCAGCCGTAGGCAACCCACTCGCGGGCGCGGTCGCTTGACGGGCGCATTCATCGCCATCGGCGCCGGGCGGCGAAAACGCTGAGGCTTCCGGCAAGCGCTTAGCCGCTTACCGTGGTTCTGAGCGTATTCTCACGTTGGTTCTGCCCAGTTGTGGGTAGAAAAGCGATGGGTAAGCTCTCACTTGTAAGGCAAGGAAGGAACCACCATGCGAGTCCTCAGGCTTCTTCTTCCAATCGCGCTGGCGGCGCTGGCGCTCGGCACGCCGGCCGCATCTCGCGCGCAGGTTTACGTTAGTCTCGTCGCACCGCCTCTGATGCCCGACTACGTACAACCGGAAGTAACGGTGCCCAATTCGATTTGGACGCCCGGCTATTGGGCTTGGGGTCCGGCCGGCTACTATTGGGTTCCCGGAACCTATGTAACCCCACCGAGTACGGGACTGCTGTGGACGCCCGGCTACTGGGGCGTGAATACCGGCGGCTCCGGCTATATGTGGAATAACGGTTACTGGGGTCAGAACGTCGGTTACTACGGCGGGATCAACTACGGCGGCGGCTACTACGGTAACGGCTACTACGGCGGCGGCTGGCAAGGCAACGTCTTCCGCTACAACACCGCCGTCACGCCGGTAAACACGCGCTACATCCGCAACGTCTACGTCAACAGGACGGTCATCGTGCGCAACGGCAACCGCTATGCGTACAACGGCCCAGGCGGAGTGCGCATGCATCCCGATGCGCGCCAAATCACGTACGCGCGAGAGCATCATTACGGTCTCACCGCGGCGCAACAAGCGCATATCAACGAGGCCCGGCAAGATCGCAACGCGTACGCTAAGTACAACAATGGAAGACCGGCGGAAACCGTCGTCGCCCGTCCGCTCAGCACCACCAATCGGCCGCCGAACTTTAAACCGTTGACGACCACCGGCACGACCACCACGAATCACGCCACTACGACGAAGCCGGCTACGAACAACAACTCGGCAATGAAGCCGGCTACGAACAACAACTCGGCAATGAAACCGGCAACGCATCCTGCGGCCAAGCCCCAATCGAATCCCGCGATGAAGCCGGCGCCGCAAGGCAAACCGGCCGGCAAGCCGCCGGAGTCGAAGCCTGCGTCGAAGCCCCCGCCGCAGAAAGGACCCGAGACCAAAGCGACGCACGCGCCCAATGTGCGATAGACGGGCTTTGTAACGCGCGCCTCGAAGGCGCCTCGATGCCGAAGTCGATTCCCGAGGGGTGGCATAACGTCACCCCTCGACTCGTTGCGCGCGACCCCGCTCGATTGGTTCGTTTTCTCAAGGAAGCCTTTGATGCCCGCGGCGAGTTCGTCACGACCAAGCCTTCCGTGATTCTCATCGGCGACTCGATCGTCATGGTCAGCGACGAAGGTCCGCGCGCCGCGACTTCCGCGTTCCTGCATCTCTACACCGACGACGCCGATGCCACGTACGAACGCGCCCTGCGGGCCGGAGCGCTTTCGCTGGAGGAGCCTATGGACACACCGTACGGGGACCGCCGCGCGATGATCCAGGATCCGTGCGGTAACGATTGGCAAATCGCCACCTACAAGCCTCAATCATCCTAACGCCAAGTCGATCCGAAACCGCAGCGTCTCTCGGCCGCCGTGCGCGAACAAGCCGGCAAAGCGCTCGACGAGAACGCCGCCGTTTTTGAGAATCACGCGTTGCGACGCGGCGTTGTCGGCCTCGGTCGTTACGTCGACGTAGGGCAGTCCGCGGTCGCGCGCGAGCGGCAGGATCTGCGCGAGCGCGCTCGTCGCGTAACCGCGGTTGCGCTTCCACGGCACCACCGCGTAGCCAATGTGTCCGGGACAGGTCGCGGGCAGCGCGGGCGTCCCCCGAGCCCAGCGAAATCCGATGCTGCCGCAAAATTCGCCGTCCCACATCCAGCGGCGGAACCCCGGAAGCCGCGGCGCAAACGATCCGTCGAGCAGCGGAATCGGTTCGCCATTGGCATCGGGATCGTCGAGCGAGGCAAGGAAGACTTCGGGAGATCGCGCGATGGCGGCCAGCTCTTCGGCCGCCGTTTCCTGACGCAGGTTGTCGGGCGACCAGCCGCGTTCGAGCGCGGTCACGTAGCTCGGAAGTAGTGCGAGCGAGGGCTTGACCAGATTCATGCGGGCATCCTACCACGGATCCAGTTGGTTCCTCGAAGCTGCCTAGTTTCGCCGGCGCTCGATTCGCTTCATCACTCGTCCGGATGAATGTAGCCGCAGGCCCGTGAATCCCATGCGCTTGCTTCCTTGGGCGAGATTCGGTTTTGAATCACGTATGCGGCTTGGCGGTGATAGACGATACCCTCGGCCTTTCGCCCCAGCGAATCGAGAAATTGCCCGAGTGCCGATTGAATCAACGCGTCGTCCGGATGCAGGAGGGCAGCGGCTTGAAGATCCTTCAGCGCTTGCCGGCTATCGGTCGGTCGCTCCAGGATTGCGCGCCCGTAATATGCATACACGGCGCCGTGATTCTTATCGATGGATCGATCGTAGGCATCCTTGGCCCGTGCTACATCGGCCCTGCGATCTAGGTCGTCCCCTTGATCGAAATGCGCCGCGAGTTCGT
Organism: Candidatus Tumulicola sp.; assembly: GCA_049585095.1. Taxonomy (GTDB): domain Bacteria; phylum Vulcanimicrobiota; class Vulcanimicrobiia; order Vulcanimicrobiales; family Vulcanimicrobiaceae; genus Tumulicola. The sequence goes on from JBAUZB010000185.1 coordinate 8,861, forward strand.
TGGCCGCGTTAGCCCGGTAGAGGTAATCCTCGTCGGTATAGGCCGACGCAAACTCTGCGCGCCGAAGATAAGTTTCGGCTTCGGTTACGTTTGACGGCGTAGACTGCTCGTACGAAATGCCGAGCGCGTAATTTGCCTGCACGTCTTGCGGAGCGATCTTCACCGCCGCTAGTAAGTCGTTGATCGCCTCCGGATAGTTGTGCGCACCTTTGAGCCAAAGGCCGTACCGAACGAGTGCCTCGACGCCGGCTTCTTTGACCGGGCGCGTGTCGACCGGCCAGTCCGGATACAACACGTTTCTCAGACTCGTGATGCCGCAACTCGTGTTTCCCGTGGCTCCGCGTTGGTAGAGGGCGAAGCTCAAAACCAAATCGTCGAACGGTCCCTGATAGTGTTCCCGCCGGAGTTTCATCGCGCGTTGGAGGTCGATCCACGCCTCCTGCGGCCTTATATAGTCGCGTTCGTATTGCGCGCGCGTCGCCCAAGCCGCCACCGACGTCGGATCCGCGTCGACGGCTTCGTCGAACGCCTTGAATGCGTCGTTTGGTTTTCCCACCCGCATGTACAGCTCCCCGAGGTTGATGTAGCCCGCCGGCGTGCCGAGCTTGGGCGCCGCATAGGCGTATTCCCCAATCGCAGGCCAGAGATTTCCCAGGCGCGCGTCGAGCGTCGCCAGATAAAACGCCAGGACGCCGGGGCACATCGACGCCAACTCGATTTGGCGCGCCTCCGCTTCTTTTGCCGGATTCAGCCAACACGGTTGAGGCTTTTCGATTTCGCTGCGCCGGGCTTCCGCGGCCGCGGCGTTCGCCGTTTCGAAATTGTTGTGCCCGAGCGCGCGCAGCCCGGCGATCGCCGATGCGATGCGGCGCGCATCGTCCAAAAACCGGGGAGCGAAACCGGCATCGCGCAAATCGCTCCCGCAAAGTTCTTGAATTTTTGCGACGCTTCCGGTGAACGTCCAGCCGTACAGCGGAGCGCTGGTGAAACCCAGCGGAATCGCGGGAATCCGCGTGACTTCCGGATTGATGACGACTTCGTCCGACTGTCCGTTGGGAGCGGTCGTTATGCTTTCGTAGGGAATGTATTCGCCGTATACGGTCATGTCGGCCGCCTCGAACCAGCCGTGAAACTGCGCCCAGTTCGTCGCCCAGCGATTATCCGGATCGATGTTGTACGGCAATTCGAACGCGCGAACGCCGCCGAATCGAGCGCCGACTTTGGTCAGCGTGTGCACCAGCATGTCGCTCGGGCGGCATTCCTTATACGGTTCCGGCAGTGCCGGTCCGGAGAATTCCGCAACTGCCATCGTCGTGGTTTCTCCTTCGGTCAATCGCGGCAAATACGAATAGGCGAAGAGGCCCGCGAGCGAACAAACCGGGATTGCAATCAGCAGCAAGATCATGGCCAGCCGGAGCACTTCGGCCGTTCTTGCGTTCTTCAGCGGAACGCGGTGCGAAATGACGTAGAGTGCCGCAATCGCCACGGCCAGTACGAGGGTGACCGCCGCCAGACGCCATTGATTTTCGACGATGCTCCAAAGCTGGGCAGCCACCGTGAGAATCGCCGCAGCGGCGACTAGGTACTGTTTCCAGCGATCGGCCGTTTGGAGAAAACCCGGCTGAGGCGAAGCCTCGCCGGCGGGGTCGTGTCCGTTGTTTTCCATCGGGTGCCTCTCTCGGTAAGCTTACGCTCTCATGCGAACAGAAAGCCCATGACCAGCTGGTAGATTTCGTCGAAGTTAATATCCGAGTGCGAACCGGCGAAGCCGCCGTCGTACAACTTTGCATCGACCCGCTGCTGGTGCGCCGCAGTGAGGTCGGCGACAACCAATCGCGTCGCGGGCGCCGCCGCCTGCGCCGCCGTGAACCCGAGCGCCACCGCGATCGAGGTCGAACCTCCGAAGGCGGCTTGTGTGGCCGCAGT
>JBAUZB010000186.1:0-6417 GCA_049585095.1 Candidatus Tumulicola sp.
CCCTCGATCGCCTGCTCGTCCGCGGCGGACGAGGGCTCTGGTGCACGTTTGCCGGGTACGATGTGAACGTACAGGTGCGCAAACATCATGGGCTCGGTGCCGCTGCACCGACGACCCGCGTGCGCTCGATCGACGCGTCCGAGGATTCGGGCGTTCGCCTGCGCGCGCTGGCGTCACAACCGGCGGCGCCGCAACGTCGAGAACGACATGCTGCTGTGCGTTAACCTCGCGAGCGGTCCGTCGCCGGCGGCGTGGGAAGAATTTCTCGACGCGCTCGATGCGGTGTCGCCGCTGATCGACGACGTGCGCCCGGGGTTAGCGTTTCTCGACATGCGCGGCATTGCCGGAACCGCGCCGCAATGGATGGCGCAGACGCGCGCAATCGCAGCGCCGTTTTGTTTTGCGCTGTGCGTCGGAGCCGGCGAGAACAAGATTGCCGCGCGTGCCGCCGCGCAGCTTGGCGACGGCACCGTGTGCGATGCCGGAGGTGCGCGCACGCTGCTGGCGCCCTTCGAGCTTTCGCTGCTCGAGATCGATCCGAAAATTACCGAACGCCTGCGCCTCTTGGGCATCGAACGGCTCGGCGAACTCGCGCGGCTGCCGCACGGGCCGTTCGTGCGTCGTTTCGGACCGGATGCCGCACGCTGGCACGAGTTGGCCCAGGGCGTCGATCGAACGCCGTTCGTTCCGCGCGCGCATGCCGTCGCCATCGAAGCGTCGATGTATGGTGAAGGCCGCGCCGACGACGAAGCGCAGGTCATCTTCGCGCTGCGGATGCTGCTCGCGCGAATTACGGCCGATCTCGAACGGTGCGGCAAACGCGCCGGCGCGCTGACGCTCGATATCGAGTTGGAAGACGCGCAGACGCAGCGGTTCGAGGTGCCGCTGGCGTCGTCGACCGCGCAAGAAAAAGCGATGCTCGACGTGGTGCGCGCCAAACTCGACGGCGTCACGTTTCCGGCAGCGATCGTCGGTTTGCGCGTGCGCGCCGCCGAACTAGAAGAAGGCGGAGAAGCGCTGGGACTGCTCAGCGGCGACGACTTCGATCCGCAAACCGTCGCGGTGACGATCGCGCGCCTGGAAGCCGCACTCGGCGAATCGGTGCGGCGCGCGCGCACGCAACCCGCGCACGTGCTCGAGGAGCGTTTCGCCTACGATCGCTTCGAGCCGCCGAAACGGACGCTGCTGCTCAACGACGACGATGCGGCGCCGGCGTTCGGTCACGACGTCGTGCCGCAGCTGCGGCTGCTCGCAGTGGCCGAAATTCCAGTGCGAATCCACGGCGGCGAACCGGCCTTCGTGGGGAATCCGCCGCAAGCGGTGCTCGAATGCGCCGGCCCGTGGCGCGTCGAGCTTAGCGAGTGGCCCGGAACCGAGGCCGTGGCGCGCGACGAGTACGATGTGCTGCTCGAAGACGGCGAGCTCTACCGCATCTATCGTCAGGGATCGCACTGGTATTTGCGCGGCGCCTACGATTGATCCGGTGACGCGACCGCAAGACGGGCGCTCCAGCGGATGCGGCCGGTCAGCTGCATCACCACGAAGAGCGTCACGATGGCGCCGATCGTAATCGTCAAGCCGCTCCAACCTTCGTTGAATAGCGCGTAGGAGAAAAGAATCAAATAGACGAGTTGCGCGAGCCCGCTCTCGACCGCGGCAAAACGCCAGCCGACGACGAGGCGGAGATACGTAATCGTCAAGAAGAGCGAAACCAGCGAACAGATGACGAAGGCGGCTTCGATCGCGATCCGGTCGACCAAGTACGCGAACAGCAAATGGAAAGCGAAGAACGAACTCGCGAGGAAGAAGTAGTTCACCGGGTGCAAGTCGATTTTCCGCAGCGTCGTGATCATCAGCATCACGAAGATGTAGAACAGCAGCGCCACCGGCGCCCAGAAGGTGATGCGCTGCGCCAGCGGACCAGGTTGCATCGGATAGGGAACCGCCATGCCGATTCCGTTTCCGGTGACCAGCGTGCCATAGCGCCACTGCAAACGCCAACCGTGTGCCGACGGCGTTTCGCTGCTGGGCAGCAGCGTCTGCGGCGGAAAATCGATGGCGTTGAAATCCGTGGTCATCGCTAAAGTAAAGTCGTTGACCGACTGGACCCCGTCGCCGAAGCGGTAGGTCCACGATTCCATGCCGCGCGAGAGATAGCCGACGTCGATCGACGTCTGAGCGCCCGGCGCGAGGTCGAAGGCGATGGCGTTTTGGCTGAGCGCGCTCGCGTCGGTGAACGGCCGCCCGCCGATGAAACAGGTGAAGTCGGTGTAGGTGCCGTCGGTCGAAGGAAAGGGAAAATGCAACGCGAGCCGGTGGCTCGAGCTATCGTTACGAATGCGGTAGTGCGCGAGAAAATGCACCTCGTAGAGGTTGTACCAGAGCAATCCCTTGCGTCGTTGTTCCAGATCGAGCTTCACCTCGATGCGGCTGCTGCTAAGCGGCACCACCACGTCTTGGTAACCGCGCTCGACACGTTTCTTATCCGCATTGTAGGTGTCGACGGCGACCCGGGCGGTCACGCTCGGCGCGGCCTGGGTTTGCGACGACCCCCACTGCGAGGTAAGTTTTTGGCTCTGGCTTGAGTCGGACTCGGCGGTGCGCTGCACCAGCGTCGCTCCCAAGATCATCCACGCGATGCCCGCTCCGGCGAAGATTACGGCAATGGCGACGAGGCGTTTGAGCGTCATGCGGGTCCTCCGGCACGGTTGACCGATGTACTTTGCGTTGCAAAGTCATATACTTTGTATCACAAAGTAACGGCGCTTGCAAGAGGCCGCCTGCGAAAGGACGGCCTCTTTGCCGAATGCCGAGAGATTGCGAGTTAATTGATGGTAACGGCCACCGGCTGCGATGCAATGCCGTTAGCGACCACTACGAGGGTGCTCGGTCCGGTTTCGATTGCGGCCGGGACGTCGAACCGGGTCGAGACCACCCGTCCGGATGCGACACCCATGAAGCTGTGGTCGTGCGTCCGCGCGTAAAACACGTGACCGGTCTGGTCGTTCACGATGCGGACCAACGGATAGTTCGTCGCCTGTTGCGCGTCGTCGCCGTACATGCTCCCCTGCGTCAGCCCGTTGAAGCGCTTACCTTTGATTTGGTAGGTGACGCCGTGCGTCAGCGACGTCGGCACCGAGCTGATCGTGGGAGGGGTGGTGGTGGACTTGCTCTTCGCCGTGTAAATCTCGACGTCGTTCGAGCCGTCGGTTTCCAGCACTTGGCCGGTTGGCAGCGTCAAGAGGCGCACGTTGTAGGTAGAATCGTTGACGGCGTTCGGCGGTGCCGCGATGGTGACGAGCTTCTTGCCGTTGAAGGTGAAGAACGTCGCCGGAGCGTGGTAGATGCCGGGGCTCGCGGGAAGCATCACCACGCCATTGGGGAGTACCGTCGATGGTCCGTCAGCGACGTCGAGTTGTTGGCCGCCCACGACCGGGAACGTTGGCCCTTGCGTCCAGGTGCCGCCGGCGGCGTGATAGATGGCGGTGTTGCCGGTTGCGCCGGCGACGAATACGGTATTATCCGGACGCAGCGTCTGCGGACCGATCTCTTCGGCAGCGACCAGGTCGACCGGCAATTCGCCGGCCGCCGACCAGGCGTTGGCTTTGGGAACGTAAACCTGCGCAAACGGCTCCGACAAGACGTTGGCCACCAGCACGCTGCCGTTGCGCAGCAGCGTCCAGCCTTCTTCGCTGTTGGCGTCTTGTTTGCCGGTGCCGATTTGCGTCCACGTCATCGACGACTCGTTCAAGAGTGCCTGTACCGAGCTGCAACAGTTGCCGAGCATGTAGGTTCCGTTTTGAAGAACGGTGCTCTGCCCGTCGCCGATTCGGGTCCAGCCGCTGGGGCCGGCCACCGCCGTCCAAGCGTTGGCCACCGGGTCGTAAATCGCGCCGAGCGTGGTTTCCGTCGTGTCACAGAAATTGTATTCGCCGCCGTTGACGATGAGTTTGCCGTCGGGCAGCACCGCCGATGCGAAATACAACGGTCCGTAGTTTGACGGCATTGCCGCTTTCGCCGTCCAGCTTCCGGTGACGTAGTTGCCGTTCTTGTCGGGAACCAACGCGAACCAGTTGGGAGTGCAGCTATCCTGCACCAAAATCGTGCCGTCGGTCATGAGCATGGCGGTGCCGGGACCATTGACGAACGGCGACGCGGCGGTGACCGGTGTCCAGCCGCCCGCTTGGGCGCGCGCCCGATCCGCGCCGGTGATTTGGTGTCGCCGCAGCGGCGGCAGCGCGGGCGTGTGCCCCAGGCGCAGAAATCGCGGCAGCTCGCCCCGCGCGTGCAGTGACGAATATGCCGGAACCGCGGCCGGAACCGCCGGGGGAGTGGGATTGCCCGTACCTCCGCCGCATCCGCCGAGCGACAACGCGAAAACCGAGACGAGCAACAAAAAGCGTTTCATCGTGACTCCATACGAAACGATATGGTCGTGTAATTCGCGGAGCGGTTCGCTGAGCGGGCGCGCGCGACCCGCAGTGAGAAGCAAGTCCGACGATGCGGCGTGGTATCCTGGTTGCGATTGCGTGCGCGTGCCTTGCGGGATGTTGGTCGAGCAACCCGACGGCACCGTTGCCGCCGGCGCATCCGGCGGCAGCCGCCGGACGTTCCGGCGTGGAGCTGCCCGAACCCCCGGTCGTCCACGCCGTCGGCGGCGTTGCTCAGGTGTCGCTGGTCGCCGACGAAGACCCGGCCACCGGTCAGCCGGAGTTCGATTACGACGGCATGCGCGGCGTCGTTCCGACGATCTCGGTGAAGCCCGGCGAGGCGATCGCGGTCGACCTTTCCAACCAACTGCCGAACGTTCCGCCGCCCAACGCCGAGGGCATGGCCGACGACGTCAACTTGCATTTTCATGGGCTCGGCGTTTCGCCCAAGCGGCCCGGCGACGACGTGCTGCGCACGCTCGCAACTCCCGGCGGCAGCGTGAACTACGTAGTCAACGTTCCGCGCGAGCAACTGCCGGGACTCTACTGGTATCACCCGCACGTGCACGGACAAACGAACTTTCAAGTGGGCGACAGCGGGATCTCGGGCGCGATCGTGATCGAGGGATTGGAACGCCATCTTCGGGGTTTGGCGGCGCTGAAGCAACGGCTGATCATCGTTCGCGCGACCGGCATCGGCGACGGTGACGACCTCGGTCCGCGAAAAACCAACACGAACCCCTGCACCACCGGCGACGGCTTGACGGTTTCGCTCAACGGCGCGGTGCAGCCGATCGTTCCGATCGCGCCGGGAGAACGGCAGTTCTTTCGCGTCGTCAACGCAACCGGGCACAAAACGCTCAAGCTGGCGGTCGACGGCGAATCGCTCGAACTGGTGGCCGTCGACGGCTTCGCGCTCGACAGTTATCCCGGCACGCCGCCGACGCTGAAAGAAGCCTCGATCGTGGTTCCGCCGGCCGGGCGCGCGGAGTTCGTAGTCACCGGACCCGCCGGCGGTCACGCGCAATTCCGAACGCTGTGCTACCATTCGGGGCCGCACGGCGATCCCGATCCGGCGATGGTGCTGGCGACGCTTGAAGCGCCGCGATCGCTGCGGCCTGCGGCGTTTGCGAAACCGGCGCTGACCGTCGACGAGCCACTGCCGCAGAACGCGTATACCACCGCGCTGCCGCCGCCTGCCGTTACCCGCAGTGTCGTGCTGAGCGAAAATGCCAAGCACTTTCTGATCAACGGCAAGGTGTTTCGAATGCGCGCTCCGCCGATGTTCGTGGTGCACGTCGGCACCGTCGAAGAGTGGCACATCGTCAATACGACCGAAGAGATGCACGACTTTCACATTCATCAAACGCACTTCTTGGTGGAATCGATCGACGGGCTGAAGGTGGCGCAGCCGCATTGGGCCGACAGCGTCGTGGTTCCGCACCGGCGAGGGAGCAAGCCTGGCGAGGTCGTCGCGCTGATGGATTTCCGCGATCCGGTGATTCGCGGCGAGTTCGTGTTCCATTGCCACATCCTGGATCACGAAGACCTCGGCATGATGGCAAAGATCCGCGCGATCTAAGCGCTGCCAAAAAGGTGCTCGATGGCTCGTCGCGGGGGCGCCCGCCCGCCACCGTACCGCCCGAGAGTGGAACCAAGTCCCGCGTGACGCCGTTTACCGAGCGTGATACACTGGGTCGACCGATTCGCAACGCTGTGGGTCGACCGATTCGCTCTGTATACTTAAGGAGATGTTTTCTTGAACGCACACTACGTTCGGGCGCTCGCCATTGCCGGCGTCGCCCTTTTGGCCGCTTGTTCCGGCGGCTCGATGAATCAAACGCTGCCCGGCGTGGGGGCGAACCCCGCCGCGGCGCCGGCGATGCACGTCGCCGGGAATAACACGCGCGCCGCGTGCCCCGACATTCCGGCGCCCGGGTACGCGCGTTGCTTGGCCCTCATTCGCACCGACGTGACGGCGCTGCGC